>JAWLDJ010000005.1:0-63999 GCA_041686695.1 Nitriliruptoraceae bacterium
AGAACGCGAGGTAGCGGTCGATCGCTGCGGCGAGGACGTCGACGGGATCGCCGGCCACCTCGAGGTCACCGAGGGCTGCGTCGAGCTCCCGGTAGCCGGTGGCGAACATCGCGTCGTAGATGGCGGCCTTGCTCTCGAAGTAGGTGTACAGCGACGGGGCCTGCATGCCCACCTCACGGGCGACCTCCCGCAGGGACAGGCCGGCGATGCCGTCACGGGCGCTCAGCCGCCAGGCTGCCTCGAGGATCTCGGCCCGGACCTGCTCGCGCCGTCTGCTGCGCACGTCCGTGACGCCGGCTCCCGCGATGCCAGCTCCCGTGGCCACCACGAGCTCTTCCTATCGCTGTTCGGTTTCGCTAACGGTGTTAGGAACATTGGCAGAGCACCGCCTCGACGTCAAGCGCGTCGACACCAAAGTGTCCCGCCCGCCCGGGCGGATGTGCTCTGCTACGACGCTCATCCGCCGTGCACGGTCCGGTTGACGTCACCGAGGAGGTGGAGGCAGAGATGACCGCACCAGGGGCCGATGAGCGCCTGCAGCAGGAGGCGATCCCCGCGTTGGCGATCGCGATCCTGTCCGTGACGGTGCTCCCGCCGCTCGGCTTCTGGTCGGTACGGATCGGCCGACGGGTGCACGCGGGCGCTCAGCGCAAGGGGGTCATCGACCACGGGATCGGCACACTCGCAGTGGCGCTCGGCTGGGTCGGCATCGCCCTGACCACGCTGATCGCCATCGCCACCGTCATCGCCGTGGTGGCCTGGGGGCTGTCGGGCGCCTGACCGCCAGGCATCCCGCTGCTCACTCGGCCCCGTGGGAGAGCAGCCTGCGCGCGGGACCCCTTCTGCTCGTCAAACGTGCGACCAGTTCGGCGCCCACCGTCATCCCGAGCAGCACGCCGAGCGCGATGCCGATCATCGAGACCCCCATCGTGGTCAACGAGGCGATGCCCTCTACACGGTCTGCGTCGAGGATGCTGGTGATGCCCGCGAGACCCAGCGCTCCTGGCACCAGCAGCCAGAATCCCGGCAGGAAGCTGACCAGCGCCGGTGGACCGGACGGCTGGGCCGCAGCGAACACGGTGACCGGCGTCATGACCAGTGCCCCGAAGAACGCTGACAGGGTGGCGCCGAAGAACAGCCCGCCGAGCACCTGGCCCGCATAGGCGAGGACGAGGACCAGCAGGATCCACGGCAACGAGGCCCGACGGACCCCGTGGAAGACCACGACTCCGACGCCGAAGATGGCGACGCCGAGCCATGGCTCGAGCACACCGACGGCGCCGCCGACCACCCCGCTGACCTGCGCTGCCGGCACACCCAGCAGCTCCGCGGACGCGACGACGCCCAGACCCAGCAGCACCAGCTGGAGCGTCCCGGCGACCAGGCGGCTCGAGCCCGACAGGAGGTGGCCGGTGGAGAGCTCGAAGACCGCGGTCGTCAGCACCGCTCCGGGCAGGAAGGCCACGAGCGGAGCCACGATCGGCGGGAACAACGACAGATCGCCCAGGAACCGTCCGAGTCCGAACACCACGGCCGCCACCGCGAAGGCGGCGACGACCGGGAGGAAGACCCGGTAGGACGCGCGCAGGCGCTCCGTGCGCAGTTGCAGCACACCTACCGCCAGACCGAGTCCTGCAGCCAGGAGCAGTTCGAGCAGGCCCGCTCGCAGGATCATGGCCAGACCCACGGTGAACATGGCGTAGCCCCAGGTGCGGGCCACGTTGGATGATGGCGGCGGCATCTCGCGCGCTGCAGCGATGGCGGCGATGCCCTCGGCCGGGGTGAGCCGTCCCTCCTCGGCGGCGGTGGCGACCCGCACCACCTCCTCGACCTGATCGAGGCGCAGCCGCTGTTGCCCCGCGGGGGCGACCTCGGTCTCGACGCTGTCGCCCTGCGGGATGGAGACGATCAGCGCCGTCGGCAGGATGATGCTGCCGATGTCGGGAGCGCCGTTGACGGTGGCGATCCTGCGCAGGACCTCGTGCACGTTGCCGACCGCATCCCCGCTGTCGATCAGGGCTCGACCGACCTCGAGGAGCAGCTCCAGGGTCCAGCGGTCGATGCGGCGAGGACCACCGGCGGCGACGGACTCGACCGGAGGCTGAGCGGCAGCACGTCGTGTGGACCCGCCCGGCGGGGACGTCGCGGCCGGGGGCAACGGCGCGGCCACCTCGCTCGGCGAGGGCGCGACCGGCGCACGTGACGACATCGGTGTGGCCGCACCGACGGCGTCACGCTTCGGGCGCGCGAGCACACGTCCCAGACCGACGCCGCCGAGCACCAGGACCACCACGGCCACCACGATCGAGGCGAGTGGGATCGTGGAGGACCGCACCGCCGGGACGGTCGTCGCGGGAACGGTCGGCTCCTCCGTCTCCTCACCGTCCGGAGCTGGCTCGCCCGGCGTGCCGGGGTCACCCTCCCCGTTCTCGCCCTCGCCGTCACCTCCCGGAGGGGGCTCCTGCTGCCCATCGTCCCCCTCCTGCTGCGCGAGCCCTGAGGCCGGGGCCGACCAGCCGCCGGGCGGCAACCCAGCAGCCGACGCCGAGGTGACTCCCGACAGCAGGAGCGAAGCCCCCAGGACCAGGAGCACGGGCACCACGCGTCGCCGTTCGACGAGTGACGCAGGCCGGCTCGCCGTGGGTCGATCCCGCCTCATGGCGCCGGGATGCGGGTGCCCGGACCGAGGGCGGAGCCGGCCGGCACGACCACGCCGTCACCGATCGTCACGGGACCGGACAACGCTGCCTCGGCACCGACCACGGCCCCGGTACCGCTGATCACGCCATGCACGGTCGCACCCGCCTCGACCACCGTCCCGGCGCCCAGCACGCTGTCGGTGACGGTGGCATCGGTCCCGATCCGGCATCCCAGGCCGAGCACGACATCGGGACCGACCCGGCCTCCGGCCGCGACGATCGACCCCGTGGCGAGCAGGGCGGGACCCTGCACCCGTGCGCCGGCGGCCACCTCGACGTCGGGCTGACGGCGCACCCGGTCGCCGTCCTCGGGGACCGCCGCCAGCGCCGGCCACCGCAGGGAACCGGCCAGCGCCAGGCGATGCCCCTCGAGGTAGCGTTCCGGCGTGCCGAGATCGGCCCAGACCGCATCGCTGACCACGCCGTGCACGAGCGCGCCGTCGGCGACCAGGCCCGGGAACACCTCGCGCTCGAAGGACAGCCGGCCCTGCGGGAACCGGCTGAGGGCCTCGGGTCGCAGCACGTAGGTGCCGGCGTTGATCGCATCCTGATCGGGCAGCGTCCCCGGTGGTGGCTTCTCGATGAAGCCGGTGATGCGATCGCCCTCGAGGACGCACACGCCGAAGGTGGACGTGTCCTCGACACGGGTCAGCACGAGCGTGGCGTCGGCGCCGGTCTCGAGGTGGCTGCGTCCGACCGAGGCGAGGTCCACGTCGGTCAACACGTCACCGTTGAGCACGAACACGCTGCCGTCGCACCGCTCGATCGCCGAGCGGACACCTCCGGCCGTGTCCAGCGGCTCCGGCTCCGGTACCGCCTCCAGCTCGACCCCGTGGGCCCGCGCCAGCGGTCGCAGGACCATGAACGGCGAGGGGTCGGCCCCCACCACGAGCCAGACGCGCCGGACCCCGGCATCGGCCAGTCGCACCAGTACCCCCGCCAGGAACGGCTCACCGCAGAACGGCAGCAGTGGCTTGGGCGTCGTGTCCGTCAGCGGCCGCAGGCGCGTGCCCGCGCCGCCGGCCACGATCATCGCTTCTCGGACCGCCTGCACCCCGGCTCCTCTCCGAAGACCACACCGCCGCCGGTCCCGGGGCGCGGACCGCCCGCGCACACGAGCCCTGCCGGGCAGGGTAGAGGGACGACGGCGGCTAAGGTCCGCGCCTTTCCGAGCCGTGCAGGAGCGACCATGTCCGCAGCCACCCCCGACGTGCTCGACCGGATCGTCAAGGCCTACGACATCCGGGGACTGGTGGACCGGGAGCTGGATCCCGAGGTCGCCCGCGCGCTCGGGGTCGCCGCGGCGTCGGTGCTCGTCGCGGGCGACCAGGCGCTGCTGGTCGGGCGCGACATGCGTGCGTCCTCACCGGTGCTGGTCGACGCCTTCGTCGACGGGGTGACCTCGCAGGGCGTCGACGTGCGCGACCTCGGGCTCGCCTCCACCGACCTGGTGACCTGGGCCTCAGGGGAGCTCGGGCTGCCGTCCGCGATGTTCACCGCCAGTCACAACCCCTCGACCTACAACGGCATCAAGCTCTCGCGCGCCGGTGCCGTCCCCGTGTCGATCACCAGCGGGCTCGCGGAGCTCCGCGACGTCGCGGCCGACGTCCTAGCCGGCAGGACGCCGGCTCAGGCCACCGCCGATGGCGCGACCACCGACGTTCCCCTCAAGGGGGGGCACCGCGGCACCCGCAGCGATCTCGATCTGCTGGAGGGCTTCGCGGCGCACGTGCGCAGCTTCGTCGACGTCGCCGCATTGACCGAGGTCTCGGTGGTGGTCGACGCCGGCAACGGGATGGCCGGCCACGTGTGGCCAGCGGTGGTCGCCCAGACCCCGATCGTGACCGAGGAGCTGTACTTCGAGCTCGACGGTTCCTTCCCCAACCATCCGGCCAACCCCCTCGACCCGGCCAACCTGCGGGACCTGCAGGCCGCCGTTCGCGCCGGAGGCCACGCGCTCGGCCTGGCGTTCGACGGCGACGCCGACCGGGTCTTCGCCGTCGACGAGCGGGGCCGGATGGTCCCGTCCTCGCTCATCGGCGCCGTGGTCGCGGAACGGCTGCTCCGCCGGGAGCCCGGCGCGACCGTGCTGTACAACCTGGTGTGCTCACGCACCGTCCCGGAGACGATCGCCGCCGCGGGGGGCGTGGCCATCCGTACCCGCGTCGGGCACTCCTTCATCAAGGAGCGCATGGCCGACACGGGTGCGATCTACGCCGTCGAGCACTCGGGGCATCACTACTTCCGTGACAACCACCGAGCGGACTCGGGTGTCATCACGGCGTTGGTGCTGCTCGAGGCGGTCGCAGAGGCCGGCGCCCCCCTGTCGGAGGTCGTCGCGCCCTACGACCGGTACGCCGCCTCGGGTGAGCACGACGTCGAGGTGGCCGACCCGCAGGCCGCCCTCGATCACGTCCGCGCACACTTCGCCGGCCGTGGGCCGGTCGACGACGAGGACGGGCTGCTGATCGACACCGACGCCGGCTGGTTCAGCCTGCGTCCGAGCAACACCGAGCCGGTCCTGCGACTGAACGTGGAGGCCGACGACGATGCCGCCGTCGAGCGGTTGCTCGCGGAGGTGGCAGCGGTCGCCCGGCGCACCTGACCTGGCGGGGCCTCACACGGTCGCGCGCGCGACGGCACGCGCTCGCCGCCGGATGTCAGCAGGCTGCGCCCCGGCGCTCACTTGGCCATGGTGAAGGTCAGGGTCTCACCCGCCCGGAGCGTCTCGCGCTGCTCTTCGAAGCCGATCTGCACCGCTTCGAGGTCCGATGGAGCTGCGGTCACGTTCAGGCACGTGTGCTCGACGTGCACCTGCAGCTGGTGGCCCCGGTAGTGGAGGAGGAAGGTGAGCTCGGCCACCTCGTCCGGCAGCATCGGCTCGAAACGGAGCACGTCTTCCTCGATGGCCAGCCCGGTGTAGCCACGCTGCACCAGGTCCAGGGTCCCGGTCATCGCCCCGAGGTGGATGCCCTCCTGGGTCGTCCCTCCCTGGATGTCGTCGACGTCGCTGCGCAGCGCCTGCTCGAACAGTGCCCATGAGCGGGGTCGATCCGAACGGGCGAGCAGCCAGCTGTGGACCACCGCACTGAGCGTGGACCCGTGCGAGGTCCGTTCGCGGTAGTACTCGATCGTCGTCGGGATCAGCTCGGGCGACCACTCGTAGCCGAGCTGCTGGAGCATGCGGTCGAGCTCGTCCGAGGTCAGCAGGTAGAACAGCATCAGCGTGTCGGCCTGCTTGCTGATCCGGTAGCGGTTCGGGTCATCTCCCTCCGCATGGAGGATGCGATCGAGCCGGTGGATGTCGTCGTAGCGTTGCCGGTAGGCCTCCCAGTCGAGTTCCTCGAGCTGCTCGTAGCCGGCGAACTGGCTGATGATGCCCTCGTCGTGGAACGGCACGAACATCCGCCGGGTGAGATCCTCCCACCGATCCAGCTCCGAGCGGGTCACGTCCAGCTCGCTGAGAGCATCGTGGGACACCTGCTCCGGCAGGAGCTCGAGGAGCTCGAAGGTGCGCTGGATCGTCCAGACGACCATGAGGTTCGTGTAGGCGTTGTCGTCCAGCCCCGGCGCGTCACGGTCGGGGTAGCCGTCGTGGAACTCGTCCGGCCCCATGACGCCTCGCAGGTGGTATCGGTCGTCGATGCGGTCGTAGCTGGCGAGGCTGGCGAAGAACCGGGTGACCTCCACCAGGAGCTCCAGGCCGTAGTAGCGCAGGAACTCGCGGTCGGCCGTCGTCTCGACGTACTGCCACACGTTGTAGGCGACCGCCAGGTTGATGTGGTGCTGGAGCTGGGAGTTGTCCGGCTGCCACTCACCCGAGACCGGGTTGAGGTGCATCTCCTGCGACTCCTCGCGGCCGTCGGACCCGCTCTGCCAGGGGAAGCTGGCTCCCTCGCAGCCCGCTCGCTTCGCTCGGGCCCGGGCCTCCTCCAGACGCCGGTAGCGGTAGAGCAGCAGGGATCTGGTCAGCACCGGCATCCGCAGGTTCAGGTACGGGAGGATGAACACCTCGTCCCAGAAGATGTGCCCGCGGTAGGCCTCTCCGTGCAAGCCTCGGGCGGGTGCGCCGACGTCGCGGTCGATCGTGTTGTGTGACGTGGTCTGCAGCGCGTGGAAGGTGTGCAGATTGACGACCCGCTGGATCTCGTCATCCTCGCCGAACCGCAGCTCGAACCGGTCCCACAGCTGATCCCACTTGGCGACGTGGCTGGCCCGCAGCTGCCCGAAGCTCTCCGCCTGGACGGTGGCGCGCACGGCCGTCTCCCCCGGTTCGGAGATGGCGGGATCGCCCATCACGACGATGGCGACGACCTTGTCGACGGAGATCGGACGGTCCGGCTCGAGCGGCAACTGGAGCTCGTGGCCGATCAGGCCGTCCTCATCGAGCCAGCGTCGCTCCACGTCGTCCAGCTGCTGCCGGTCGTCGTCGAAGACCCGCGTGCGCTGCGCCTCAGCGAGACGCACGTGCGACTGGTTCGTCTCCGCGACGACCAGCGCCGTCTCCTCGTCCACCTCCTCACGGGACAGCACGTCGAGATGCTCGGCGGACAGGTCGCGGTACCGCTCGACACCCCAGTTGGTCACGGCGGTGTCGATGGCGCAGCGCACCGTGAGGGTGCCGGAGAAGCCCTCGGCTCGGAACGTGGTCTCCAAGGCTGCCAGGCGCGCGTCAGCGAGGTGGACCAGGCGACGTTGGGTGACCCGCAGTGTGCGAGCATCATCCAGGACGATGCCCATGTGCCGCGTGAGGACACCCCGACGCAGGTCGAGCTCCGTGCGGTACTCGTCGAAGCGGGCATCGGCCGCGGCGAACCAGGGGCCGTCGTCGACCCGGAACTGCAGGAGCAGCCAGTTGGGCAGGTTGACCATGGACTCGTTGGTGATCTCCATCTCGTCGAGATGGTCGGTCAACCGGTTGAAGACCCCAGCGCGGTAGGTGCCTGGATAGTGCACCTCGTCGGCACGTGACTCGGGTGCGGCACCGCGGCTGCCGAGCACGCCGTTGCCGAGGGTGCACAGCGCTTCGCGGAGCCCCTCCTGGCCGGGATCGAAGCCCTCGTAGGTCAGCGTCCACACGCTCATGTGCGGTCCTCCTCCTCGTGGCCGGCTTCCGCCTGCCGCGACAGCTCGGCCAACTCGGCCAGGAACCGACCGGTCTCCGCCGGAGCGTCCAGAGCGGCGTCGGCGAGCGTGCCCCGCTGGTCGTCCTCCCCTCGGACCACCACCGCGATGCCGCCCCGGGCCAGGACCGCCCGGAAGCCGTCCTCGTCGGTGAGGTCGTCGCCGACGTAGATCGGCACGCGGTCCTCGGCGTCGAGCTCGGACAGCAGCATCTCGATGGCCCGGCCCTTGTCCCAGTCGATGTCGGGCCGCAGCTCGTGGATCCGCTTGCCCCCGGTGCTGCGCAACTCCTCGTGGGAACGGCCCACCTCCTCCACGATGCGAGCGAGCCGCTGTCGCTGGGCCCGATCCTCGACCTGCCGGTCGTGGACCGCGATGGCGAACCGTTTGCGCTCCACGCGCGCGCCCTCCACCTCGCCCGCCCGCTCCTCGAGCGTCGCCTGCGCCGCGTCGAGCGCCCCCAACGCCTCGACCGCGAGCTGTTCGGAGGAGCCGTCGGGATGGCGGATGTCGAAACCGTGGGAGCCGGCGTACGCCAGGCCGTCGATCCCGACCTTGCCCCGGACATCCTGGAGGTCACGCCCGCTGACGACGGCGACGAGGGTGGTCGCGGCCAGCTCGGTGATCGCGACCCGCATCTCATCGCTGAGCAGCGCATCGTCCGGGTCATCCACGATCGGGGTCAGTGTCCCGTCGTAGTCGAGGAAGACGGCGAGCTCGCCACGCACCCGTTCCCCGAAGCGTTCCCGTACCGGGAGCGCTGACGGCAGCTCGCGGAGCTTTCGCTGCGATCGGTCGGCTCCACGGGATGGCGGGCCTGAGGGCATGAGGTTCTCCATGACGACGAGAGGCCGACAGCGGCCCATCATCTCGACCCTGCCCTGCCCGTCCGCGTCCGGCATCGTCCGAACGGACGTCGCTGGCACCGCACCGTCAGGAGCCGGCGTCCTCGAACACGCTGCGGCGGACCTCCTCGGTGAGCTCGTCCAGGTCGCGGCCGATGGCCGGCAGGGGCGCCTCCTCGACGTAGGGCGGGCGCCGCCAACCCTCGGGGAGCATCTCGAGCCCGTGGCGCACCCGCTCACGAACGGTCTCGAGTTCGAAGCCGTCGATGAGCCGGGCGCCGTCGCGCCAGATCGGTTCCAGCAGTGGCGCGCCGGCCTCGGTGGCGGCACGAGCCGAGAGCGTGTCCATCGAGACGTCGTCGTCGCGACGGAAGACCTGTTTGCGGCCCGGGAAGATGCTCTTGTCGCCGCTGAACTTGGCGACGGGACGGCCGTCGTACTCGACGAGCTTGTAGACGATGTCGAGCCCGGGGTGGTCCTGCGACACCGTCAACGACGTACCGACGCCGAACCCGTCGATCGGCGCACCCTGACGGACCAGACGATGGATCTGCTCCTCGTCGAGCCCCCCCGAGGCGATCACCTCGGCGTCCGCGAAGCCCGCCTCGTCCAGCAGCCGCCGCGCCTCGACGGCCAACCGCCCGAGGTCGCCGGAGTCCAGCCGCACGCCACGCGGCGCCCGTCCGAGCTCCTGGGACACCTCGATCGCGCGACGCACCCCCTCGATCGTGTCGTAGGTGTCGACCAGCAGGACGCTGTGGTCGGGGTGGTCGCAGGTGAAGCGGCGGAAGGCCTCGCGCTCGTCGGGGCAGGCCTGCACGTAGGAGTGCGCCATCGTGCCGGTGGTCGGGAGCCCGTAGCGGCGGCCGGCTTCGACGTTGCTGGTCGCGAACCCGCCGCCGACGTAGGCGGCCATCGCGGCTTCGATGCCGGTCTCCAGACCATGTGCCCGGCGGAAACCGAAGTCCGCCAGCTTGCGATCCTCGGCGACCAGCGCACAGCGCGCGGCCTTGGTCGCCACCAGCGTCGGGTACTGCACCACGTTCATCACCGCGGTCTCGAGCAGCTGTGCCACGGGCAGTGGCGCGGTCATCTCCAGCAGCGGCTCCTGCGCGAGGACGACCGTGCCGTCGGGGACGGCCCACAGCTCACCGGAATCGATCCGCCAGTCAGCGAACTGTTCGCGCACATCACGATCGATCCCCAGTCGCTCGAGCTCGTCGAGCTCCTGCGGCCCGAAGGTGAACGTCGACAGCAGCTCCAGGGCCCGTTCGATACCGAGCGCCACGTACCACGGCCGGGCCGCGTTCGGGCGGATGAACAGGCTGAACGTCGCCGGAGCGGTCATTCCCTGGCGGAGATAGGAGGAGACCATCCGCAGTTCGTAGAGGTCGGTGCACAGGCCCAGATGGCCGGTCCGGGCGGACCCCTCGCGTCGGTGGCCGGTCATCGTCGCTCCTTCGCCTGGGGACGGGGGTAGCTCATCGCCAGCGGCGGGCGTTGCCGATCGTCGATCCCGGTCTAGCAGGCTGACGAGCGTCGCGCGCCCCAGGCCCCATCCACGCGTGGGCTCGTCCCGACCGCAGTCCTCAGCGTCCGGGCACCACGGCTGGATCCGACAACGCACCGGCACCCTGCGGTGCGGTGGACGAGCTCTCCCAGTAGCTGCGGAGGCGGTCGACGAAGCGCTCCGGCTCCTCGGCGAAGCATCGCTGCCCGACGAGCCGCGCCGCGGCCTGCAGCTCAGCACGGCGGCGGTCGAGCAACCCACACAGCGCCGCGGCCAGGCGCTCGC
The DNA here is from genome assembly GCA_041686695.1 of Nitriliruptoraceae bacterium. Taxonomy (GTDB): domain Bacteria; phylum Actinomycetota; class Nitriliruptoria; order Nitriliruptorales; family Nitriliruptoraceae; genus T1Sed10-7. Next base: position 10,464 of record JAWLDJ010000005.1, read on the forward strand.
CCCCGAAGCGTTCGGGCTCATCGACGAGGTCCCGTCGCAGGACGGCCAGGTCGTGGTCGTCGCCCAGCAGATCGGTGAGCTCGTGGACCTGCTGGCGTTGGGCCTTGACGAGAGCAGGCCAGGCCTCGTGAAGGAGCCGGAGGTGGTAGCGGTGGTACTTCGCGCGCTTGCGCCACAGGTGGAACGCTTCTGAGGTGCCGTGGGTGTAGGCATCGGCCAGACGCGCACGGGCCCGGCCGTAGGTCTTCGCGACGCCGCCCGCGAACACCTCGAAGCCCTCACCCTCGAGCTCCCAGGCCCCCACCCGTTCTCGGGCGGCGAGCAGGTCCATCCGGATCGCGTGCAGGCGGTGGTCGAGCTCCTCGCCGAGCACCTCCGCTCGGCGCTGAGCCAGGGCGGCACGTACCGGTGCGAGCTCCTCGGCCATGCCATCGTCGCTGAACCGCTCCAGCAGGTCGTCGTAGGTCTCGACCGCGACACCAGCATCCCGGTCGGCGGCGACGCGGCGCATCATGTCCCTGAACGCCGCGTTCTCGCGACGGTAGAGGTCGGGGGCGGCAGGACGGATCAGGCGCAGTAGCGCCCTGATCTTCTTGCCGCGCTTGCGGACGGCATGCACCGCGTGATGCCGGTCCCCCTCGTCGAGCTCACCCAGGCCCCGCTCGATCTGGACACGCGCGATGCGCTGGAGCTCGTCCTGCGCGGCGCCCTTCGGATACCAGCGATAGACGGCCATCGACGTCGTCTCCCGGTCGGTCGTGGCGGACACCCTAGGAAGGGTGACGACGGACCTCAGGTGGACGAACGTCGGCGTCCGTGCCGCCGGCGCCCCCAGGCACGAGGAAGGGGGCGGACCGGCCAGGCTCAGGCCACCCGGGTGTTCACGCCATGGGGTGGAGCGCCCCAGCGCGCGGGCGCGTGGAGACCGAGCGCGAGTAAGGTACGACCGCGAGCCTGGGAGAGCAGCGGCGTGGTGATGGACCCCGTGCCACAGACGCGTTTCGCGCCGGCGCGCGGGGCGCGACTCGCCTACCAGCTGTTCGGCGCCGGCGAGCACACCGTGGTCGCCATCCCACCCACGGCGCAGAACATCGAGCTGTCCTGGGAGCAGCCGGCCGTCCGTGCGATGCTGGAGCGCTTCGCGTCCTTCTGCCGCTACCTCCACTTCGACAAGCGTGGCACGGGCTGCTCCGATCGCCGCGGACGGATCGCCGACCTCGACGAACGGGTCGACGACCTGCGGGCCGTGATGGACCACGCCGGCATCGAGCACGCCCACCTGTTCGGCAACTCCGAGGGCGGACCGATGACCCTGCTGTTCGCCGCGACCTACCCCGACCGCGTCGACAGCCTGATCCTGTCCGGGACCGGTGCCACGCTGCTCCCCCCTGACCAGAGCGAGGAGGAACGCGAGGCGTACCGTGCCGGCATCCCGGAGTACGCCGCGCGCTGGGGGACCGACGACTCGCCGGTCGCGCGTGGTATGGCACCCACCCTCTCCGCCCAGGACCCCAGCTTCCCCGGATGGCACCAGCGCTACGAGCGCTACGCCGCCAGTCAGGACTCCCTGCTCGAACTGCTGGAGCTCTCGATGTCCATGGACGTACGGGAGCTGGCACCGTCGATCCACCACCCCGCGCTCGTGCTCCATCGCACCCGCGATCGGGTCATCCCCGTGGCGCGAGGCCGTGAGCTGGCCGAGCTGCTGCCGAACGCTCGTCTGTTCGAGCAGCCGGGCGAGGACCACTTCGCCTACTCGGGGGACGTCGACGGGTGGATGGACGAGGTCGAGCGGTTCGTCACCGGCGCGGTGCGATCACCACGGGTCGGGACACCGCGGCAGCGGGCGGTGGGCATCGTGACACTCGGGCGCTTCGCCGTCGAGGTCGATGGCGAGGAGGTCCCGGTGGCGGCATGGGGCTCGCGCCGCGCCCGGCAGCTGTGCAAGCGGCTGGTGGCCGCGCGTGGGTGGCCGGTCACCCGCGATGAGCTGTTCGAGCTGTTGTGGCCCGACGAGACCGACCGCCGACGGCTCGGTGCGCGCCTCTCGGTCCAGCTCTCCGGGGTGCGCCGCGTGCTCCACGGTGGGGTCATCGCGGACCGTGACAGCGTGCGCCTCGACCTGCGTGAGGTCGACACCGATCTCGAGGCGTTCTTCCGGGCGACCGGCGACGCCGCCGTCGTCGCGGCCTACCCGGGCCCCTTCCTCCCCGAGGACGTGTACGAGGCATGGACGACCGGGGCCCGCGCCGAAGCCCAGGCCCGTTTCGTGGTCGCTGCCCGGCGGGAGGCACAGCGGCTGCTCGAGGACGGCGACCTCGGTGCCGCGGTCCAGCTCAGCCTCCGGCTGCGGGAGGTCGACGACTTCGACGAGGACGCCCACCGCCTCCTGCTCACCGCGTTGCGCCGGCTCGGGGCCGTATCCGAAGCCGAGCGGGCGCACGAGGCGTTCGTCGCGGCGATGGCCGAACTCGGGCTCCCAGCCCCGGAGCTCGAGGCCTTCGGGTAGCCGGGCGTGCCGGGGCTGGACGCCTGCGCGTCGCCGGGTGGCCCCGACTCCGAAGGTTGTCCGAAGGGTGGGCGCCAGGGTGCGCACATGCACACCGACACCACCGACGCCCGAGTTCCAGAGGTCATCGCACCCGGCTCGGGCCACCACCTCCACTTCCTCGACCACCTCGCGACCATCAAGGTCCGCGGCGGTGATGACGGAGCACTCAGCGTCGTCGAGTTCGCCGCGCCCCGCGGGCTCGGGCCACCGCTGCACCAGCACCACGACGAGGACGAGCTGTTCGTGGTGCTCGACGGGGAGGTCGCGTTCCACAGCGGCGACGACCGGCTCACGACGGGGCAGGGTGGGCTCGCCTTCCTCCCCCACGGCATCCCGCACACCTTCCAGGTGCACTCACCGACCGCCCGGTTCATCTGCGTCACCGGCTCACGGGTCACCGCACCGCGGTTCGACCGGATGGTGACGGCGCTGGGCGTGCCCACACCACGGGCGACCCTGCCCGAGCCAGGCCCGATCGACCCGACCCATGTGGCCGACGTCTGTCTCGAGCACGGCATCCAGATCCTGGGCCCGCCACCGGCGCCGCTGGACTGACGGCCACCCGACCCGAGAGCGGCCGCGCTCGGTGAACGGGACCGGTCCGTCACACCGCCAGCGGTGGCATCCGGCGCGTCGTCAGCCGAGGCGCCCGCGTGGCCCGTCCATGACCACCTCGACGGCAGGACCACCGGCGGCGCGCGCAGCCGCCCGCAGCAAGCGGGCGCGCGAACGCCCAGTCAGGCCGTCGGTGGACAGGGTGATCTCGGCGCCCGTCAGCACGTGTGCGGGGAAGACCTGCTCGCCGACCTGCACCCGTACCTGCGCATCGGGGACGCATCGCACCGTGTCGGCGTCGGCGTCGACGTCCGTCACACGCACACCGGACATCCGGACGTAGCGCACGGCCAGCGTCCGTTGTCCGGCCGCGGTCCGGATCCGGACCTGGTGATGCTTCGGTGGTTGGTTGCCCTTGAACACCGCACCACTCCTTCGCCGCGGACGGCCGCAGCGTAGAGCGGCCTGCTCAGGTCGTGGGTACGGGCGCGCTCGGGCGGTCCTGACCGATCGTCGCGGGCACGGCGGTCAGGCCGGCTCCTCGCTCGCGGGGAACGCGAGCACCAGCACCGTCTGGCGGGCGTGCTCGAGCAGGTACTCGGTCCCGTGTCCGAGGAAGGGCTGCCCTTCGAGCGACCGGACCTGTGTCCCCAAGAAGATCGCATCGGCGCCGACGGCATCGGCGACGTGCTGCACACCCTCGTAGGGCCGGACCCCCTGACGGATGTGCCCTTCAGCGACCACCCCGAAGCGGTCCACCCGTGCCATGCCTCGGGCCAGCAGCCCCTGTGCGGTCGGGAGCTCGCCAGTTGGGTGGGACTCGGGGCCACGCACGTCCGTGGACATCCGCGCCGTCCCCGAGCCGGTCTCCCTGGCCGCGGTGGCTCCCGTCGCCGAACGGTCGGCCGCCTCCCGGTCCGGGCGGGGCACGACGTGCACCAGGTCGATCATGGCGTCGGTCCGGGAAGCGAGCGTGGCGGCGATCTCCTCGGCGGCTCGCGTGACGCGGGTGCCGGTGGTGGGCACGACCAGGCGTCGGTACTCCGCAGGCCGGCGCACACCCCGGGCACCGTGCCGCACGAGCAGCACGGGGACGGCACTGCTCACGAGCAGCTCCCGCAGCGTCGGGGACAACTCCTGGCTGTCACGGAACCCCTCGGTCATGCCGAGCGTCAGGAGGCCGTAGCCGAGTCCGGCCTCCTTGAGCACCGCATCGGCGGGGCTGGCCGCGACCGCGCGCCGACGCTCGATGTCGCGTCCACCGAGGTGGGCGGCGGCACCGTCGAGGGCGGCCTCACACCCGCAGACCTCCGGGTCGTGCTCGGGGCCGTGCACGGTCAGCACCGTCACGCTCGCCTCGGCTTGCAGCACCAGGTCCAAGGTCTGGGCAGCGAGCTCGGAGTTGGCCCCACCGCGGGTGGGCACCAGGGCCCGGTCGACGTTCGCGATCACGCTCTGGGAGAGCAGCTGCTCCCGTTCCAGGCGCTCGGCCTCGGCGGCCGGCGGCGTGACACGGCGCAGCGCCATGCGCAGCAGCGGCGGCGTCGCCAGCGCCGACAGCATCGCGACCAGCACCACGGCCGAGTACGACACCGTGTTGAAGACCCCGATGGACAGCGCGATGGTGGCCAGCACGATCTCGAGCGTGCCCCGAGCGTTCAGGCCGACCCCCATGGCCACCGCTGTCGCGTGGTCGCGGCCGCCCCACCGTGTGCCGGCGTAGGCACCGACGAACTTGGCCACGATCGCCACGACCAGCAGGACGCCGAACCACAGCATCCCGTCCCGGGAAACGAGCGCACCGACGTCGACGAAGATGCCCGCGGTGGCGAAGAAGATGGGCGCGAAGACGTTCCGTGTGATCCGCTCCAGCGTCTGGATCGCCTCCGCGTCCTGGTACCGGGAACCACCGAGCACCACACCGGCGACGAAGGCGCCGAGCGCCGCCTCCACCCCGATGGCCTGGGTGATCGCGGCACCGGCGAGAGCGAACAGCACGGTCGCCGTCAGCGCCCCGGCGCTGCCGGTGCCCGCCGTCCGCAGGCCACGCAGGCTCCGGTCGACCACACGCCGACCGATCGTCAGCGCCAGCACCAGGAACAACGACAGGGAGCCGACCGTACGCACCAGCTCGGTGACATCGACCGAGCCGCTCACGGCGATCCCGGTCAGCAGGCCCAGCAGGATCCATCCGACGAGCTCGTTGGCCATCGCCACCCCGACGATGATCTGGCCGATGTCGCGACGCATGAGCCCCATCTCGGTGAGGATCCGGCCCGCGACCGCCAGCGCTGAGATGCTGACCGCCACCGCGACGAACATCGCGAAGTTGCCTCGACCGCTACCGCCCCCGACGAAGGTCTCGGGCAGGACGTAGCCGACGGCGTAGCCCGCCGCCAGCGGCACCACGAGGCTGGCCGCCGAGGTGGTCACGGCCGGTCGGCCGAGCCTGGTGAGCAGCTGGAGGTCGGTCTCGAAGCCGGTCGTGACCAGCAGGAACAGCACCCCGAGCTGGGCCACACCGAGCACCAGTGAGCCCTCGATGGCACCGTCGGGGAAGACGAACCCGGACAGTCCTGGCGCCACGCGGCCGAAGACGGAGGGACCGAGCAGGAGACCCGCACCGAGCTCCCCGACGACGGACGGCAGCCCGATGCGACGTGCTGCCTCCCCGAGCAGCCGTGCCACCAGGAGCAGCAGGAACAGCTCCAGGATGAACGGCAGGAGCACGTGTGGATCGAGCGGCTCGAGCACGAGCTTCCCCGGGTCGATGGTCGGTCGAGCCTACGCCGCCGACCGAGCGCCGCATCCCGTCGATGGCTGCACGGCACGACCTCGGCGCAGCGGCCAGGTGTGATGCGCGCGCAGCATCGGTAGCGTCGGATGGCCGCACGCGCCGACGATCCCAGCCGGATCGACCACCTCCGAGAGGCAGTCCGCATGGACGACCAGCACCCGACGGAGCCCTCTGGGTCCTCCACGCCCAAGCGAGATCTCACCGAGGCCGAGCAGACGCTCGAGGAGATCGAAGCCGAGGAGCGGCAGGCAGAACAGGACGCCATCTACAACCGCGCCAAGTTCCAGGGGCTGCAGGTCGACCCCGAGGTGGAGTTCTACCCGGAGGTCGCCCACCGTGAGCCCGGTGACACCAACGTGGTGCGGTGGGGGTTCGATCTGCACCCGACGGTCACCTTCATCTCCGCCACGATCCTGGTCGCCTTCGTCGCCTTCACCCTGCTGTTCTCGGCCCAGGCGGAGGCGGCGTTCGACGCCACGTTGGTGTTCATCAACGACAGCTTCGGATGGTTCTACATCCTCGCGGCCAACCTGTTCGTCCTGGCCGCGGCGTTCTTCGCGTTCAGTCGTTACGGCAAGATCCGGATCGGCGGGCCGACCGCCAAGCCGGAGTTCAGCCGCATCGCCTGGTACGCCATGTTGATCAGTGCCGGGATGGGCATCGGGTTGATGTTCTGGTCGATCGCGGAACCCGTCTTCCACCTCAACAGTCCGGCACCGCTGTTCGGGGTGGCCCCCGGGTCGACGGAGGCCGGGAACGCGGCGCTGGCGACGACCTTCTACCACTGGGGTCTCCACCCCTGGGCGATCTACGGTTTGGTCGCCCTCGCGCTCGCCTTCTTCGCCTACAACCGCGGGCTGCCGCTGACGTTCCGCTCCGTGTTCTATCCGCTCCTGCGCGAACGGATCTACGGTCGCTGGGGCGACGCCATCGATGTGCTCACGGTGCTGGCCACCCTCGCCGGCCTGGCCACCTCACTCGGTTTCGGGGTCGGTCAGGCAGCAGCCGGGCTCAACTTCCTCTTCGACTGGCCGATGGGCACCGGCTTCCAGGTCTTCTTGATCGCGGCCATCACCGCGATCGCGATCATCTCGGTGATGGCCGGCCTGGACGGCGGCGTCAAACGGCTCAGCCAGTTCAACATCGGTCTCGCCGCGGTCTTCATGGTCTTCATGCTGATCGTGGGCCCGGCCGGCTTCATCGCCTCCGTCTTCGTGCAGAGCACCGGCTTCTACCTGGATGCCCTGCCGGAGCTGGCCTTCTGGAACGAGGCCTTCTCCGGGACCGATTGGCAGGGCAGCTGGACGGTCTTCTACTGGGGCTGGTGGATCTCCTGGTCACCGTTCGTCGGCATGTTCATCGCCCGGGTCTCCAAGGGACGCACGGTCCGGGAGATCATCATGGGCGTCGTACTGGTCCCCTCGTTGCTGTCCTTCCTGTGGATGTCGGTCTTCGGTGGCACGGCGCTGCACCTGCAGCTCAACGGCATCCGCGACGTCGCTGCCGCGGTCAACGAGGACGTCGCCACCGCGCTGTTCGATGTGCTGCAAGCCTTCCCCTTCGCCGCGGTCACCTCGCTGGCCGGCGTCATCCTGGTCATCGCCTTCTTCGTGACCTCGTCGGACTCCGGGTCCCTGGTCGTCGACCACCTCACCTCCGGCGGCAAGCTCGACTCCCCGCGCACGCAGCGGGTGTTCTGGGCCGCCATGGAGGGCCTGCTCGCCGCGGTCCTGCTCATCGGTGGCGGGTTGTCGGCCCTGCAGACCGCTTCGGTGGCCACGGGACTGCCCTTCGCGCTGGTCCTGCTCTTCATGGTCTGGAGCCTGCACCGCGCCTTCCACGAGGAGCTCGACCTGCTCGAAGCCCACTACGACGCCGAGCTCTTCCGCAGCCGCCATGGGAACCTGCTCGACCACGTCGCCCGCGAGGCGGGAGAGGCCGGCGACGACCTCACGGCCGAGCTCCCACCGCCCGACCCGACGTCCAGCTCATGAGGGGTCCCGTGACCACCGCTGACCTGCCTGATCTGCGGAGCGCCCTCGTGCGTCGCCGCGCCCGAGCGCTCCGCCCGCTGCTGCTGATCGCCGCCCTGGCTCTGTTCGTCACCGCCTGCGCCGAACCGGATCCCGAGGTCACCGGGCCCACGGTGGGTGGACCCGCCGGTGATGCCGGCGAGGTCGGCGGCGAGATCAGGATGGCCCGAGCCACCTGGGCCACCGGACACTTCCAGGCCGCCGTGTATCAGCAGCTCCTCGAGGAGCTCGGCTACGACGTCACCGATCCAGCGGAGGCCACCCGCACGCCGGCGACCTTCTACCCGGCGCTCGTGCAGCGCCAGTTCGATCTCTGGGCCAACGGGTGGTTCCCCCTACATGAGCCGTTCCTCGAGGGCGAGCGGTTGACGGGGCAGCGCTACCAGGAGCCGATCGAGCCGGTCGGTGTCCAGGTGGGCGACGGAGCCGTCCAGGGCTACCTGGTCGACCGCGCCACCGCCGAGGCCCTCGACATCACCTCGATGGAGGATCTCAGCCGGCCGGAGGTGCGCGACGCCTTCGACCAGGACGGCGATGGTCGCGCCGAGGTGTACGGCTGCGAGGACGGCTGGGGCTGCCACCTGGTGATCGACGCTCACCTCGAGCAGCTCAGCTGGGGGTCACAGGCGGAGCAGATCGTCGGGGACTACGACGCGCTCATGGCCGACGCGCTGGAGCGCATCGCCGAGGGCGAGCCCACCCTGTTCTACACCTGGACACCGAACTGGACGACCGGCGTGCTCGTTCCCGGCGAGGACGTGGTCTGGCTCGAGTCGCCGGCGCTGCCCGACCAGGACCGATCGACGTCGGTCGAGGGGCTCCCAGGCTGCGCCGCGGCGGATCCGTGTCAGCTCGGCTGGGTCGTCAACGACATCCGGGCCGTGGCCAACACCGACTTCCTGGAGGAGAACCCGCCCGTTCGCCGGCTCCTCGAACAGGTGACGATCCCGCTGCCGGACATCGCGGCACAGAACGCGCGCATGGAGGCAGCCGAGGAGTACACCGAGGAGGACCTGCACGCCGATGCCGAGGCGTGGATCGCCGCCAACCGAGCCGACGTCGACGGTTGGCTGGAGCGAGCTCGGGGCTAGCTCCCCGGGGCAGCCGGACCGCCCGGCGGCACCTCCTCCGCACGCTCCAGGGCCAGCCGGGTCCCCAGGGGGCCGATGAGCTCGAACACCACCGTCGCGCCGACCACGATCGCCAGGACGTCGCCGCCCGACTCCGGCAGTTGCTGGTCGGCGAGCAGTGCGAGCCCCAGCGCCACACCCGCCTGCGGGAGGAGCGCGACACCGAGCCAGCGCGCGCGGCTCGCGGCGCCACCGACCACCGTCACACCGAGCCACGCACCACCGACCTTCCCCACCGTCCGTAGCAGGATGTAGCCCAACCCGATCCAGCCGACGTTGCCGATCGCCGAGAGCTCGAGGCTGGCGCCAGCCAGCAGGAAGAAGACCACCAGGAAGGGCCACTCGACGCTCTCGATCTCGCGGAAGGGACGCTCGTGATGCGACGCGAGGTTGGCCACGACCGCGCCCATCACCACCGCCGCGAGCAGGTACGACACGTCGAGCCAGATACCGAGCCCGGCGCAGAGCAGGACCAGGCCGAACGCCTCCTCGAGGATCGGCCGTCCCGGCTGGAGCCGGCCGGTGAGCAATGCTGCCGGCAGCCCGAGCACGACCCCGAGAACGATCCCACCGCCGAGCTCCCGTAGGGCGGTCCACACCGCGTCGCCGCCGCTGGCGTCACCACCAGCCAGCAGGCCGACCACGGCGAGCAACAGGCTGAACACGACCAGGCCAACGGCGTCGTCGAGAGCCACGATCGCCTGCAGCAGCCGGGAGAACGGTCCCTGCTCACCAGACTCCTGGATGACGCCGACGACCGCCGCGGGCGCGGTCGCTGCGGCCACCCCGGCCAACGGCAACGCGAGCTGCGCCTCGACACCGACGGCCAGCAGCCCGGAGCCGACGACCACCGCCGTCCCCGACGACTCGATCAGGGAGATCACCGCCGACCGGACGCCGAGCTCCCGGAGCCGCTCGGCCGTGAACTCGCCACCGATCAGGAAACCGACCATCACCAGGGCCACGGCCGAGACGATCGGGAACCACTCTTCCCGGGCTGCCGGTAGGAGATCGAGGCCGATCGGGCCGACCGCGACACCGAGCACGATCAGGATCGAGACCCGCGGGATCGGCAGTTTCGCCGCGCTCCACTCGGCGAGCAGCCCGAGCAGGAGGAGCCCGCCGATGACCGCGGTCGTCGGCCCGGCCCCGGTCACCAGCCGCCCCTTCGCCGACGTCACCTCGCCGGAGGCAACCTAGCCCTGCTCCTCAGCGCGGGTCCGGCCGTTCGACGGTGGCGGGAGCGTCCGGCGCGGCCTTGGCTGGCACTGGCTCGATGCGTGCTCAGACGACAGGCCACGACGATGACCGATGAGCTCGAGCGCTACCGGACGCTCCGCGACTTCGCGGCCTCGCCCGAGCCGCCGGGAGAGGTCCGTGAGGCGAGCGAGCGCCCGATCTTCGTGGTGCAGCAGCACGACGCATCCAGCCTCCACTACGACGTGCGGCTGGAAGCAGGCGGGGTCCTGCTGTCGTGGGCGGTCCCGAAGGGACCATCGACCGATCCAGGCGACAAGCAGCTCGCGATCCGCACCGAGGACCACCCCCTCGACTACGCCGACTTCGAAGGCCGTATCCCCGAGGGCGAGTACGGGGCGGGCACGGTGATCGTCTGGGACATCGGGCCCTACCGCAATCTCACGACCGACGAGGACGGCGAGGAACTGCCGGTCAGCGACGCCGTGGAACAGGGTCACGTCAAGGTGTGGCTGGAGGGAGAGAAGCTGCAGGGCGGCTACGTGCTGACCCATGCCAAGCTCGGCGGTGACGAGGACAACTGGCTGCTGGTCAAGGTCGACGACGAGGCAGCGGACGCCCGGCGCAACCCGACCTCGACCGAGCCGCACTCCGTGCTGTCGGACCGCACGCTGCAGGAGGTCGCCGCCGAGGAGGCGGATGACCCGGGGCAGGATGGCTCGTGAGCCACCCCTTCGACCGCCTTGCGGCCGACGACCGCGAGCGATTGCGTGAGGAGCCCCTGCCCGACTGGCTCGACCCGATGCTGGCGACGCTGACCCACGACCACTTCTCCGATCCGGACTGGCTGTTCGAGCGCAAGCTCGACGGCGAGCGGGTGCTCGCCTACCGCTCGGACCGTTCGGTCCGGTTGCTGTCGCGCAACGCCAAAGCGCTCGAGGACACCTACCCGGAGGTCCACGACGCGGTCGCTGACGCCAGCGACTACGCGTGCGTGCTCGACGGTGAGGTCGTCGCGTTCGACGGCGCACGCACGAGCTTCTCGAAGCTGCAGTCGCGCTTGCAGATCTCCGATCCCGACGAGGCGCGCGCCAGCGACGTGGCCGTCTTCTACTACGTCTTCGACCTGCTCCACCTCGACGGCCGTTCCACGCGGCGGCTCCCGCTGCGGGCACGGAAATCGCTGCTGCACACCGCCGTGGCCTTCGATGATCCGCTGCGATGGGTCAGCCACCGCAACCAGGACGGTGAGGCCTGGCTCGAGGAGGCGTGCGCGAAGGGCTGGGAGGGACTCATCGCCAAGCGCGCCGACGCCCCGTACCACCATCGCCGTTCGCGGGAGTGGCTGAAGTTCAAGTGTGTCAACCGGCAGGAGTTCGTCATCGGTGGCTTCACCGAGCCGAAGGGTGAGCGCGCTCGGTTCGGCGCCCTGCTGATCGGCTACCACGACGGCGGCGGTCTGCGCTACGCGGGCAAGGTGGGGACCGGCTATGACCAGCAGACCCTGGAGCACCTCGGCGATCTGCTCGAACGGCGCGAGCGGCGCACCTCCCCGTTCGACGACGGGCCGCAGGAGACAGGGCTGCACTTCGTGACCCCGGACCTGGTCGCCGAGGTCGGCTTCACCGAGTGGACCCACGACGGCCGGCTGCGTCACCCGCGCTACCTGGGGCTGCGCGAGGACAAGGCGCCGCAGGAGGTCGTGCGCGAGACCCCTCCCTGATCGGAGCAGCCCATGGATGCCGGTGCGCAGCGATACTTCTCCCGCACGATCGACATCTCCAGCGTCGACAAGGTCTTCTTCCCCGACACCGGCCTGACGAAGGGGGAGTTGCTCGACTACCACGTCCGCATCGCCGAACGGATGCTCGTACACCTGCGCGAGCGCCCCGTGGCGGTCAAGCGCTACCCCGACGGCCTCGAGGGCCAGGGCTTCTTCCAGAAGAACGCCGGTTCGCACTACCCGGGCTGGCTCCGGCGGCAGGACATCCCCAAGCGCGATGGCGGCACCCTGGACCACGTGGTCGTCGACGAGCCGGCCACGCTGGTCTACCTCGCGGACCAGGGCACCATCGAGTTCCACCCCTGGCTCTCGCTGGCCGACGACCTCGAGCACCCCATCGAACTGGTCCTGGATCTCGATCCGCCCGCCGACGGGGAGATCGATGCCATCCGTGCAGCGGCCCGCGATGTCCGCACCCTGCTGGAGGAGCTCGGGGCCCCGAGCCGGATCAAGACGAGCGGCTCCGCCGGCTTCCACGTCCACCTGCCCCTGGACGGGTCGGCGGGATGGGACGTGAGCTCGCAGCTCGCGCGCTCGCTGGCGGAGACGGTCTGCGACCGCCATCCGGACCGGCTCACGACGAGCCAACGCAAGCACGCCCGCACGGGTCGCGTCTTCATCGACTGGCTGCGCAACGGTTATGGGCAGACGAGCGTGGCCGCCTACTCCGTGCGTGCGCGACCCGGGGCACCGGTCGCCACCCCGATCGACTGGGACGAGCTAAGCAGGGTCGAGCCCCGCAGCTACGACGTGCGCAACCTGTTCCGCCGCCTCGGCCAGCGCGAGGACCCCTGGCGCGACGAGCCTTCGGCCACGGCGGCGGCGGAGCTCTCGGATCGCCTCGAAACGCTCCGGGGCACGAGCGGACGACGGCAGTCATCGGGACAGTGAGCGAACGTCCGGATCGCCGCTGGCCCTGTGCGACCCCGTCCCTACGTTGGGGGTGGGAGCCACGCACCCTCGAGCCGGGAGGTCGGGTCGCATGCGGTTCACGGATCGGGTCGATGCCGGGAAGCGCCTCGCGGGACTGCTGTACGGCTACGCCGACGTAGACGCGGTGGTGCTCGCGCTGCCGCGCGGCGGGGTACCGGTCGCGCGGGAGGTCGCGCGGGCGCTGCACGCCCCCCTGGACGTGATCGGGGTCCGCAAGCTCGGTGCGCCACAACAGCCGGAGTTCGGGATCGGGGCCATCGCCGAGGGCGGCATCCGCGTCGTGGATCGCGAGAGCGCGACGGCGGCCGGCCTCGGTGAGGAGCAGATCGCCGCGGTCGAGCGGCGCGAGCGGGACGAGCTCCAACGACGGGTCCACGAGTACCGCGGCGACCGCGGGCTACCTGAGTTGGCCGGCCGGACGGTCATCGTGGTCGATGACGGACTGGCGACCGGCGTCACGGCACGCGCCGCCTGCCGTGCCGTCCGCTCCCACGGTCCCGAACGGTTGATCCTGGCGGTCCCCGTCGCACCGCCGCAGTCCGTGGAGGCCCTGCGCTCGGAAGCGGACGAGGTGGTGGCCGTGCACACACCACCATCGTTGATGTCGGTCGGCGGTTGGTACGACGTCTTCGACCAGATCACCGACACCCAGGTGCTCCGGTTGCTCGAGGAGGCCCGGTCGGAGCAGGGAAGGACGACACGATGAGCGATGGGACCACGACAGCCGGTGAGGTGGAGATCGACGTCGGCACCGGCACCATCGTCGGCGACCTGTCCGTCCCCGAGGACGCGACCGGGGTGGTCGCGTTCGCGCACGGCAGCGGATCGAGCCGGCACAGCTCACGCAACCAACAGGTGGCCGCCGCGCTGCGCGACGACCAGCTCGGGACGCTGCTGATGGATCTGCTCACCCCGAGGGAGGAGCAGATCGACCTGCGCACCCGGGAACTGCGCTTCGACATCGAACTGCTGGCGACCAGGGTGGCGGCGGCCGTCGACTGGCTACGCGAGCACGAGCAGACGCGGCAGCTGCCCGTCGGTCTGTTCGGAGCGAGTACGGGTGCCGCCGCCGCTCTGGTTGCCGCCGCACAGCGACCGGAGACCGTCGCGGCGATCGTGTCCCGCGGCGGCCGTCCCGACCTGGCCGGCGCCGCCCTCGCGCAGGTGCGGGCGCCGACGTTGCTGATCGTCGGAGGAGCGGATCACACCGTGATCGAGCTGAACCGGCAGGCCGAGGCAGCGATGGTCGCTGACGTCGAGGTGGTGATCGTGCCCCGGGCCACCCACCTGTTCGAGGAGCCGGGCGCACTGGAGCGCGTGGCGGAGCTCGCGGGCGACCACTTCGATCGGCACCTGCGATGACCGCGGCGCGAGGCACCGCGGTGGAGCCCGGCCTGACCGACGAGGTCCGGGACCTGGCACGCCCGCTCGAGCACCCGGGCGATCTCGATCCGCTCGTCGAACGGATCGGCGACGCTCGCTTCGTCCTGATCGGCGAGGCGTCCCACGGCACCCACGAGTACTACGCCTGGCGCGCCGAGTTGACGCAGCGACTGGTCGCCGAGCAGGGCTTCTCGTTCGTCGCGGTCGAGGGCGACTGGCCCGACTGTGCCCGGCTCGATCGGTGGGCGCGAGGTGTCGGCCAGCAGCCGGTCGAGCAGGTCCTGCGTCGCTTCGAACGGTGGCCGACCTGGATGTGGGCGAACCAGGAGGTCGCCGCCTTCCTGACCTGGCTGCGGGAGTGGAACGGCGACCGTGCGCCCGAGGAGCGCGTCGGCTTCCACGGGCTGGACGTCTACTCGTTGTGGCAGTCGCTGCGAGCGATAATGGACCACCTGGAGCGCCACGATGGCGAGGCAGCCGCCACGGCGCGACGCGCGTGGAGTTGTCTGGAGCCCTACGACGAGGATCCGCAGCAGTACGCGCTCGCGACACGGGTCGTGCCCACCTCCTGCGAGGACGAGGTCGTCGACCTCCTCCAGCGCCTGCTGCACGACGGCATCCCGACCGACGGGGGGGCCGAAGCCCGCCTCGATGTCGAGCAGAACGCGGCCGTTGCCGCTGGTGCGGAGCACTACTACCGCACGATGGTGCGCGGTGGCGGGAGCTCGTGGAACGTGCGCGACGTCCACATGGCCGACACGCTCGACCGCCTGATCGGACACTACGGAGCGGACAGCAAGGCGATCGTCTGGGAACACAACACCCACATCGGCGATGCCCGGGCCACCGACATGGCCGCCAGCGGCCTGGTCAACGTGGGACAGCTGGTCCGCGAGCGTCACCTCGACGAGGGGGTCGTGCTCGTCGGCGCCGGGAGCCATCAGGGCAGCGTGATCGCGGCGACGGCGTGGGGCGAACCCTTCGAGGAGATGGCCGTGCCCCCGGCACGCACCGGCAGCCACGAGCACCTGCTGCACGAGGCCGGGATGGAGCGGCAGCTGTTCGTCTTCCCGGAACGTCGGACCGGCTGGCTCGACGCCTGGCTCGGGCACCGGGCCATAGGGGTCGTCTACCGGCCCCGGCTCGAACGCGCGGGCAACTACGTCCCGACCGCGCTCGGTCGCCGCTACGACGCGTTCTGGTTCTTCGATCGGACACGGGCGCTGCGTCCACTGCTCCGGGAGGAGCCCGAGCCGCAGGAGGAGTTGGAGACCTACCCGTTCGGGACGTGACCGCAAGCAGATCAGGTTCCACACACCCGGCCCGTTTCGTCTATCTTCGGTGGTGCCGGGCGTTCAAGAAGGGGGCACCGCGGCGGTCCGCACCCCTTGCACACGTGGAGCCCGCCTCGTGGATATCCAAGATTCCCCACCACAGCGTGATGGCGCACTCTCCGCGCTCACCTGCCCGGTCTGTGCCGCGCCCGTGGAGACCGCTGACACCTGCTGCTCCTTCGACTGCACCGTCGCAGCCGAGCGCGAGGTGAAGCGCAACGTGTCGTTGCTCAAGGGCTTCTCCGGCCGCCAGATGACCGCCGAGGAACGACACCGGATCACCGAGCGCAACGGCAGCCTCGCCGGCGCGTTGCTGAGTTGGCGCCCGCACCCACCGGAAGATGGACCGACGGCCTCCTGAACGGTCATCAGGCGATCGGGCGACCACGGTCGTTCGACGCGATGCGTCCGTACGGGCCCCTCGCACGGGGGCACACTCGGGGTGTTCCACCGGTGGAGAGGAACCCATGCCGAACGAGAACGTGACCGGGACACCCGATCAGCACTACGACCTGATCAGTGTCCTCTACCACGCGGTCCACGGCGCCTGGAACTACGACCAGTACATCGCGGACGCCGAGGTGGCGGGCGACGAGCAACTGGCCGCCTTCTTCCGCGACGTCGCGACGCAGAACGCGGACCGGGCAGCGCGTGCCAAGCAGCTGTTGAAGGACCGCGTCTGAGCTCCGGGGCCGTCGGTCCCGCCGACGGCCCCACCGGACGAGTGTCGCCCACGTCGCGCGGGTAGGGGCCACCGCCCGTCACACGGTGCGTGCTCGGCGTGCTCCCGGCGATCGACGGGGATCATCCCCCGTGCTCCTCCCGCGTCCGCCGCTCCTGGTGCTCGCGCACCGACCGGCTCCGGCGCTGGTCCCCCTCGTCGCCGGCGGGGCGGCTGCCGAGATCCACCAGTTGGTCCTCGTGGCCGTAGAGCAGGACGACATCGCCGGCTTGGAGCCGCGTGCCGGCCCCCGGTGCCCCGACGTAGCTGCCGTCCCTGCGACGCACCCCGAGTACCAGGACACCCTCGCCGGGCAGATCCAGCTCCTGCAGCCGGTGCCCGGCGAGCCAGTCATCGGCTGCGACCACCGACTCCTGGACGGCGTACTGGTCGGTGATCCCCAGCAACCGCGTGTAGTCCCTGATGTCCGCAGCGGTCCAGCGCGCCAGACGCTGCTCCAGCCGCCGGCGTAGGAACCGAGCGACCCGGTTGGACCTGATGAGCACGAGCAGGAGCAGCAGACCGACCACGAGGACCCCGATGCGTTGCGCTGCCTCGCGGGGATCGGCGGCGCTGAACCCGAGCACGAGCGACGCGATGATCGAGACGATGCCGGCGTTGCCCAGCAGCATGAGCCAGGACGCCACACGACGACGTGCCGGATCCCCCGTGATCGACTCCGCCTCCGAGGTCGTGAAGCCGACCCCCGTGAACATCGACTGCGCCTGGAACCGAGCCGCATCCGAGGACAGGCCCGTGGCTTCGAGCGCGAGCGATCCGATACGGGTGGCTAGCACCGACAGCGACACCACCACGAGCACCGCACCGATCGCGACCATCGGGACCCTCTGTTCCTGCGGACGTCCAGCACCCACCGTGGCGCCGCCGCAGCAGCGGAGCGCTACGCCCTTCACCCCCGCCGGACGGCCGTGTCGACCCTAGTTGCTGGGCTTGGGACACTGATGGGCACGCCAGACGCCGCGCTCGAGCCGCTCGGTGACGGTCGCGGTCCTCCCATGCCACCACTCGTTGACCGTGCCCACGCAAGGGGAAGGACGTCGGATGCGCAGGGTCCTGGAGCGCTACGTCTCGGAGGTCGTCTACGGCAGCAACGATGGCCTGGTCACGACCTTCGCGGTGGTGGCCGGTGTCACCGGTGCGGCTCTGGACAACAGCGTCATCCTGATCCTCGGGTTCGCCAGCCTGCTGGCTGACGGCGCCAGCATGGCCGCCAGTGACTTCCTGTCGCACCGCTCACGCGAGGCACGGGACGGCGTCGGCGGCGAACCACCCCCGTGGCGTACCGCTGGTGCGACCTTCCTGGCCTTCCTCGTCGCTGGTGCCGTGCCACTGGTCAGCTACCTCGTACCGATGCCGCAGGCCTGGCGTTTCCCGGTCGCAGCGCTGCTGACGGCCGTGACCCTGTTCATGATCGGTGCCAGCCGTTCGGCCGTGACGTCGCGATCATGGTGGGTCAGCGGAACGGAGATGCTGGGGGTCGGGGCTGGAGCCGCCGCCATCGCCTACATCGTCGGCAGGCTGTTGTCGGGTTTGACCGGGCCGGCGACGGGGGTCTGATCCCGCTCCACGGACCGGTGACGGGGTCACCCTGGCGGCTCCGCAGCGTCCGTCTGGCTGCCGTCGTCGTCCGCGGGGCGATCGTGTGGCTCCTCGTCGTTGCGCTGGACGGTCGGCGACCGTTCGGACCCCGCCGATCCCTGCGGTGCCGTTGCGGTCCCGATGATCCGCGCGACCACGGCGACGACCGGCACCGCCACGAAAGCGCCCAGCACGCCGAGGACGAGACTGCCGGCGGTGACCGAGAGCAGGACGACCAGGGGATGGAGCTGGATCGCACGGCTCTGGATATAGGGCTGGAGGATGTTGCCCTCGAGCTGCTGGACGGCCACGATGAGGCCGAGGACCAGGAGCGCGGCCACCAGGCCACCGTCCGCCAGCGCGACGAGCACGGCCAACCCGCCGGTGAGGATGGCTCCGATCAGCGGGAACAGGGCCCCGAAGAAGATCAGGACCGCGAGCGGCAGGGCCAGTGGGACGCCCAGGATCAGCAGCCCGATCCCGATGAACGTCGCGTCGGCGAGCGCGACGAGCAGCTGCCCGCGGAAGTACAGCCCGAGCGTCTCCCACGCCACGTCGGCGGCGGCGTTCCAGCGTGCGCGATAACGCGACGGTACGGCCGTGAGCAGCCCGTCCACCAGGCTGGGACCATCCTTGAGGTAGAAGAAGAGGATGACGGTCAGCAGCAGCAGCCCGGCCAACATCCGGACAGCCGCGGCACCGGCCGACAGCGCCTGATCGACGTACTCGCCGACCTCACCGAGCCCATCGCGTACCGCCTCGAACAGATCGCTCGGTCCGTCGATACCCACACCGAACGGGTCGCCCTCAAGCAGGGCTTCGATCTCCTCGATCCCGCTGTTCGCCGACTCCACGAGATCGGGGAAGTCGGCAGCGACCAGGGGGACCATCGCGCCGATGATGGCGCCCACGACGAGCAGTGCGAGCAGCATCGATGCGAGCGCCGCCAGGCTGTGCGGTGCCCCCCATGCCTTCAGTCTCGCGGCGACGGGCGCGAGCAACGTGGCGGGGAACAGCGCCAGGACCAGCGGGATCACGATCAGGCTCAGCCGCGTCGCCACGAAGCCGAAGAGCACCAGGACGCCGACGATGCCGATGACCGCCCACGCCACCACGCCCGCTCGCGCGAGCCAGGATCGAGACGATCCCTCACTCATCGGCGCCTCGCGCTCCTGTGACGTCGGACCGGATCCGTGCACGCGATCGACCCTGCCACCTGCATGACACCCCCGCAAGGCGGCTGATCGGCCCACTGGATCGCCAAGCGTGGTGCCCGCCCCTTTGGCCGGCACCGCCCCCGCACCTCGTGCGGGTAACCGGCGGCGACCAGGGCTAGGTACCCGGCTCCTCCGTCGTCCCCGGCTCAGCCGGCCTCCGGCGTTCGACGTCGCGATGCTCGGCCGCCCGCCGGTGGCGTGACTCACCCGCGACACCGCGCTGCCTGACGTCCAACTCGGCGATCTGGTCGCTGCGGCCGTACAGGATCAGCACGTCACCGGCGTCGATGCGCGTCTGTCCGTCCGGAGCACCGTCGTACGCGCCGTCGACACGCTGGACGCCGAGGACGATCACCCCCTCGTCGTTGAGCCGCAGTTCCGCCAACGTGTGCCCGGCGATCCAATCCTGTTCGTCCACGAGCAGCTCGGAGACGGTGTAGCCGCCGTGGATCTCCAGCAGGGCCGCGTAGTCACGGATGTCCAGATCGGTGAAACGGCGCAGCGCCACCCGGATCACGCGCGACATCGCGCGGTCCACCGAACGCAGCTTCATCAGGCTGAGCAGGGCCAGGGTGCCGGCGACCAGCGCGAGCAGCGCCAGCGTGCTGCTGCCGCCGTCGGCCGAAGCGGTGCTGGCGAAGGTCAGCATCACCGAGGCCAGCACGGTCACGATCCCGGCCGAACCCATCAGCATCAAGGTCATCACGATGCGGCGACGGACGGGGTGGTTGACCACCGACTCGGACTCGGTGGTCGTGAAACCCGCACCGGTCAGCGCCGAGCGCGCCTGGAAGCGCGCGGCCTGCTGCGACATCCCGGTGAGCGTGAGCGCGATGGTCGCGACGCGCGTCACGACCATGGACAGCAGGATCACGATGAACACCGTGATGATGGGTGCGACGGGGATCGACACTGGCGCCTCCTTGCCCACCGAAGGTAGGCCCCGATCCGTCTCGTGGGCGCCCGCTGGCCGGTCGATCGTCGCACGAGCACCGAACAACGACCGAACGACCGGGTCGGCAGCTGCAGCTACCTCGCCGTCTGGAACTCGAGCGCGGTGATCGTCCCGCGACGCTCGAAGACCTCCGCCGACTCCGTCGTTGTGAGCGCGGCGCCGGCTCGCTCGACCTCGGCGCCGTCGTCACGGACGATGCGGACCCGGGCCGCATCCCCGCGCAGCACGCGCACCGGGGTCGCGCAGACGGTGAAGGCGTACCCGATCCTGTCGTCGTCCGTCCGCCACAGCTCCTCCGGGGGCAGCAGCGCAGGACCGAGACCGATCCGTCCGCCGTCGATGCGCAGTCCGAGCTCCCCCAGCCGGGTGAGCACCTCCTCCTTGACCTGCCCGGTCATGCCGGGCTGCTGCGCCCCGGCGTGCGCCGGCGTGTGCGAGTAGCAATCGGTGGGGAACGCGCCGTACACCTGCGGGTCCTTGCGGAAGCCGAGACCGTCGCGGATGCGGAGGTAGGCCTGCTCCAGCCGGCGGGCGATCCCCGCATCCCCGCCCTGCGCGGTCGCCTCGATGGTCCGCTCCTGCACGGCGAGCAGCAGCTTGGCGACCATGTGCCAGTAGATCGAGCCGATCCCCTCGTAGCCGTGCATGCCACCCGAGCGGCCCGTGAACGCATGGTGGTGGAACAGCTGCTCGTAGACCTCGTGCACCCTGGCTCGCTCCACGTCGTCGAGGTCGGTGGCCGCCAGGGCCCGCGTCAGCGCATCGGCGTTCTGGAGGTCGGCACGGAAGTGGAGGCCGCCGTCGGCGTCACGTTCGAGGATCGGCCGGCCCTCGGTGCGGGCCAGGTGGCGCAGCACGGGCTCCTCGTCGAGCAGCTGCGGCGGGAGGTGGTTGCGCTCGAGGAAGCTCGGTCTGGCCGCGGCGGGGTAGAGCAGGAAGGAGTCCTGGTCCGGCCGGTAGAGCGCAGAGCCGAACAACGACTCGATCAGCGCGACCGCCTCCTCGGCCTCCAGCACGGTCGTGCCGAGCACGGCGACCTGGCCCTCGAGCATGAGCGGCAGCTGGCGCACCTCGGCGGTGTCGACGTCGGGGAGCGCCAGCAGCTGGTAGGCGTGGTAGAGCCCGTCCGCGCGCCGACCGGCCCGGATCGATGCTCGCAGGTGCGCGAGCGCGGCACCGAGCAGGCGGGCGACGGTGGCCACCTCCACCTCGACGACCCTCGGATCGAAGCCGTCCGCGACCTGGCCACGGTAGGTCTCGCCGGCGACGCCGAGCGCGTCGAGCAGCTGGCGCCGCGCCCGGGGCTCCGTCACCGAGCCCTCGGGGTCGTGGGACGCGAGGATCTCGGCGACGGCGTCGAGCCATCCCGCGACCGGTCGGGACAGCCTGAGAGCCCGCTGATCGCCCTCGACGATGATCCGATCGATGAAGCTCAGGTAGCGCTCCAGTTGGTAGAGCGTCACCATCGACAGCCCGTAGCCGGCCAGTGCGTTGTTCGCGTCGTTCCACTCCGGGCGCTGGGTGTTCATCCAGATGCCACCGCCCGCGACGTAGCTGCACAGCTTCGCCAGGGCGGGAACGAGCAGCTTCTCCGCCATCGTCACCCGGATGAGTTCCCCGTCGGCGACGGCCAGCCGCCCGTCCGCGCCCACCTCCTCGACCCGGGCCGCCACCCGGGCGGCGCGCTCGGCCTCGTAGGTGATCGTGTCGCGGGGGTCGGCGAGCATGGCGTCGTGACCGGCGAGGCGGTAGGGCACGTCGGCGTAGGTGAACACCGGCTGGTCGAGCCAGGTGCCGAGCCCGTCGGGATCGGTGGCCTCCCAGCCCTCGAGCAGGCGCAGGAGGTAGACGATCTGGTGATCGCCCCAGTAGCCGATGTTGCTCCACGGGTCGTCGGGATCCGGTACCTCCCAGTCGATCCCGTCGCGAGAGATCCGGTAGGGGTTGTACCCATCGGGCGTGCTGGCGTTCAGGAACTTCGCGACCACGTTGGCGTGGTAGCGCGGGTAGGAGCGCAGCAGGGCCTCCCAGTTCTGGAAGATGTCGCGCCAGTTGCCCTCGTAGCTGAGCAGCGGACGGCCATCGTCATCGGTCACCCGGATCGAGAACCGGTTCCACGGCCGGCTCGGATCACCGTGCCGGCGGGAGAAGGTCAGCGGGAGGTACTCGAGCACCAGCCGGACCAGGTCCGGATCGTCGGAGGCATCCGCGAACGCCCGCAGCTCGGCGAGGTGGACCGCGGGCCCCAGGGCAGAGAGCTCACCGGCGTGGCGGTCGTGCACCTCCACGTGGCGTCGACGCAGGAAGTCCAGCAGATCGGTCACGGGGAGGTCGTACCCGTCGACGAAGGTCCCGCCGCGCATCGCGTTGAACAGCACGTTCGACAGGTGGTGCGCGTCGGCGACCGGGTCCGCACTCCGCTGGAAGGCGTCCACGCCGGCCAGCAGGGCCTCGAGCCGCATGGCACCCCGTCGGACATCGGCAGCCACGAGGTCGAGCGCCTCGCGATCGGCGGCCAGCCGCACCCGGTCATGGAGCTGGGCGTGCCCCAGTCCGATGTCGGCGACCAGCGACCAGGTGGCGCTCCCGCCCGCCGGCACGGTCACGGGCGCGCGCAACAGGTAGGCACCACGACGCCCTGTCAGCAGCTCGACCGGCGCACGCGCGCGTCCCCGCCACACGTCGTCGACGACCCGTTCGTCGAGGTGCACCTCGGCGTCCTCCAGGCCGGCGGACCACAGCAACGTCGCGGCCAGCGCCTCGGCCGGCTCCGCCCGGTCGGTGATCAGGGACTCCAGGGCGTAGATCGCGGCCGTCCCCCAGCGACCGGTCTCGGACCGTTTGTAGGCGTCGACGAGGTTGGACCGGAGCTGCTCGGTGACGGCGTCCACGCCCGTGGGCATCACGTCGAGCAGGCCGTCGAGCACCTCGACGCGCTGGCCGTGACCGGTCAGGTCGGCCAACTCCACCTTCCGGACCCAGCCGTAGGCCCGGGATGGTGCCCAGCTCGTGCGGACGCACAGGCCCCAGGCCGTGTTGACCTCCTCCAGCCACAGCGCGTCCCCCCGCACGTGCTTGGCGATGGCGCGCGTGCACCCGGCCGCAGGGCGGCGAGCGAAGGGTTGCCACACCTGGCGGTGACCGTCCACCTCGCGGGCCACCAGGGTCAACGGA
This sequence comes from Nitriliruptoraceae bacterium, assembly GCA_041686695.1. Lineage (GTDB taxonomy): Bacteria > Actinomycetota > Nitriliruptoria > Nitriliruptorales > Nitriliruptoraceae > T1Sed10-7. Next base: position 33,826 of record JAWLDJ010000005.1, read on the forward strand.
CCGGAGACGCCGACGGCCCGGTGCAGGCGGTCGTCGGTCTCGTAAGGCAGGAACGCGTGGTCGGCGTCCCGGCGTCCCGCTGTCAGTGAGCCGGCGCTGGACACGAACATCCACAGGTCGCTGTCGGACACGACGGTGGTCAGGAACGGCGCCATCCGTTCCACGCCGTCGATCCGGTACCACTGCTGCCCGTCGACCTCGACGAGCCCACCGGTCACCTGCTGCTGCGTGCCCACGCCCGCGTCCCTTCCTCGTCCGCTCCCTACGCTAACCGCGCCACCGCTACCCGACCCCGTGGAGCACCACCCGATGAGCACCTCCTCACGGACCCGACCCGGGGTCGTGGACTTCGGTCGACGCGCGGACGGGACACGCGCCCAGCTGGTCACGATCGGTCGATCGGACCACCTTCTCGCCAGGATCAGCGATCACGGCGCCACCCTCGTCGAGCTGCACGTCCCCGACCACGCCGGACACGTGGTGGACGTCGCGCTCGGGTTCGGTGACGTGGCCGGCTACGAGTCACCCAGCAACGCCTACCTCGGCGCGACCGTGGGCAGGGTGGCGAACCGCATCGCCGACGCGACGTTCGAGTTGGAGGGGCGACGCTTCGAGCTCACCGACAACGAACCACCTCACCACCTGCACGGCGGTGGTGACGGCGCCTTCTCGCAGGTGCTGTGGCAGCTCGTCGCGCACGACGCCGACACCGTCGTCCTCCGCCACGTCAGCCCGGCCGGTGACGAGGGCTACCCCGGCAACGTCGAGGTGACGGCCACCTACCAGGTCAGGGAACAGGACCTCGTGATCGCCTATCGCGCCACGACCGATGCGCCGACGCCGTTGGACCTGACCAACCACGCCTACCTCAACCTCCGCGGTGACGGCGACGGCACCGTCCTCGATCACCGGCTGCAGGTGCTCGCCGACCAGGTGCTGGTCGTGGATGACGGACTCGTCCCGACCGGTGCCCTGGCCGGGGTCGCCTCGACACCGCTCGACCTGCGGACACCGACGCCGCTGCGCGAGCGGGTCGTCGCACTGGCAGAGACTTCAGCGCTCGGTCTGGACCATCACTTCGTGCTGCGCAGCGAGCAGGACGACGTGCGCACCGTCGCGCGTCTCCACGATCCGTCGACCGGTCGGCACCTGGAGGTACTGACCGACCAACCCGGGTTGCAGGTGTACTCCGGGAACCGACTGGATCCGCCGGTCATCGGCAAGGACGGCCGCCGCTACCGCCGCCACGGGGGGCTGTGCCTCGAGGCGCACCACCTCCCCGACGCGGTCCACCATCCCTACTTCCCCAGCGTCGTGCTCGAGCCTGGCGATGTCTACGAGCACACCACGATCCATCGGTTCTCCACGAGTTGATCACGCTGCCCTGCCCGCCTCCAGGAGGCCGAGATGATCGACGAGCTGCGCCAGCGCACCACCCAGGAGGTCTTCGACGACCACCTCCGCCTCGCTGCCGAGCACCGCTTCGAGGAGGACATCGAGCGCAACGTCGCACCGCACTGCGTCATCCTGGAACGCCGAGGCATCTTCCACGGCCGCGACGGCGCCCGGGAGCTCGCGCGCCTGCTCGAGGAGGAGCTCCCGGCGGCGCCCTACGTCTACCTCAACCGGCTGGTCGAGGGCAGGTTCGCGTTCCTGGAGTGGACCGCCGAGGCCGCCCAGACCCACGTGCGTGACGGTGCCGACTCCTTCGCCATCGAGGACGGCTGGATCGTCGCCCAGACGATCCACTACACCGTCGAGGACCGGCCCAGCGGGTGACCGATCGCCTCACTGCTGAGATGCGCCCGTCTGCCCCAACCCGTCGGGCTGCTGGACCATCGCTGCGATCCGATCGGCGAGTTGCTCGGGCACGACCGTGTCCGGGTCGCGGAGCCGCCCCATCTCATCCTGTACGCCGACCAGCGCGGCGTACAGCGGCGGGCAGGTCGGGCAGCGTTCGAGATGAGCTTCGACCTGGCTGACCTGTGCTTCGGCGAGGTCGCCGTCCAGGTAGTCCGAGACGAGTCGGCGGGCGTCCCAGCAGCGCATCGGGGTTCCCTCGATCTGGCGGCGCCGCTCGGGCCCCGCGGCCAGTGCCGTCACCAGCGCCATCCTCCCCCTGCGCAGCCGCTGCTTGGCGGCCGGCAGTCCGATCCTGGTCGCCGCGGCGATCTGCGCGACCGTCCACCCCTCCACGTCGTGCAGGACCACCGCCGTGCGCTGCCCCTCCGGGAGCCGCACGAGCGCGTCCTCGAGTTCCGCGCGATCAGCAGCCCGCTCGACCACCTCCACGGTGTCGACGGTGTAAGCATCGTCACGCCACAGCCCTTCGACGTCCTCGGTCGGTACCACACGGCTCGAACGGCGGGCGGCGTCGATCACCACGTGGTGCGCGATCCGGTGCAGCCACGTGCGTGCCGACGCCTCACCGCGGAACCCGTCGGCAGCGGCCAGCGCGCGAGCGGCGGTCTCCTGCACGACCTCCTGCGCCGCCTGCTCGTCACGGGTGAGCAGCAGCGCGAACCGGTACAACCCGTCGAGATCCTCGACGATCGCCGCCCCCACCCGGTCAGCAGCGCCCACCGCAGCCACCGAAACGTCCCGATCCACGTCGCGTCGCCCCCTACTTGGCCGTCGGCACCCGGCAGGTGCTGATCCCGAACAGACGGTAGAGCGGGCAGAACCCGCTCGCCGCGGTGGCCGCCATCACCACGGCCACCGCCACCAGTGCGATACCCGCGCCGCTGGTCGGACCCACCGCGAGCGCCGCGACCGCCGCAGCGACCGCCACCACGCCGCGGACCACCCGGTCGACGCCAGCCTCGTTGCGTTCCATCTCCAACCTCCTGCTCTCGGTGTGCAGCCAGGTACCTCTCACCCGGCTCCTACTGCCCCACAGACGACGCGGCGCCGCGAAGGGATACCGGCCGGCTACCGAACGTCCGTCCTTCGCACGTCGGCCGTCGCTGTCCGCGCGTCAGTGCCCGTGCCGAGGAGCGCAGGCACGGTTGCTCGTCCACGTACTTGCGCTGATGCCTCACGCAGCCGTCTCGCAGTCATCGCTCGACCGGATCGGACCTACGCTGACCTGCCCGAGCGAAGGCAGCCAAGAAGATGAACGCCCTGGGTGGCCAGCTGGCGCTGGTCGGTTTCCTCGTCGTGCTCAACGCCGCGTTCGCAGGCTCGGAGATCGCGCTGATCTCGCTGCGCGAGGGCCAGATCGCTCGGCTCGAACAGCGCTCGTCCCGCGGCCGTGCGCTGGCGAGGCTCGCACGCGAGCCGAACCGGTTCCTGTCCACGATCCAGATCGGGATCACGCTCGCCGGCTTCCTCGCCTCGGCGACCGCTGCGGTGGCGCTCGCTGAGCCGTTGGTCGAACCGCTGGCCTTCCTCGGCCGGGCAGCCCGGCCGGCCGCCATCTTCACGATCACACTCCTGCTGACGTTCATCACGCTCGTGTTCGGCGAACTCGCTCCCAAGCGGCTCGCCATGCAGCGTGCCGAGAGCTGGGCGCTGCTGGCCGCCCGGCCACTGACGTTGCTCGCACGCCTGACCGCACCGGCCATCTGGTTGCTGTCGCACGCGACCGACCTCACCGTCCGGCTGTTCGGCGGCGACCCGTCACGGGATCGCCAGGAGGTGACGGAGGAGGAGATCCGGGATCTGATCGCCACGCAGTCGACGTACACCGAGGAACAGCGCCAGATCATCGACGGTGCACTCGAGGTCGCCGACCGGACCCTGCGACAGCTACTCGTCCCCCGCTCGAAGGTCGTCGGTCTCCCAGCCGATCTCGGGGTCGACGAGGCGCTCGCTCAGCTCGCCGCTGCCGGGCGCAGCCGCGCGCCGGTGTTCACCGAGGAGCTGGACGACGCCGACCGCACCATCTCCGTGCTCGGCCTCATCGGCCGCACGGGCACGGTCGACGAACACGCCCGCCCTGCTCTCGCCCTCCCGGAGTCGCTCGACGCCGTCGTCGCGCTGCGGGAGTTGCAGACCCACCACCAACAACTCGCGCTGGTGGTCTCCGAGCACGGCGGGGTGGAGGGCATCGTCACCGTCGAGGATCTCGTCGAGGAACTGGTCGGTGAGATCTACGACGAACACGACCGCGACATCCTCGGGGTGCAGCACGATGCCGACGGCAGCATGGTCGTGCCCGGCGCGTTCCCGCTGCACGACCTGGACGATCTCGGTATGGAGGCGTCCTCGAGCCAGGTGACGACCGTCGGCGGTCTGGTCATCGAGCACCTCGGTCGGATCCCGCAGCGCGGCGACCGCGTCACGGTCGATGGCACCGACCTCGAGGTACTCGAGGTCCGACGTCGCGCCCCGGAGCGCGTCCGTATCAGCCCCCACCCTGCCGGGGTGGACGACGTGGACCCGGCGACGCAGCCGGAAGCGACCGAGCCGTGACCCGATGGTCACACCCAGCGGTGCACGCCGTGCCGTCAGCGCAGGCCGTAGGTGTCTGCGACGAGGTCGCGCATCGTGTCGTCGGTGCCACCACCGAGCGAACCTAGCCGTGTGTCGCGCCAGTAGCGCTGCGCGGTGTACTCCATGAGGTAGCCGGCCCCGCCGTGGACCTGTACGCACTCGTCGGCGACCCGACGTGCCATGCGCTGGCCGTAGAGCTTTGCCATGGAGGTGACGCGCGCCAACTCGGAGGGCTCGACCGGCTGGCCATCCGCCGCCGCGACGTACAGGCGCAGCGCGTGGTGGCTGAGCGACCGGCCCAGCTCGACCTCGGTCGCCAGATCGGAGAAGCGGTGCTGCCAGACCTGGAAGGACGAGACCGGGCGACCGAACGCCTGACGGTCACGAGCGAAGGCGATCGCCGCGGCGAGCGCAGCGTCTGCGGTCGTCACGGCCTCCAGCGCCATGACCACCCGCTCCCACGCGAGGTGATCCGCGATCACGGCGGCACCGTCGCCGGCAGCACCGAGCCGGTTCGCGTCAGACACCCGCACGCCCGCCAGTGACAGCTCACCGGTGTGAGAGGTCCGCCAGCCCCCGAGCTTCGCGCGCTGTGCGGCCAGGCCGGCGGTGTCGCTGTCGACGATGAAGAACGTCGTCTCCCGACCATCTGGAGCGCCGGCGACGTCGGTCCCCGCGGCCAGCACCACGTAGTCCGCCCACGACCCGTTCATGACCAGTGCGTCGGTGCCGTCGAGCACCCAGTCATCGCCATCGCGCTTCGCACGGATCGGCACGTCCTCGACGACGCCATCATCGTCGAGGTCGATCACGCCGAAACCACCGATGAGGTCGCCGGCGATCGACGGGGCGAGGTAGCGCTGCTTCTGCTCCTCGGTGCCGTACCGGTCGATGAGCATGCACGCGAACTCGGCATGGGCGCGCAGGTCCGCAACGAGCCCGGCGGAGCCACAGCGCGCCACCTCCTCGCACCAGACCGCACCTGCGGCCAGGTCGGGACCAGCGCCGCCCCACTGCGGATCGAACTTGGCACCGAAGTGCCCGGCTGAGGCGACCGTACGGAACACCGCACGCGGGTAGTCGCGCTCGTCCTCCCACGACTCGACGTGCGGTGTCAGCTCACCGTCGACGAAGTCGCGGGCCGCGGCCCGGTACGCCTCGTGCTCCTCGAGGAACAGCGGCAGGGCGGACTCGGTGGCGAACGCCTCGGGGTCGAACTTCAACATCGTCGTCTCCTGGCTCACAGTCCCATCATCCGGGCGATGACCTGGCGCTGGACCTCGTCGGAGCCCCCGCCGATCCGGTGGAGCCGCGAGTCGCGCCACTCGGCCTCGATCGGCGATCCCTCCCGGTAGCCGCTGGCGCCGGTGACCTCCATCGCCCCGTCGGCGATGCGCGACGCGAGCTGCGCCGCGGCGAGCTTCACCATGGCGATCTCCGTCCTGGCGTACACGCCGCGGTTCCACTTGTCGCAGCTGTCGTAGATCAACTGGCGGTTGGCCTCGATGTCGGTCGCCATATCGGCCAGCCGGTGCCGGACAGCGCTGGAGGGCTTGGAGCTGCCGTTGCCCTGCTGCACGTGGCTGAGCGCGTGCTCGAACATCCGCTGAGCGCCACCGAGCGCCAGGAGCCCCCCGGCCAGCCGTTCGCCCTGCAGGCCCCACATGATCTGCTTGAACCCCTCGTGCTCGACACCCAGCAACGCGTCGTCGGGGACGTGCACGTCATCGAGGAAGAGCAGCGCGGTGTCGGACGAGCGCATCCCGAGCTTGTCGAGCTTCTTGGAGACCGAGAACCCGGGAAGGTCGGTGTCGACCAGGAACAGCGAGATCCCCGACGATGGCGAGGCATCATCCGGGGGAGCGGTGCGGACCACCATCGTCACCCAGTCCGCCCGGACGCCGTTGGTGATGTACATCTTGGAACCGTTGATCACCCAGCCATCGGCCGTGCGCTGCGCGTGGGTGCGGATCGAGGCGACATCGGAACCCGCATCCGGCTCGGTGATGCCGACCGACCCGATCTTCTCCCCGCGGTAGGCCGGCTTGAGGTAGCGCTCGATCTGCTCCGGGGTCCCGAACTGGCGGATCTGGGGGGTGCACATGTCGGTCTGGACCCCCAGGCCCATCGCGATCGACGCGGAGGCGCGCGTGATCTCCTCCAGGAACACCACGGTCGCCCAGTAGTCCCACCCCTGGCCGCCGTCCTCGACCGGGACGGACAAGCCGAGGAACCCCAGCTCTCCGGCGCGATGGAACACCTCATCCGGGAACAGCCCGGCGGCCTCCCACTCGGCCACGTCGGGCGTCAACTCCTCGTCGACCCAGCCACGCACACGTGCGCGGAGGTCCTCGTGTTCCTCGGTGAACGGTGCCGCAGTCATATCCGGGCCTCCATCGATCGCTCCATCCCTGTTCCCGTTCGGCGCCCCCCGGCGGTCGCACTCCCCAGACCCACCGGCAGGAACACTATCTGAGTTCTCATCATAATACGTCGCGGTCAACCGTCCGGATGGAGCCCGGCCTCCCTGCGCAGGACCCAACGGAACGGCAACAATCCCCACTATAGGGGATTTGTTCTGGCACTTCATCATGTTGTGCTATACATGAGTTTTCCTCAGAACGGAGATCTCCGACGTGCCTGTCTTCCGGAGCCGCATCGACACGTCGTCGCCGACCTTCCGTGAGAACCGCGAGCAGATGCTCGCCCTCATCGAACAGGCGCGGGAGCTCGTCGCCCGCGCCGAAGCGAGGTCGAACTCCAAAGCGCAGTTCTTCGCTTCCCGGGACCAGCTGCTGCCCCGGGAACGGCTGACACGCCTGCTCGACCCGGGGGCCCCGTTCCTCGAGATCGGCAACCTCTGCGGGTACCTGCGCGACACCGATGACGAGTCGGCGAGCGTCCCGGGCGGAGCCCAACTCATCGGGATCGGCTTCGTCTCGGGGACCCGTTGCATGGTGATCGCCAACGACTCGGGCATCAACGCCGGAGCACTCACGCCACCGGGCGGTGAGAAGTTCCTGCGTGCCCAGCGGCTCGCCCTGGAGAACAGGCTCCCGCTGGTCATGCTCGTGGAGTCCGCCGGAGCGAACCTGCTCGAGACGCAGGTCGAGTTCTTCGTCGGCGGAGGGGCGTTCTACGCCAACATGGCACGACTCTCAGCGGCCGGCCTCCCGGTCATCACCGTGCTGCACGGCTCCTCGACCGCCGGCGGGGCGTACTTCCCTGGGATGAGCGATGTCGTGATCGGCGTGCGCGGGCGCGGCAAGGCCTTCCTCGCCGGTCCGCCGCTGCTGAAGGCCGCGACGGGGGAGATCGCCGAGGACGAGGAGCTCGGCGGGGTCGACATGCACGCCACGACCTCCGGCCTCGTGGAGTACGTCGCGGAGGACGACAACGACGGCATCCGGATCGCGCGTGAGGTGGTCGCCCGGATGCAGTGGGGCCGCTCGTGGCTGCCCGAGCCGCCGCGGACGTTCGCCGATCCGGTGCACGACCCCGACGAGCTGGCTGGCATCGTCCCGATCGACTACCGCCAGCCCTACGACGTGCGTGAGGTGGCCGCCCGGATCGTGGACGGCTCGGAGATCCTCGACTTCAAAGCCGGCTACGGAGCGGCCACCGTCTGCCTGGAGGCCGAGGTCCACGGACACCGCGTCGGGATCATCGGCAACAACGGTCCGATCGACAACGAAGGCGCGACCAAGACCACCCACTTCATCCAACGTTGCACCCAGCTGGGCACCCCGCTGGTCTTCCTGCAGAACACCACCGGCTACATGGTGGGCACCGCGACCGAGCAGCGCGGCATGGTCAAGCACGGCTCGAAGATGATCCAGGCCGTGACCAACGCGCCGGTGCCCCGGTTCACCTTCATGATCGGGGCGAGCTTCGGTGCCGGGAACTACGGCATGTGCGGACGCGGCTTCGATCCGCAGTTCCTCTACTCCTGGCCGAACGCCCGCACCGGACTCATGGGCGGACCACAGGCGGCGACCACCATGCGGATCGTCTCGGAGCAGCGTGCCGCACGCAAGGGTGAGCCGCTCGACGAGGACGCTGTCGAGGCCTACGTCGCGAAGATCGTGGAGCATCACGAATCCCAGCAGTCCGCGTTCGTCACCTCGGGACGGGGACTCGACGACGGCATGATCGACCCGCGTGATACCCGCCGGGTCCTGGGGTTCCTGCTCGGCACGGTGCACGAGTCCGCCGCCAGCGACGTCAACCCGCTGACCTTCGCCGTCGCACGACCGTGATCCGGAAAGGACCACCATGGCTACGCCGATCCTGCCCGAGACCCCCACGCTGCTGACGTCGTTCGACGACGGTCTGCTGCGCATCACCCTCAACCGGCCGGAGCGCCGCAACGCGATGTCGGACGAGATGCTCGACGACCTCACGGCGGTCATGTCCGTGATCCGGGACGACCCGGCCGTGCGCATCGTCGTGCTCCGCGGTGCCGGTGGGATCTTCAGCGCCGGCGGGGATCTCAAGAACTTCAGGACGATGGCCGGCTCGCAGGAGGCCGATCGTGCAGCGGTGGTCAAGATGAACCGGCGCTTCGGTGACCTCATCGAGGTCGTCGACGATCTGCGCGCCGTGCTCGTCAGTGTCATCGACCGTGCAGCGCTGGCCGGCGGCATGGGGCTCGCCGCATCCGCCGACGTCGTGATCACCGAGCCGACGGCGCGCTTCTCCCTGACCGAGACCACGCTGGGGCTCGTGCCGGCACAGATCGCGCCCGTCATCGCCCGCCGGATCGGTGTCGTCACGACCCGGCGGCTGGCCCTGACCGCGTCCCGGTTCGATGGGGTCGAGGCCGAGCGCCTCGGCCTCGTCGACATCGTCGCCGAGGACCTGGACGAGGCGCTGGACAGCGTGATCGCGGATGTCCGACGGTGCGGGCCGGACGCGAACGCTGCCACCAAGCGGCTGATCAACCAGATCGGCACGTTGTCGTCGGCCGAGATGTTCGACCGGTGCGCCGAGGTGTTCGCGGACGCGATGCTCGGAGAGGAAGCCGCCGCCGGGATCGACTCCTTCCTGCAGAAGACACCGCGCCCGTGGGCGCCCGAGACCGAGCAACGCGGATGAGCGGGTTCCACACGCTGCTGGTCGCCAACCGGGGCGAGATCGCGGTCCGGGTGATCCGGACCGCGCGGGCGCTTGGCTACCGGACCGTTGCGATCCACTCCGATGCGGACAGCGATGCCCCCCACGTGCGGCTCGCGGACGATGCCGTCCACGTCGGTCCGTCGCCGGCGACCGAGTCGTACCTTCGGATCGATCGCGTCCTGGACGCCGCCAGGGTGGCCGGAGCCGAAGCCATCCATCCCGGCTACGGCTTCCTGTCCGAGAACGCCGCCTTCGCCCGAGCCGTGATCGACGCCGGCCTGGTCTGGGTCGGGCCACCCCCGGCGGCCATCGAGGCCATGGGTGACAAGGCTGCGGCCAAGCGGCTGCTGCAGGATGCCGGTGTCCCGCTGCTGCCCGGCTACCAGGGCACCGACCAGTCCGACCAGACGCTGCTGGCGCAGGCCGCGGAGATCGGCGTCCCGCTGATGGTCAAGGCCGCCGCAGGTGGTGGCGGCAAGGGCATGCGACTGGTCACCGATGCTGAGCTCCTCCCGGAGGCGATCGGTGCGGCACGGCGCGAGGCCGCCAGCGCGTTCGGCTCCGACGACCTCATCCTCGAGCGTGCGCTGCTGCGTCCTCGCCACGTCGAGATCCAGGTCCTCGCCGACGAGCACGGCAACGTCCTCTCGCTCGGTGAGCGCGACTGCTCGATCCAACGCCGGCACCAGAAGGTGGTCGAGGAGGCCCCCAGCCCAGCGGTCGACGCGGCACTGCGAACCCGGATGGGTGAGGCCGCCGTCGCGGCCGCCCGCACCGTCGGCTACGTCGGCGCGGGCACGGTGGAGTTCCTCCTCGATCCCGACACACCCGACCCCGACGACCCGAGCCAACCGGGCTTCTTCTTCCTCGAGATGAACACCCGGCTGCAGGTGGAGCACCCGGTCACCGAGCTGATCACCGGCCTCGACCTGGTGGAGTGGCAGCTACGGGTCGCGCAGGGTGAGACCCTCGGGTTCACCCAGGATGACGTGACGATCGACGGCCACGCGATCGAGGTCCGACTGTACGCCGAGGACCCGGCCAACGACTTCCTACCGGCCTCGGGGACCGTGGCCGCCTTCGAGATCCCCGACGGCGTTCGGGTCGACACCGGCGTCGAGGTCGGCAGCGTCGTGGGAGCCCACTACGACCCGATGATCGCCAAGGTCATCGCCCACGGCCCCGACCGTGACACGGCCCGCCGGCGTCTGCGCGCCGCGCTCGCCGACGCGACCGTGCTCGGACTGACCACGAACCGCTCCTTCCTGGTCGATGTGCTCTCGCACGAGCGCTTCGCTTCAGGTGAGGCGACCACCGCGTTCCTCGGGGAGGTCGACCTCGGCGCGACGGGAGAGATCGATGCCACGACCATGGCGGCCGCGGCCGCGGTCCTCCACCGGGAGCGGACCCTCGTGGCTGAGCAGCGGGCACCCGGCCTGGCCGGATGGGACAGCCGCGGCCACCGCGACGTCTCCATGCGTCTGGCCATCGGCGAGGACGTGCGTGACGCGGTGGTACACACCCGCGACGGCCACACCGAGGTCCGCGTCGACGACACCGTCGTCACGGTCGAGGCGCACGCCAACGGGGTGATCGTCGACGATCGACGGATCCCCTACCGCGCCGTGATCCGAGGGCTGGACGACGTGGCGCTGCAGCTCGGCACCCGCGACCTCGAGGTCCGTGACGTGCTGCTCGCGCCGCCCGACGACGCCGTCGTGCGCGGCGAGGGCATCCTGCTGGCGCCGATGCACGGCGCCGTGACCGCTGTCCACGTCGCCACCGGTGACCGCGTGGCCCTCGGGGACGCGGTCGCCGTGCTCGAAGCGATGAAGATGGAGCACGCCGTGACGGCCGACATCGACGGCACCGTGGTCGAGGTCGCCGTCACCGCCGGCTCGCAGGTCGCCGCCGACACCGTGCTGGTCCGTCTCGCCTCCGATGAGGAGCTGGAACATGAGTGACAACGCTGTGACCATCGGAAGCGCTGCCGGAGCGTGGGGGGACACCGTCCTGTCGACGCCGCAGCTCCTGGCCTCGGGGCGCTGCGACTACATCATCTACGAAGGCCTGGCCGAGATCACGATGGGGATCCTCACCCGTCAGAAGGTGAAGGACCCCTCGCGTGGCTACGCGACCGACATCATCCACACGATCGCCGACCACCTCGGTGCCTACGCGGAGCAGGGCATCAAGGTCGTCACCAACGCCGGCGGGATCAACCCGGCTGCCGCCGCCCAGCTGCTCCGCGACGCCGCCGCGAAGGCCGGGATCGAGCTGCGGGTCGCCTCGGTCGTCGGCGACGACCTCGCCGGGCGCCTCGACGAGCTCCGCGATCTCGAGCTGGCGGAGATGACCGATGCCGGTCCACTGCCGGACGAGCTGCTGAGCTTCAACGCCTACCTCGGGGCGCGCCCGATCGTGGCCGCCCTGGACGCGGGAGCCGACATCGTGGTGACCGGGCGTGGGGCCGACTCCGCGCTGGTCCTCGGTCCACTCATCCACGAGTTCGGCTGGGCGCACGATGACTGGGACAAGCTCTCCCAGGGCAGCCTGGCGGGCCATCTGCTCGAGTGCGGCCCGCAGTCCACCGGCGGGTTGTACACGGACTGGGAGTCGTTCCCCTCGTGGGCGGACATCGGCTACCCCCTGGCCGAGTGCCGCCCGGACGGCAGCTTCGTGCTGACCAAGCCGGACGACACCGGGGGTCTGGTGAGCCCCGCGACCGTCGCCGAGCAACTGCTCTACGAGATCGGCGATCCGACCACCTACCTGCTGCCCGATGTCACGTGCGACTGGACGCAGGTGTCGCTTGCCCAGGTCGGTGACGACCGCGTCGAGGTGACCGACGCTCGCGGCCGACCGGCCCCACCCACCCTCAAGGCCTGCGCGCAGGTGATCGACGGCTTCAAGGCGCGCACGACCCTGTTCGTCCTGGGGCGCAACGCCGACCGCAAGGCCCACCGACTGGCCGAGGACATCCGCACGCGTTCCCGTGCCATCTTCGAGCAGCTCGGTGCCGAGGACTTCCGCGAGTTCGACGTCGAGGTGATCGGTACCGAGGCGACCTACGGAGCGAACTCGCGGGTGTCGGACAGCCGGGAGGTGACCCTCAAGGTCGGCATGGCCCACGACGACGAGCGGGCGCTGCGCAAGGTCCTGCGTGATCCGCCGTCCTTCGGCCTGGCCGTTCCCGGCAGCAGCGCCGGCGGTGCGGTGCCCCGGCCGACACCCCGCATGCTGCTGCGCTCCTACCTGGTGCCCCGGGAGCTGATCCCGGCGAGCGTCGAGATCGACGGTGAGGACGTCGAGGTCGACGAGCTCCCGGTCGCGTTGGCGACCGGGCCGGGCCCGCGACCACAGGTCCAGGCCGTGGCGGCCGCTGCTGCGGAAGCTCCGACGGTGACGCTGCCGCTGATCGCGATCGCCCACGGGCGCAGCGGCGACAAGGGCATCGACGCGAACATCGGGATCCGTGCGCGACACCCCGACTTCCTGCCGGTGATCCGCCACAGCGTGACGGCCGAGCGGGTCGCCGAGCACCTCGCCCACCTGCTCGATGGCGGGGTCGACCGCTACGACCTCCCCGGGCTCGACGCGGTCAACCTCCACCTGCACGACGCGCTCGGTGGCGGCGGGATCGCCTCGCTCAGGATCGATCCCCAGGGCAAGGCCTTCGCCCAGCAACTGCTCGACCTGCCGATCGACGTGCCCACGTCATGGCTCGACCACGACGCGATCGCCGACGTCCCCGAGGTCGCGGCAGCGCGGAGCTGAGCAGCCGACCAGGACCGCCGCCGGGGCCGTTGCAGCCCGCTCACCTCGGCGGCATCCGGGTGGCGCCGTCCAGCCGGATCGTCTCCCCGTTGAGCATCGGGTTGGCGATGACCGAACCGACCAGTTGGGCGTACTCCTCCGGGGTGCCGAGCCGCGACGGCTGGGGGATCGCACCGGCGAGCGCCTCGAGCCCCTCTGCCACGATGCGACGCTCCAGCATCGGGGTGGCGAAGAAGCCGGGAGCGATGGTGACGACCCGGATCCGCTGGGCCGCGAGGTCACGGGCGACGGGCAGCGTCATCCCGGCGATCCCCGCTTTGGACGCGCTGTAGGCCGCCTGGCCGACCTGGCCGTCGGAAGCGGTGATCGACCCGGTGTTGACGATGATCCCGCGCTCCTCACCGATCGGGTCCAGCCGCAGCATCTCGGCCGCAGCCAGGCGCATCGCGTTGAAGGTGCCGAGCAGGTTCACCTCGACCACCCGCCGGAAGGCCTCCAGCGACGACGGCCGACCGGCGGGGTCCAGGAGGCGCTGCCCCTCGCCGATCCCGGCACAGTTCACCAGGATGCGGAGCTCGCCGAGCTCGGCGGCTCGTCCCACCGCCTCGCTCACGGCGTCCTCGTCACGGACGTCGCCCGGGTGGAACGCAACGCCCGGGCCCGACCGCCCGGCCATCGCTGGCCCTTCGGAGTCCGGCAGGTCGAGGAGGACCACCGAGGCACCGGCGTTGGCGAGGTACTCGACGGTCGCCAGGCCGAGCCCCGACGCCCCGCCGGTGACCAGGGCCGCGCACGAAGCTGCTTCCACCCGCACGCCTCCTCAGCTCGCGAGGTGCCGCACCGTCCCGGCCCTGGCGGCCGACGGCGTCGAACGCTCTACCGCGGCCCCATGCGGATCGCGCCGTCGAGCCGGATCGTCTCCCCGTTGAGCATGGGGTTGGCGATGATCGAGTCCACGAGCTGGGCGTACTCGGCCGGTGCCCCGAGCCGCGACGGGTGCGGCACCTGGGCGCCGAGCGAGTCGAGCGCCTCCTGCGGCAGCGTCATCAGCAACGGGGTGAGGAACAGCCCCGGAGCGATGGTGACGACCCGGATCTGCTTGTCGGCCAGATCACGTGCCACGGGCAACGTCATCCCGGCGATCCCCCCCTTCGAGGCGCTGTAGGACGCCTGACCGATCTGCCCATCGAACGCGGCGACCGACGCGGTGTTGATGATGACACCGCGTTCCTCACCGACCGGCTCGTGCCGCAGCATCTCCGCCGCGGCCAGCCGCATCACGTTGTACGTCCCGACCAGGTTCACGTCGACCACCCGCTGGAAGGACTCGAGCGGCGACGGCTCGCCGTCCTTGCCCAGGATCCGCTGCGGTGTGCCGATCCCGGCACAGTTCACCAGGATCCGGAGCTCGCCGAGTTCAGCGGCCTGTCCCACCGCCTCGCTCACGGCGTCCTCGTCACGGACATCGGCGGGACAGAACCGCACCGTGTCCCCGAGCCGCTCGGCGACGGCCGCCCCGTCCGAGCTCGGCAGGTCGACGATCACCGCGCAGGCGCCCGCGGTGACCAACCGCTCCACGGTCGCCAGCCCGAGGCCGGAAGCTCCACCGGTGACCAGCGCAACGGACGAGCCCAGCTCCATAGAACCTCTCCTTGTCGGCTATGCGATGAACGGTCGGCGGCGAACGGTCAGTCCGATTTCACGGCCAGCACCGCGCACTCGGCCCCGAGCAGGAGCCGCTGCGCCTCGCCCCGGAGCACGGCCTTGCCGACCGCTGACCGCCTCCGGATGCCGACCACCATCAGATCCACGTGGGCGTTGCGAGCCAGGTCCAGGAGCGCCTCGGCGGGGTTGTCCGCATCGGCGATGAGCACGGCATCACAGTCGACACCGCCCGAACGCACCTGCCAGGCCACAGCGTCCAGATCCTCGCGGAGCTTCGCGATCTCCTCGTTCCCGCCTGCTGGCGCCGCAGCTTGGGTCGATGCGGGATCCATCAGCGCCAGCGGCCCCGAGACCCGCGAGCCTTCCTGCCGGACGTGGCGCGCGAGCAACAGTTCGGCATTGCGGAGCCGGGCCTCCCTGGTCGCGGCGGCCAGCACCGCGTCTCCCAGCGGCGACGGTTTGTACGCTGCCAGGATCTTCATGGGTTGCCTTCGGCCTGTGGCTGGATCCGCGCTCCCGGCTCGCGGCGACCGATCATCCGCCACGTCCGTTCGCGACCACCGTGCACCTCGACGGGGCGCCACGCTAGTAAGAATGGCTCAATTCTACCGCAACGGGCGCCAGAAGCCATGGTTCGCAGCTGGAGTCCACCGTAGAGTGGTCAGGGACGACCTCGGTCGAGTGCATTCGTGAGTCACACTCCGAACCGATCCGTCCATCTGGAGGCCGAGCGCGACGCGGATGTGTCCGGCTCGGACGACGACGGCCCCCGGTCGACGCCGGGGTCGAGGTCTCCTCCGATGGGGGCGAGCAGGCGCCCACGGCTGGCGAGCCGCACCCGCCACTCCAGGTATCATACTGAGCCAGACTCAGGCGGGGAGCGTTCACATGCCCGACAACGGCAGGTCGATGACGAAGGGCGAACGCACACGGGCCACGATCCTGCGGCACGCGGAGGACAACTTCCGCCGGAACGGCTACGACAACACCACGATCGCCTCGATCGCGCAGGAGATCGGTGTCTCCGAGGGGACCGTCTTCCAGCACTTCGGCAGCAAGAGCAGGCTGCTGGGCGCCGTGATGGACGAGTTCTACGCGGACCTGTACGGCACCGCGGTCGACATCGCCCACTCGCCGGGCGATGCCGAGGAGCGGTTCCGAGCCCTCATCGACGCCTGGGCGCTCAAGGCGGAGCGGTACTGGGACCTGATCCGTGTCTTCACCCAGCGCTCCCGCTACGGCACGGACGCCGAGCTCAACGAGCGTTGGAAGGAGCACAACCGGCGCTACACCCGGCTCCATCTCGACCTGATCGTCGAGATGCAGGAGCAGGGCATCATCGCCGACTCGGAGATCCCGCCGACACTGATCCGCGACATCGTGTTCGGTGCGATCGAGCACGTCGCGCTCGGTCAGGACCTGGCGCCCCGGATGGAGATCCGGCACCAGGCCAAACAGATCATCGAGGTGCTGCTGAGGGGCTCGCCGACGCAACGCACGGGCACCGGCGACCAGCTGGACCGGATCGAGTCGAAGCTCGACGCCGTGCTGGGGGCGCAGAACTGATCTCCCGCCGACATGACCCTGGCGGGAGATCAGGACCTCAGACGACGGCCCTCGTCAGCTCAGGGCGCCCGAGGTCCGCAACGCGTCGATCTCCGAGTCCGACATGCCGAGGACGGACGCGAGGACCGCATCGGTGTGCGCTCCGAGGTCCGGAGCAGGCCGTGGCTGCGGCCGACGTCCGTCGATGACCCACGGTGCGCTGGTCACCAACCGCGTCGTGTCGCTGGTGGTGACCGGGGTACGCACGAACAACCCTCTGGCCGCCAGGTGCTCATCGGCGACGAGGTCCCCGCCATCCATGACCGGACCGGCGGGCACACCGCACGCACTCAGGAGCTCGAAGGCACCCGCGCGGTCGAGGGACTCGAGCGCAGCAGCCACGTAGGCCTCTGCCGCGTCCCGGTCAGCGAGGCGCGCGCTGGCGGTCTCCAGGCCCTCGGGCCTCGGGCGTCCGTCCTGCTCCAACCTCGCGACCAGTTGGCGCCACTGCTCATCGGAGCGGACCGCGAGCGCGAGCCACCCGTCACGGCAGGCGAAGACCCCGCTGGGAGCGAAACGGGGATCGCGGTTACCGCGACGACCGGGGTCGCTCCCCTCGACCGAGGCCTCCACGATGGAGTCGCCGACGGAGGTGCTGCCAGCCTCAGAGGCGGAGAAGTCGATCGAGCGCCCCTGCCCGGTGCGCTTGGCGTGCAGCAGGCCCTGCGCGATCGCCATGGCGAACAACGCGCCGGCGCGCATGTCCATGGAGGTGCGGAACTCGGTGGGCGGCCCGTCCGGGTACCCGGTGAGGTTGCCGGCGCCGCTGAGCGCGTTGAAGATGCCGGCGTAGCCCGGCAGCCGCGCGTACGGACCGTCCTGACCGGCGGCGGTCAGTGACGCGGTGACCAGGTGGGGGTAGCGCTCACGCAGGTCTGCGTGGCCCATACCCCACTTCTGCATGACCCCCGGGCGGTAGCAGTCAGCCACCACGTGGGACGCACCCGCCAGACGCTTCGCCAACTCCTGCCCCTCGGGGCTCTTCATGTTGATCGTGATGGCCTGCTTGTCGAGGTTCACGTCCTCGTAGAACACCGAGTGGATGTAGGGCCGGTTCACCCGCTGACGTGTGGGGTCGGGCCGTGAGGCGCTCTCCACCTTGATCACCTGCGCTCCGAGCGAACCGAGGAGCATCGCGGCGTAGGCACCTGCGGCCTGGAACGTGAAATCCAGCACGCGGATCCCGGCGAGGTAGCGGACGGGTTCGTCAGGCATGTTCGGGCCTTCGATGGCGGTCGGCCGCGGTGCTGCGGCGATGATGGGCGCGGGACGGCTGCCCGTGCGGCAGCCGTCCCGGTCGGCGGACTCAGATGAACGGCGAGAGACCCTCGGGGATCGTGCTGGGCACCGTCGGTGCATCGGGGGCCGTCTGTGTCGGCAGCAGCACGGTCGCGCTCCCCCGTGCGATCTGCTCGTCGCGCTGGTTCACGGCCTCGAGCTCGAGGTCGACCGCGAAGTCCTTGCCGTCGGTCGACTTGTCGACGACCTTGGCCGTCAGCCACACCGTGTCCCCGACGTAGCAGAACGCCCGCATCTCGACGCGGAGCCGCCGCAGGAAGGCATCGTCACCCATCCAGTTGGTGACGACGTTCGACATCCATGCGACCCGTTCCCCGCCGAAGTCGTAGGTCTCCGGCAGTCCGGCTCGGGTGGCCATCTCCTTGTCCCAGTGCACCCTGGCGATCGTGTCGGGGAAGCCGTACTCGTTGAGCGGGAACGCGCGCGGGTGCTCGCTGCGGTACCGGTAGGCGTCGGAGTGCGCGCGGTGGAAGTCGTTGCGCGGGCCGGTGGCCTCCGCGTAGCAGATGTAGGCCGTGGTGGTGTAGGGCCCCCGGACCAGCGGGATCGACTCGTCGCCGATCTCGACCGACTCCCAGTACCGGGGCTCGGCACCGCGGATGTACTCCTGCTCGTAGTACCGATCGATCTCGCGCATCTCCTCCTCGGTGTAGTGGTGCGGGACGTCGAGCGCGGCGTGCTTCTTCTCCCCGCGGGCCTTGGAACGCTCCATCCGGACCAGGGTCATCCGCCGGAGGCCAACGAGTTCCTCCCGCTGGTTGCGGAACACGCCTTCGTTGTGCTCGTGGATGGCCCGCTGACCCATGCGGCTCGTCTTCTCATCGACCGCAGCGAGACCATGGCGCACGGAGAGGCGATCGCCAGCGACGATCGGCGAGAACCACTGCATCTCCTCAGCTGCGTAGAAGGCGTGCACCCCTTTCAGTGGGTCGCCGCGGCCGGTCGCCAACAGCTCCTCGGACAGTTCCGTCTCCCGCGACATCCCCATGTAGAGCATGAAGGTCGGATGTGCCGTCAGCTCCTGCCAACGGCTCGACCGCGCATGATCGAGATCGCGGTAGAACGGGTTGACGTCGCCGATACCGCGCGCGTAGTTGCGCAAGGGATCCAGGCTCGCCCACTCGAACGCCGCCTTGCGTTGCGGCACCGGGTGACCGATCCGGCGGCGCAGCAGCGCGAGGGCCTCCTCGGTGATCGCGCCCTCCTCGCGGGACCGTCGCTGCTCGAGGTCCTCGTCCGCACTCCTGGTGGCCTGCTCGGACATGGAACGCCCTTTCGTTGATCGTTGGATGTCACTGCGTCGAGGTCGTCTCATGGGGCGAACGCATCGCCACCGCGACGGACCGGGCTCTAGCTCGCCGCCGAGCCACGCCCGTCGAGGAGTGCGTGGGTGTGCTCGCCGAGTCCGGGCGCGGCTGGCAGCGGCGTGCCGGCATCCACGTAGGGCAGGGTCGGCAACCGCTGCGGCTGACCGGGACCTGCCGAGGGGTGGTCGACGAAGAAGCCCCGTTCGTTGAACTGCGGGCAGGCCAGCACCTCGGGGACCTCGCGGAACGGCGCGACCGGGACACCGTGCTCGATCCCGAGCGCGAAGATCGTGGCCTTGTCCAGTCCCCCGGCCCACGCGCGGATGTGCTCGCCGATCTCACCGCCAGCGGCCGTCCGGCCGGCCTGTGTGTCGTAGTCGGGATGCCTCGCCCAGTCGGGCTCGCCCATCATGCGCACGAACGCTTCCCACTGGCTCTCGGTGGCGATCTGGATCATCACGTACCCGTCGGCACAGGCGGTGAGGCCGCCGTAGGAGTAGGCACGGGTCGCGCGCGACTCCCGCCATCCGGAGTCGTCGAAGTGGCTCGCGATCCAGCGGTTGAGGCTGGCTTCGGCCTCCCACCTGGCGACGTCGTTGACGTGGCCCTCACCACCATGGATAAGGGCCGCGGTCGACACCAGCGCGGCGATGGACGCGGCATCGGTGTCGGCCATCGCCCCACGGGCGAGCAGCGGTGGTTCGTCGGGGAACAGTTCGTAGCCGAGCCCGCCGGGCAGCATGATCGTCTCACCGGCCATCGCGAACACCGTGGAACTCGTGGCCGGCCTGCCCGCGTACGGTCCCTCGAGCCCGAACGGGGTCACCGTCGTGACCGGGGGCCCACCCTCGCTGTCGACGAGGCGTCGCACGGGTGGATGCGCCAGGAAGGCGTCATCGACCACCACGAGATCCGCCCACGACCACAACCGTTCCAGCTGCGTCGGCGCGTCGGCGACCGTCCAGTCGATCCCGACGCTGCGCTTGCCCGCGTTGAGGTACTCGTACACCGCCGAGGCACCGGATCCGGCCGGATCCTGAGCACGCATCGGGTCGCCATCGGGCAGCGACTCGACCTTGACGACATCGGCGCCCGAGAGCGCGAAGATCCGACCGACGAAGGGTCCGGTCACCTCCTGGGCCAACTCCAGGACGCGGACAGCTCCACCGTTGGACTGCTCTGCCATAGCCACACCTTCGCTCACCTGCGGGTTCCACCGACCCTGACCCGTGCGTGCATCACCGGTACCCGAGCACCGATTCCGCGATCATCACCTTGTGGATCTCGTTGACGCCGTCGAAGATCTGCGTGGACTTGGCATCCCTCCACAGGCGCCCGACCGAGTACTCGGGCGAGTGGCTGTTCGCGCCGTGGATCTGCATCGCTTCGTTGGTCGCCTCGACCAGGGAGTTGGTGGCGAACAGCTTGGCCATGCTGGCCTCACGCTGGACCCGCTCGACCCCGGCCTCCTTCAGCTCTGCGACCCGGTAGGTCAACAGCCTCGCCGCGTCGAGGTTGGTCGCCATGGTGGCGATCTTGTCCTGCACGAGCTGGTGCCGACCGATCGGCTGGCCGAAGGTCTCGCGCAGCTTCGCGTACTCGACGGAGACGTCCAGCGTCGCTCGGAGCATCCCCAGCGCCCGGGCCGCACAGGCCAGGCGCCCGATCTCGGTGCCTGCCATCAGGATGCGGTAGCCCTCGCCCTCCTCGCCGAGCCGGCGGTCCTCCTCGACGACGACGTCCTGGAGGAACACCGACCCACTGACGAACGTGCGGGCACCGTGGGAGTCCTCGTAGTGCTTGGTGCTGACACCGGGGGTGTCGATGTCGACGATGAAGGCGGTGACGCCCTTGCGACCCTTGCTCTTGTCGAGCGTGGCGAAGGTCACGACCCAGTCCGCGTTCTCGATACCGCTGATCCAGGCCTTCTCGCCGTTGAGGATGTAGTTGGTCCCGTCCTTCCTGGCCGTGGTCTCCATCTTGTGCACGATGTCGGTGCCCGAGTGGGGCTCGGTCACCGCTGCGGCGGCGTGGACCTCGCCCGCGAGGAAGGGGCGGAGGAAGCGGTCGATCTGCTCATCGGTGCCCTGCATCGCCAGGCCCTTGCCGACCGAGTTGCTCGGCGCACCGACCATGGCACCCGCGGCGGCGCTGAAGTAGCTCATCTCCTCGATGACGGCGGTGATCATGGGGTAGGTCATCCCCGAACCGCCGATCTCCGGGGAGAGGCGCCCTCCCAGGAGCCCGACCTCCGCCATCTTGCTCGCCAACTCCCGGGGGAAGGTGGCTTGGCGATCCCATTCGTCGATGTAGGGGGCGATCTCTCGCTTCCCGAACTCGCGGACCGTCTCGCGAAGCATCTTGACTTCTTCGGTCTCAAAGGTGCTCATGCGATCCTCCGATGGTGTTGGCTGACGGGACGACGGGGTCGTCGGTTGACTTTCGGGTGGTGCTGGTGGCGGCGGTCCTGCCGTAGGCGTGCCGGGCGACGATCGCGGTCGCCAGCGCGAGCCCGGAACGTGGGGACTGGTCCAGCCGTGCGCTCACGCACGCGGTGCCCCGCTCGGTCTCGCGCTGGTCGACCCGTGCGGTTGCGACGAGGTCGTCACCGTCGTAGGCCCCCCCGTGCAGGAAGCGGAGGCTGAAGGTGGACAGACCCCAATCGGACCCCTCGTGGAGGCGCGGATCACGGCAGGCGTCGAAGAGCATCCCGGCGATGACACCGCCCTGCACCCGGTCGGTCTGGTTCTTCACCAGCAGTCCCAGGCGCTGCCGGAGTTCGACCTCACCCGTCTCGAGGCGATGCGGTGTTGCGCGCCCCAGCAGGGTGGCGCAGGGACCGAGGTCGCTCTGCTGCTGCGTGTGTCGGGCGGCCAGCGTCTCGAGGAGCTCGTGCTCCGCCTCCGACGGCTCGTAACGGCCGTCGACGAGCGTGCCGCCGAGGGGCTGGCGGCTGCGTTCCGGTGCGCGTCGGGGACCCTTCAACGCCACGAAACGCCCGCGCACGTTGGCGACCGTGGCCCCGGCATCATCGATGAGCCAGCCTTCTGCGCTGGCCCGCCGACCCTGGGTGAGCGTCTGCTGCGCCCGGCAGGTCAGCCGACCACCCGCGGGCAGCGGCGCGTACAGGTCGACGTCGATCGCGCTGGTCACTCCCGGCGTGTCGGGCCCGAAGTAGCTCTTGACGGACCGGCCGAGCGTGAGATCGGCGAGCATGAGGGTCGGGGTCGCTGCGAACCTGCCCTCGGCGTCCAGCGACTGGGGACGAGCGTCGATGGTGCCAACCGCCTCACCCTCACCGACGGCATCGCGCTCGATGCCGTAGAGATGGGTGAGCAGGTTGTGCCCGCCGGCTTGGACCGCCGACAACGCCGCGAGGACGTCGGCTTCCAGTCGCTCACTGGTCATGGGCGCCCCACTGGACCCAGAGATCCGGGTCGTGCTCGTCCAGTTCGGGCGCCGGTCCCGCCGGGCGAAGCCGCGCACCGTCGATGATGAGCGGGGAGTTGATGGCGTCGGGCATACCGCCGTCGGGGATGTCGAGGAGTTCCCCGTCGACGGCCATCGGCGTGGTCATCACCTCGCTGATGGCGTTGACCGGCGAGCAGACCACACCAGCCGCCCCGAGCGTGATGACCGCCTCCGCCGTGGTCCGCGTGCTGGCCCAGTCCCGCAGGTGCTCGAGCCCCTGTCGTGGCGTCGCCGAGGTGACACCGCCGAGCACCTCGGACAGCTCGGGACCCGGATCGCTCCACGGCAGCGAGACCGCGAGACGCCCGTCAGCGGTCGCGACGACGTCCTCCACCCCGGAACACGGATCGGCGTTGCCCAGCTGCTCGTCGAACGGCAGCGACTCCAGCAACGACGGCCAGCGGTACTCGGTGGCCCACACCGCCGCGTCGTAGATCGCGACGTCCACCAGTTGCCCGGTGCCGGTCGCATCCCGCTCGAGCAGGGCGGTGAGTATGCCGAAGGTCGCCGTCTGCGCGGCCAGATCGTCACAGATCGAGATGCCGATCTTGGTGGGGCGTCCGTCGTGACCGGTGAGGTTCATCATCCCGGCCTGCGCCTGGATGGTGACATCCAGCGCTCGCTGCGCGACCGGTGCATCCAGACCGAAGCCGCTGACCCCGCAGTAGACGAGCTGCTCGTTCCGCTCACGGCAGTCCTCGGGGGAGAGGTGGAGTCGGGCCATCACGTCGGGGGGGAAGCTGCACAGGAAGACGTCGGCCTGGCCGAGCAGCAGGCCGAGCCGCCTGGCGCCATCCGGGTCCTTCAGATCCAGTGAGATGCTCTGCTTGCCGGCGTTGTTCTGCCCGAACAGGAAGCTCCAGGCCGCCGAGGCCTTCCCACCGGCCTTGCGCGTCGGATCACCATCACCGGGCTCGATACGCACGACATCGGCACCGAGGTCGCGGAGGTAGCGCCCGCAGACCGGTCCGGCCGTGTAGTAGCCCATCTCGACGACACGGACGCCATCCAATGGAAGTGCCACGCTAGAGCCTCCTCAAGCGGAACGGCAGCCGCGCGATGCTGGCCCCGTTGGCTGCCTCTTCGATCAACCCGCGCGCGCGGGTCTGTTGGCTGTCGAGCACCTCGGCGAGTGACTGCAGACGGCTGCACGGCACTCCCAGCTGGTCGACCTGCGTCAGGACGTCGTCGCTGGTGCGCGTCCGTGTCCACTCAGAGATCCACACATCGATCTCATCCTGGCGCGCGACGCGCTCGTTGTTGCTCCATGCGGGCCAGTCCTCGCGTTCCCCTCCGGTCCCCAGCAGCTCGCACAGGCGGCCCCATGCGGCATCGGTGGCGACACAGATCACCACGCTGCCGTCGGAGGTCGGGTAGTCGTTCCACGGCCCGATGACGGGGTGGCGGTTGCCGACCGGCTGCGGTTCGATCCCGGCGGCCAACCACTTCGCCATGAAGGTGCCGAGGAAGAAGAACAGGCCATCGAAGACGCTCGTGTCGACGCGGGTGCCCTCGCCGGTGCGTTGGCGACGGATCAGGGCGGCCAGGGTCCCGCTGACCGCGTTGAGCGCGGCGATGATGTCGCCGACCGGGAAGCCGGCTCGCACCGTCTCCTCCAGCGAATGCCCGGTGGTTCCCAGCACGCCCGCGGCTGCTTCCACCGTGAGTTCGGTCGCTGTATCGCCCCCGGCCCCGTCGTGACCACCGACGGCGGTGACCGGGCAGCAGATCAGCTCAGGGAACCGTGACAGCGCCGCGTCGAGCGCCTTGGAGCCGCCCATGGCACGGATGCCCGCGTCGTCGACCAGGAGCACGTCCGCACCCGAGAGCAACCCGTCGAGATCATCGAGCGCCGCCGGCTCGCGCAGCTGCTTGCCGGCGCCGTACATCATCGCCAGCGCCGCTCGCCACGACGCCACCTCATCGGGTGGCTCGTCCACCGTCGCGCCGGCGGCGGCTGAGCCGGCGTCGATGCGCTCGCAACCTGCGCCGAGTTGCGCCAGCATCCGACCGGTCAGGGCGCCGGCACTGCGGTCGCTGGTCACCTCCACGATCCGCAGCCCCGCGAACGCCGCCAACGGGGCGCTCGCCGGGGCCCGCTCGGTCCCGGTCGCAGCGGTCGATGGCACGTGTGCACTCATGCGTCGTCTCCTGCGGCCACGAGGCCCACGAGGCGGGCATCGAGATCGGCCAGCGACCCACCATCGGACAGTCCTTCGATCACGTCCCGAACCTCCTCGGCTGCGCTTCTCGGGACCCCCGGAACGCCCTCGTTGACGCACTCGACGAACTTCTCGCTCGCGTGCTCGGCGGACAGGGGGCGGTGCGGGTGACCCAATTCGAGCTCGACGACGTTGCGGAAGGTGCCACCCGCGGTCGTCACGGCCACGCTCTCGGGTCGGAACGCCTCGTCGAAGGTGGCAACGTCGTCGGTCGGTACGAGCTCGACCTTGTCGAGGACCCGACGGACGTCGGGGGACATGATCCGATCCTGGCTGAACTGGGCGATGCCGCCGGCCCCGTCGACCAGCGCGACGGCGACCCCGTACTCGACGCTGAACTTGGCTTCCAGCTCGGTCTCGGGCGAGGAGTAGCGCAGGATCTGCCGCGCTTCGGGGGTGGGGTCGATCTCAACGCGCACGATCTGATCGGGCTCGAGGTCCAGTGAGCGTCGCAGTTCGATCGCCGCCTCGATGCTGCGATGGCTTCCACGGCACGAGGCGTAGGGCTTGAGCCTCAGCCCCGGATCGGCCAGCACGTTCGAGGCCTCCCCGTCGCCGATCGCGCTCGACCCGCCGAGGGAGAGGAACCGATCCGCGCGCGCGGCAGCATCGTCGTCGTCCGACGCGCCGAAGAAGACCCTCGGGTAGCCGAGCTGGGAGTCGAGGACATCCGTGCCAGCGTCCAGGCCCACCCGGGCCAGCTCCACCGCACGCACGGCAGCCTCCGCCGCACGCCCCACCTGCAGCGCCTTCCCAGGCGAGCCGAAGGTGGCCTGCATCCCGCTCGCCCACGACCCCGCCAGGCCGATCGCCGCTCGAGTCGTCTCGAGGTCGAGCCCAGCGACCCGGGCGGCGCCGGCGGCGGCGCCGACCGTGCCCAGGATCGTGGTGCTGTGGAAGCCTCGCCCGTAGGCACCCCCGCCGCCACCGAACGCCGCTGCCAGGCGCATCATGCACTCCACGCCCGTCATGTAGCCCGTCAGCAGGTCGTCGCCGGTGGCCCCGACGTCACTGGCCACCGCCCACACCGCCGGCAGCACGACCGCGCTCGGATGACCGATGAGCTCGCCCACGGCGCTGTCGTCGTAGTCCAGCACGTGCGCCGCCACGGCGTTGACGAAGGCCGCCGATGCTGCATCGACCCGCGTTCCACCGACCAGTTCCACGGCCGATCCGGCACGTCCCGGGGTCCCCCGCGCAGCGAGGACAGGAACCGGATGGCGCCTGCCTGCCAGGATCACCCCCCAGGTGTCGAGTACCGCCCGCCTGGCGGCAATCTGCGCGGGCGCGGTGAAGGACGAGAACTGGTTCGAGACCGACCACGCGGCGGCGGTCTCGAGCAGGTTGGTGGTCATGCTGGCTCCCGGGTCATCGAACGTGGTCGGCTTCAGGCGCGTGCGAGCACCGTTGCCAGGTGGTCGGTGTCGCTGTCGACAGCGGCGGCCCGGACCGCCGTCGAGAGCTGGTCGAGGTCGAAGTCGGGGTCGACATCGCGGAGCAGCCCGTCGCCCTTGCGGCGCAGCTGCTCCACCGACATCGGGACGTTCGGCGAGCCGAGGCTGTCGCGGACCGTCGCCGAACGTGTGGTGCCATCGACGAGCCGGACCTCGATCTCGCTCCCCCCACGCGTGGGGAAGTCACGCTCGAACTCCTCGTTGAGGTAGACCTCCACGCGATCGCCGTACGCCAGGATCTCGTCGTACTGCGGACCCTCGAGACGGTCGTAGACCGAGTAGTCCCAAGGCCCGGCGGTCAGCGTGGCTCCGACGACGAACGGCAGGCTGTACTGCGCAGACATCGCGGATACCGGGCGACGCTCCATGTGCTGGTCGATGGCCTTCTGCTGCACACCGATACGGATGCTCTCGACCGACTCCGGGGACACCTCCAGGTCGGCCAGGGCGATCGCCAGGGCGTCGACCGTGGCGTGCAACAGCCCGCAGCTCGCGTAGGGCTTGAAGATGAGTTCGTGGATGACGCGGGAACCCGCCGCCGAACCCTGCAGTGCGTCGAGTTCCGGCTCGGTGGCCGCGTAGAGGGCAAGGAAGCCGTAGCGCCCGGTGATGGCGTCGTAGGGCGCGCCGAGGCCGACGTCGGCCATCTGGGCGGCCTGGACCCCGTTGCGGGCGGCGAGCCCGGCGTGCAGGCGCTTGATGTCGGTGCCACGAGCGTCCTGGGAGAACTGCGTGGAGCCGCTACACGCGGACAGCGCGTGCCCCCAGCCGACCAGCAGCTCGTCGACGCCGTGCCCGAGGAGCTTACCGGCGGCCACGGAAGCGCCGAAGGGGCCGAGCAGCGCGGTGGGATGGAAGCCGTGACCCATCAACGGCGCTGCGACCGCCGCCCGCCCGAGGCGACCGATGGCCTCGTAGCCCGCGATGATCGCCGCGGCGAGCTCACCGGGGGCCAGCGCGGCGTCCCGTTCCTGCGCCACGGCCAGCGCCGCGGAGTTCACCACCGATCCCGGATGGCTCAGCGACATCGCATGCGTGTCATCGAGTTCGTAGCTGTGCGCCGCCGAACCGTTGAGGTGCGCGGCGACGTCCGCCGGCGCGCGGGCGGCACTGCCGACGATCTGCGCGGCGCCCGTAGCGGTCCTGCGCTCGGCCCACCGGTGCAGCTTCTGCACCCAGGGCAGCGCCGAGCCGCCGTAGGCCACGACCGAGTAGTCGTAGAGCAGGCGCTCCACCTGGGCGAGGTCCTCATCGGTCAGCGAGGCGGCGTCGATCGCCAAGAGTTCACGGGCGAACTGCTCGGAGGGACTGGTCATGATGCTGCTCCACGGTCATGCGTCGGCGCGGGGGGTGGGGGAGTCACAGGGCCTCCTGGAGCCGCTCGAGGACCTGGGGATCGCGGGTCGAGAGGATCAGCGTGTCGACCCGCGAGTCCTTCCATGCCTCGAGCCGGTCGATGATCCGGTCGATGGGACCGGCCAGGCCGGTCTCGTCGACGAGCGCATCGGGAACCGCCGCGGCGGCCTCGGCCTTCTTCCCGTCCAGGTAGAGATCCTGGATCGTGGCTGCGGCCTCCTCGAACCCGTAGCGGCACGCCAGGTCGTTGTAGAAGTTCTTGCCGCGCGCTCCCATGCCCCCGATGTACAGGGCCAGCTGCGGACGGAGCTGGTCGCGGCAGGCATCGATGTCATCACCCACGGCAACGCTGACGCTCGGGGCGATGGCGAAGGAGTCCGGGGAGCGTCCTGCGGCTTCCAGCCCGGCGTCGAGGTGGGAGTTGAAGATGTCCTCGCGCTCCGGCGAGTAGAAGATGGGCAGCCAACCGTCGGCGATCTCGGCCGTCTGCCGGACGTTCTTGGGCCCGAGCGCCGCGAGGTAGATCGGGATCTCGGTCCGGATCGGGTGGATCATCGACCTGAGCGGCTTGCCCAGACCAGATGCTCCGGGGCCGGTGTAGGGCACCTGGTACTCGCTCCCCTCGTACACCACGGGCTCGTCCCGGGCCACGATGGCCCGGATGATGTCGACGTACTCCCGGGTGCGGGCCAGGGGTTTGCCGTACGGGACCCCGTGCCAGCCCTCGACCACCTGCGGTCCGGAGAGCCCGAGCCCGAGGATCACGCGGCCATCGGAGAGCAGGTCGAGGGCCATGGCCGTCATCGCGGTGTTGGCTGGGGTGCGCCCCGGGATCTGCATGATCGCGGTGGCCAGTTTGATCCGTTCGGTCTTCGCCGCGAGGTACGCCAGGACGGTCGCCGCATCGGCGCCCCAGGCTTCCGATGACCAGACCGAATCGATACCGACCTCGTCGGCACGACGGACGAGCGTCTCGATCCCAGCCACATCACGGGTGAGCATCCCGATGTTCAGACCGAGCTTCATGATGGTGTCTCCTTCGAGCCGGCTCATCAGCCGCCGGGGTCAGGTCACTGCTTGCCGAACGAGGGGTGGAAACGGAGCCGGGGAGCGGTGTCCGCGACACGGGCCTGCTCCCCGGCTCCGCTGGTCGTCTACTGCCCGAGCAGGGCAGCGATTTCGTCGGCGTACTCTGGGTCGGTGACCCACCGCAGGTCGTCCTCGACCCACTCGTACTCACGGTCGGTCTGGTAGGGCGCGTGGGTCCCGAACAGCGTGAGTCGCTCGATACCGTCCTGGGTGTGCATGTAGTGGTAGAGCAGGCGCGCAGCGTTGGGGTTCTCGGCCTCGGAGTTGACCGTCATGAAGGCTGGCACCGACGTCTGTGGATCGGGGGTCGTGTAGTCGATCGGTGCACCAGAAGCCTTGACCGCCTCGGCGATCGGCGCGAAGCCGATCGGTGCGACAGCGGCTTCACCGGCGGCGATCAACTCCGTGATGGGGGCTACACCGCCCGCGATGACTCGCGGTTCGTTGGCCATGAAGCCTTCGGCCCACTCCTCACCGAACTCCTCGATGACGGTCCCGTAGACACCGAGGTGCCAGACCTGCTCCTCGAGGTCGGCCATCAGCACCTGCCCCTGCCACTTCGGGTCGGCGAGATCCTCCCAGGTCGTGGGGACCTCGTCCTCGCCCACCAGGTCGGTGTTGTAGAGGATCACGGGAAGGGGATACCCCTGGATGGGGCCGAGCTGAGGATGCATGAAGTCGCTCGGGAACTCCTCAGGCACGGGCAGCTCCTCGCTGGGAACGACCCATCCTTCCTCGAGAGCGTTGAGCTGGAACTCGACGAAGCCGCCTTGAATGACGTCCGCCGTCGGGGCCCCCGACTCGCGCTCGGCGCCGAAACGCTGGGCGATCCCAGCCGAGTTCAGCCGGACGGACTGGACCTCGACGCCCGGGTATAGCTCGTTGAAGCCCTCCACGACGGAGGCAACGGAGGACTCAGCGGAGCCGATGTAGGCGATGACCTCGCCCTCCTCCTGCGCCGCCTCGTAGAGCGCGTCGAGGTCGACACCGGACGCCTCACCCTGCTCTGCGTCTTCCTCGCCGGCGTCTTCCTCACCGGCGTCCTCGCCCGCGTCTTCCTCGCCGGCATCCTCGCCCGACTCCTCCTCCGTGGTCTCGTCAGCGGTATCGGCAGGCTCGTCGCCACCACACGCGGCGGCGAGCAGTCCGACCGCGGCGAGTACCAGCAGGTACCTCCTCGGCGTCTTCATGCTGTACTCCTCTCCATCATCGTCTGGCGACCGTTCGGCCCCAGTCTCGTCTAGTCCCCCGCCCGATCTTCTTCCGGCGTGTCCCTCTCAGTCCTGCTTGAGGACACGGATGTCGGCGGGCTCGACGGTGAGCCACCGCGTGTCGCCGTCGGAGACGCCACCGGAACCCTCGCTGCGCCAGACC
>JAWLDJ010000006.1:0-56158 GCA_041686695.1 Nitriliruptoraceae bacterium
CTCGTCATCGAGGAGGAGGAGGAGGAGAAGAAGGAGTCGGACGACCGCGTGCCGGGCGAGCCGAGCGAACCGTCGGCGAGCGCCGAGAACCCCAGCGCTTCGTCCGCGGTCAGCCAAGCCTCCACCGCCAGCATCGAGTCCACCGCCGATGTGACCACGGCTGCGGGCAACCGGGCTCCCACCGCGACCAACGCGCCCCAGGCGAGCGTCTCGGCAGAGAACCCCACGGCCGACCTGCCCTCCGTGGACACGCCGTCCGACGACGAGCCGGACGACGACGAGCCGTCCGACGACACCCGCTCCGACGACACCAGCTCCGACGACGAGCCGGCCGACGACACCCGCTCCGACGACACCAGCTCCGACAACACGCCGTCCGTCGACGAGCCCGACGACGACGGGCCGTCCAGTGACACCCCCGCCGACGACACCCGCTCCGACGACACCAGCTCCGACAACACGCCGTCCGTCGACGAGCCGTCCGACGACGGGCCGGACGACGACTGGCCGGATGACGACGAGTCGGACGACGACGAGCCGGACGACGACGAGCTGGACGACGACCTGGACGACGACGAGCCGTCCGTGGAGGATCCCTCGATCGACAGCCCCGATCCCGAGAGCTCCGTCAGCAGCTGACGGACGCCACACCGGCTCGGCATCCGATCGCCCCCTCCCGACCTCCTGTCGCGAGTGCACCCGCGTTCGCCGCTCACACCGTCGAGAGCAACGCTGCTGCGCGGTCGATGCGACGCTCGAGCTCGAGCTGCCAGCCCGGCTCCCGGGCCCGGTACGCCCCGGTCGCCAGACCGATCCACGATCCGGCCATCGCGCGAGCCAGTGCCTGGGGGCCACACACCTCGGCGTATGCCTCGGCGACCTCGCGCGCGTAGGCATGGACGCGGCCGGTGATCGCCGGGTGGAGGTCACCGAAGGCCTCGAGGTGCGCCACGAGGTTGCCGGCATCGTGCACCGTGTAGCCCTGGCCAGCCCCGTCGACGTCGAGGACCCCGGTGATGGCACCGTCGGCTCCGAGCAACAACTGGCCGGCGTGGAGGTCCCCGTGGACACCGACCAGTGGCGCCTCGACAGCAGCGGCCTCGCGGGCCAAGCTGGTGATCTCCGCCTCTCGTTCCGGGAGGAT
The DNA here is from genome assembly GCA_041686695.1 of Nitriliruptoraceae bacterium. Classification (GTDB taxonomy): domain Bacteria; phylum Actinomycetota; class Nitriliruptoria; order Nitriliruptorales; family Nitriliruptoraceae; genus T1Sed10-7. The sequence goes on from JAWLDJ010000006.1 coordinate 1,145, forward strand.
GCCGGCCAGTAGCGGCACATGTCGCACGGGGTCGGCGAAGCGACGAGGGTCACGGGAGCCCGCGACCCCGCTGCCGGCGAAGTCCTCTGTGACCGCCAGCAACTGCTCGGGACGTGGCACGCGACCACCCGCACGCAGCGCTTCCGCCAGCGTGGGACCGGCCAGAGCCTCGATCGCCACGATGCCCTGCTGCTTGGCCACGCCGATCACCCCGGGCACCGGCAGGCCCGCCGCGGTCAGCTGTCGATGCCGCCGGGCGACCGACCGGGCTCGCCCTTGGGGGAGGATCTTGAAGTAGAGCACCCGTCCGGACCGCCGCCCGTCGACCTGCACCTCGACCACGGCTCGCCGGACGGGCCGGTAGGCGCGGGTCCGCAGGTGGACCCGACCGGGTACCGCGCCGAGCTCGTCGAGCAGTTCACGGACCCGCTCCGCAGAGACCGCCGAGGGCAGCCCCGGCAGATAGGGGTCGTTGGGGAAGCGCCAGACGGCCACCTCGAGCTCGTCCGTCGACAGGACGAACGCCCCGTCGGGGAACCCGCGCGTCTCGACGTGGGTGACCAGGACCACCTCGTGCCGCTGTCCGGCCACCTCGATGGTCGCATCGTGCAGCACGGAGCGGCTGCGTCCCGGTCGGTGGTGGATGCTGCGGATCCGGCTGGTGACCAGGCGGACACCGGCGGCGGCGGCCGCCGCCGACAGGACGGAGCGCTCCTGGGCCGGGGACAGGACCACCGGCTCTCGGTGTCCCCCGGCCGCGTCCTCGCTCGTCAGCTCCGACACGGGTGCCTCCTCGGGGCGGAGGATGTGATGCCTGGCCGCGCGGGCGCTGCAGCGATCCGAGTCGACCCTCAGCTCCCCCGCACGCCGTGCCCATCTGGGGCACACTCGGCACCATGAACGTACTTCTCTTCGAGGACGGTGCGCCTCCCGTGGCTTCCGTCGAGGCCGAGGGCGAGCACCGGCACCTGCAGCGCGAGCTCGGCGAGCAGCGCATGGAGACCGTGTGCGGGGCCGGCTATCGGCTGGTCGCGTGAGGTGGCGACGGGCCGAGGGCGAGCCGCGACGCGCCAGCTGGCACTGGCTGCAGGTCCGGGTGCCACTGGCAGCCATGGTCGTGTTCGCGGTCAGCCTCGCTGTGGCGTCGCTCGTCGCCTACGGGCTGCTGCTCCAGGACGGCCGCAACGACATCGAGGCCGCGCTGGCCCGAGAGAACGAGCGCTTCGAGCGCTCGGTCGCCACGCTGCTCGACGAGACCGGCGAGGACGATCCGGCCGCCGACGAGCTGACCGTGCTCGAGGAGGCGGTCCGCCGCTACCTCGAACTGCACCCGGGAACGGCGTCGTACTGGACGATCGTGACCTTCGAGGACGGCCTGCGGCTGGCGGCGAGCAACGGTCCGCCGGAGCTGGAGCCACTGTTCGCCGACCGCGTCCTGCCCACCGGGACGCTCAACACCCGGGAGGTGATCGACACCGGTACCGAGGCCGGAGAGATCCTGACCTCCTCCGTGCCGATCATCATCGGCGGTGAGCAGCGGGGGACGTTGCAGGTCGTGGCACCCCTGGCACCGGTGCGCCGGGACGCCCGCGAGGCGGCCTACCTCTTCGCGGTCGCGGCAGGCGCGTCCCTGCTGGTCGGTGGCGTGCTGCTCGCCGCGACGCTGTGGCGGACCCTGGCTCCGCTGGGTGCGCTGGCAGCTAGGGCGCGCTCGATCGGCCTGCGGCACCCGGACACGCGGGTCGAGGTGCCCGAGTCGGGTGACGAGGTCGCGTTGCTGGCAGCTGGGTTCAACCGGGTGCTCGATCGGCTGGACGCGGCGACCGGCCAGCAGCAGGAGCTGCTCGCCAGCGTCGATCACGAGCTGCGGACCCGGATCACGCGCCTGCGGGGGAACCTCGAGCTGCTGCCCACCGGCGACCGTGACGACCCGGGCGCGATCGCCGCGACGCTGGGCATCGTCGGCGACGAGCTCGGGTGGATGGAAGGCCTGGTGGAGGACCTGATGACCATCGCGCGGGCGAACACCGCGGACTTCGTCCGTGTGCGCCGGTTCGACCTGGTCTCCTGGTTCGAGGCGCTCGAACGCAAGCTCCTGGCCACGGCGAGCGGACAGCGCGTCACGATCGTGCCGGCGCCATCGGTGACGCTGGACGCCGACCCGGACCGCCTCACCCAGGCGGTGCTGCACCTGGCCTCCAACGCCGCGATGCACAACCCACCGGGTACCCCGATCCGGATCCGTGCGAGCCTCGACCGGGAGCATGATCGGCTGCACCTGGTGGTCGAGGACGAGGGACATGGCATCGATCCGGAGATCGTCGACGGGGTGTTCTCGCCCTTCGTGCGCGCGGGTGCTGCCCGCGACTCGACAGGTCTCGGCCTGGCGGTGGTGCACGCCGTGGTGACCGCACACGGCGGTGAGGTCGGGGTGCGCTCGGACCGCACGGGCACGACGATCACGCTGGCGCTGCCCTGGCAGGACACGAGCCGGGACGAGGAGGCGCTCGCCTCGGTCCACGTACCGCCGCCGACGCCATCCGAGACCGAGGAGCAGGTGTCGGTGCCCGAGGTGCCACGAGCGACCGAACCGGGGGCGAGGCGGCGACACGAGCAGGGACCACGCTGATGGCTACTGCTCGTCGCTGGCAGATCGCCAGCCTCGCCACCGCCGTCGCCGGCCTCGGCCTCGGCGGTCTGCTGCTCGGGCGTTCGCCCTCGGTCGAGGTCGATCCGATCGATCTCGACGCGGTCACGGCGTCCTCGACGAGCGACGATCCGGCGTTCCGACTGCCGCCGCCGGGACCGCCCGAGATCGTGGTCCCCCGGGTCCGGGAGGAGCACCTGGGCCCTGCAGAGGATCGACGGGATGCTCACCGCCCGACGGGGAACACCACCAACTGGTCGCGGTGGATCACCTCGCGGACGTACCCCGGACCGAGCGACTCCGCGGCGACGGCGGTGGAGCGTCCTGCGAGCCGGACGACGTCGGCGACGTCGTAGTTGCTGAGGCCGCGTGCCACCACCTGCCCGTCCGGGGCCACGACCTCGACAGCGTCCCCGGCCCCGAAGGTGCCGTCGGCGCGGGTCACCCCGACGCCGAGCAGCGAGACACCACGCGAGCGCAGGGCGTGGACCGCGCCGGCGTCGACGTGGATGCGGCCGTGCACCCGCAGGGCGTACCCGATCCACAACCGGCGCGCCTCCACGCGGTGGGAGGCGGCCACGAACCAGGTCCCGACCTCCTCGCCGTCGAGGACGGCCCGGAGCACGTCGGGCTGTCGCGCATCCGCGATGACCGCATGAGCCGCCGAGGCCACGGCCACCCGTGCGGAGCCGACCTTGGTCCGCATCCCACCCGAGCCGACGTAGGAGCCGACACCCCCGATACCGCTGAGGTCGATGGCCGTCACGTCGTCCACCTGCGGCACGAGGCACGCACCGGGATCGTGCGGGTCACGGTCGTAGAGACCGGCGACATCCGACAACAGCGCCAACAGGTCCGCGTCGAGCATGGAGGCGACGAGGGCGGCGAGGTGGTCGTTGTCGCCGTAGGACAGCTCGTCGGTGGCGATGGCGTCGTTCTCGTTGATGATCGGTAGAGCGCCGAGGTCGAGGAGCCGCTGCAACGCGGTCCGCGCGTTCAGGTACCGCCCGCGATGGATGAAGTCGTCCTGGCTGAGCAGGATCTGGGCCCCGGTGAGATCGTGCTCGGTGAGCACCCGCTGGTAGGCCTGGATGAGCTCGCCCTGACCGACCGCCGCCGCGGCCTGGAGGGTGGGCAGGTCGAGGGGCCGGCGCCCGAGCCCCAGCAGCCCCATGCCGGCCGCCACCGCGCCGGAGGAGACCAGGACGATGCGGGTGCCCTGCGCCCGTGCCTCGACGACCTGCGCCGCCAGACGCGCCACCTGCGTCTGGTCGAGCCGGCCGTCCTCGCCGCGCAGGCTGGAGGACCCCACCTTGACCACGGCCAGTCGAGCCCGTGCGAAGCGTCGCGTCACCGTCCCACCTCACCGTCGTCGGTGAGCTCGGCCGACGGCGATGACGCTGCCGCCGACGGTGGCGGCCGACGGTCGTCGGCCGGGTCACCCTCGAGCGCGTCCTCCTCGCCCGCCAGCAGCGCGGCCCGTTCCTCCTCGGGAAGGTCCTCGAGCTCCGGCTCGAAGGCGAACACCGCGTCGCCGATCACCACGTCGTCACCCGAACGGGCCCCGGCCTCGGCCAGCGCCCGGTCGACCCCGGCGCGGCGCAGCCGCCCCTGCAGGTAGCGCACCGCGCCGACGTCCTCGAGCGGCAGCATCTGGACCCACCGCTCGACGCGACGCCCGATGACGTGGAACGCCCCATCCGCACCCCGCTGGACGTGGAAGTCGGGCCCCTGCGGTGTGAGGCGGATCAGCACCTCCTCGTGGTCCGGCTCCTCGGTGCGCAGCCCGACCCGCGCTCGCTCCTCGGCGACCATCGCCCCCAGGCGGAACCGCAGCGCGTCGAGACCTTCACCGCTCGCGGCGGAGACCTCGATGACCTCCTCGCCGTCGGCGGTCAGGCGTGCCCGTACCAGCTCCGCCATGGCCTGTCCGTCGGGCAGGTCGAGCTTGTTCAGCACGACGAGCTGGGGCCGCTCGAGCAGCTGCGGCTCGTGCCGCTGTAGCTCCCGACGGAGCACCGCGAGGTCGGTGACCGGGTCCCGGTCCGCAGCGCTCGGCGCCGCGTCGAGCACGTGCAGCAGCACCAGACACCGCTCGATGTGGCGCAGGAAGCGGGTCCCGAGCCCGCGACCGTCGGCCGCACCCTCGACCAGGCCCGGCACGTCGGCCAGCACGACATCGATGGGGGCGCCGTCCGCGGTGTCCCCACCGCGCATCACCCCCAGGTGCGGGGACAGGGTCGTGAAGGGCCACGCCTCGATCCGCGGTCGGGCCGCCGACAGACGCGCGACCAGTGAGGACTTGCCCACCGAGGGGAAGCCGACCAGTCCGACATCGGCGATCAGCTTCAACTCGAGGGCCAGGGTGCGCTCCTGTGCCCGCTCACCACGTTCACGGAACCGCGGCAGCCGTCGGTGACGGTTCGCAAAGGCGGCGTTGCCGCGACCTCCACGGCCGCCCTCGGCGACCACGGCCCGCTGTCCGTCACGCACCAGGTCGGCGAGCACGACGCCGGTGCCGTGCTCGAGGACCACGGTGCCGACCGGCACCGCGACCACCGTGTCCCGTCCCCCCTCGCCGGTGCGGTGCATCCCGGCCCCGTGCCCACCGTCACCACCCCGCCGATGTGGGGACCGCCGCAGGTCGAGCAGCGACGTCACGTTCCGGTCGGCGACCAGCACGACGTCGCCGCCGGGTCCGCCGTCGCCGCCATCGGGTCCACCCCGCGGGACGTGCGACTCCCGCCGGAAGGACACGGCACCGTCACCGCCATCACCGCCGCGCACGTGCACCGTGCACTCATCGATGAAGCTGGCGGCCTCCACGGTGGCTCCGGGGTGTCTGGTCGAGTTCGACGGCTGCTGCGACGGGTGACGAGACGAGGGCGGCCCGGTGGCCGCCCTCGCTCCAGCTCGGTCGCGGCGCCTCGCTCAGACGTCGACCGGGTCCACGTTCGCGGTGGTACGGACCCGGGTCTTGTGGAAACGCACCGACCCGTCGACGAGCGCGAACAGCGTGTCGTCGCCACCCCGACCGACGTTGTCGCCGGGGTGGATCTTGGTCCCACGCTGACGGACGATGATGCTGCCCGCGGAGACGGACTCGCCTCCGTAGCGCTTCACCCCGAGTCGCTTGGCGTTGGAGTCGCGGCCGTTGTTGGAGGAACCGCCGCCCTTCTTGGTCGACATGTCAGATCTCCTCGATCCGCAGGATCGTGTGGTGCTGGCGGTGGCCGCGCCGCTTGCGCTGACGCGACTTGTTCTTGTAGGTGAAGACGCGCAGGTGCTCGCCACGCCCGTGGCCCGTGATGGTGGCCGACACGTGCCGTCCGTCGAGGTCGCCGCCTGAGGTCACGGCCCCGTCGTCGCCCACGACCATGACAGCGCGCAGATCGACGGTGTCCCCGACGTCGCCGTCGAGCTTCTCCACGGTGACCTGCTGCCCGGGCTCGACCCGGTACTGCTTCCCACCGGTTGCGATGACCGCGTACACGGCTGGCTCCTGTCGTTCCTCGGGCTCGTCTGCGGTGACCGTCCCTGGTGGCTGTCGCTGCCGCGGGTGCGCGGGCCGTGATCGGCTGCGCTCGGTGCCCTGGGACGTCGTCGCCAACGGAGCGCGACGTGTCAGCGGACCCGGCCGCGGTGCTGGCAGGCAGCATCGGGACTGGCTGCTGGACGAGATGGTGGGGCGCACAGCGGCAGAGCGGCTGTCGCGCCGGAGCGGTAACGGTACCGGCGCGGACGGCAGACGGTCAACCGGCGCGCAACGCCACGCGCCGGCCGCACACCGTCCGCGACGGCCGATCGGGCGCGCTGTCCCCCGCTTCCGACCGGTTCGGGCACCCTGGGCCACGCACCGGGGCCGGCGCCGCGCCGTCCCCCGTCCCCTGTCGCCACGCCGACGGAGCTCGACGTGACCTCGACCACCTGCAGCGCACTGGCCCGCGAGCAGCGAGAACCGTTGGCCGGTACGGCCACCCAGGCGCTTGGCTACCTGCTGATCGAGCAGCCGGGCAGCTGGGGTCGCGACGCGCTGACCGAGAGCGGGCTGGATGCGACGCTCGGCGCGCGGCTGGCCGCCGCCGCCAAGCGCGCCGGTGTGAAGGTCCTGCTCACGCGGCGCCCCGGCCCGCACCCGCGGGTCGCCGCCGACCGGCTTGAGGTGGTGCTGGCCCACGTCGGACCGACACCGTGGATGGAAGCCTGTCAACTGACCGAGGCACAGCTCGCAGCGCTGGATCCTGCCTGCTGTGCCCAGGCGACACCTCCCGGCCTCGGCACGCGCGTTGCAGGGTCGCGCTGGCTGGTGTGCACCCACGCCCGACGGGACCGCTGCTGTGCGACGCGAGGCCGACCCATCGCCGACACCCTCGGCACCCTCCACCCCGAGCAGACCTGGGAGACCAGCCACCTCGGTGGCCACCGCTTCGCGGGGACGATGCTGGTCCTGCCGCACGGCCTGGTCTACGGCAACCTCGATGTGGCGGCGGCGGTGGAGGTCGTCACGGCCCACCTCGCGGGCCGGGTCACCAGCGACCACCTGCGCGGACGCGCCCACCACAGCCCACTCGCCCAGGTGGCCGAGGTCGCGGCACGCCGCGCGCTCGCTGTCGAGGAGATCGACGCGGTCACGGTCACCGACGAGCCGGTCATCACACCGCAGCCGGGCGGCGGTGCGGTGCAGGTCATCGCCGAGGCCGCCGGCCATCACGTCCAGGTCGCGATCACCTCACACCGCGACCAGCCGCGGCCGATGTCCTGCGGCGCCGAGGCCGAGTCCCCGACCCGGCTGGAGGTGGACAGCGTCGAGGTGCTCGGCTGAACGACCGAGGTGGGCCTGCTCAGCCCCGGAGGCCGTGCCAGGCCATGGCCGCCAGCTTGCGCGGATCGAGCTGGAGGGTCAGATCAGCCAGCAGCGGCGACAGTCGGTCCATCCGACGGTGGGTGTGCAGCCAGGGCGGCGTGACCGGGGGACGCCACGGACCGCGGATCACGGTCTTCTCGATGTCCTCCAGCAGGAAGGTGTTGTGCGCCGTTCCACGACCCGACTGGATGTCGGTCAGCTCGTTCCCGGCGTAGGCACCCCACGGCGGGGACACGAACACGAAGCCGATCCCGGCCCACACGTTCACCCCGACCGTGCCGTAGCGCAGCTGTTCGACGGCACGCTCGACGGCAGCGGCCACCTCCGGGTCGGCCAGGGAGCGGGGATGCACGAGCAGCGTGGCGGACAGGTTCCCCCACAGCTGCTCGTTGCACCGCCGCACGGCCTCGTCGATGAACGCAGGCACCGACCGGGGCACGTCGAGGGCGGTCTCGCTGATCACCCCGCAGAAGGACTCGGTGGTGAAGACCACATCGTCGTCGGCTTCGGGGTCCACGTCCGGGATCAGGGTGAAGGGCAGCCCGCCCTCCACCGCGTCGCTGAGCTGCTCAGCCTGCCGGTGGGTGGTCACGAACCGCTCGTAGCGCTCCTCGGCCCCGGGGTAGTAGAACTCCCGTGGGGTCGCCCGACGCAGCGAGGCGCGGACCGCGTCCAGCAGCGCCCGACGGCCCGCCCAGGCCCGGTGCTGGATGATGACGTCACCCGCCACGCAGTTGAACCCCGCGTTGTTGACCAGCATCGAGGCGATGTGATCGCCCTGGAAGGCGAGGTCCCGGTCGCTCCACGGCCCGGGAACCACGATCACCGGGCTGACGTCACCGAGCTCGGAGGTGATGGGAACCTCGACGCGGGGCCGTGCCTCGGCCCGGCGCTGCTCGGCCTCCTCACCGGTCCCGAACACGATCGCGTCGTGGGTGCGATCGGAGCCGGTGATGTGGATCGCGGCGATGTCGGGATGCTCGGTGAGGTGCCGGCCCACCTCGGCGTCACCGTGGACGATGCGGAGCAGGTCGGCAGCGATCAGGGGTGCGAACGCCGCGGCCAGGTGCGGACCCAGGTAGGCGTTCACCGGGTTCATCTTGAGCACCACGACCCGGTCGAGGGCGAACAGCTGGTACAGCGCGTCCATCGGGCCGATCGCGGAGACGTTGCCGGCGCCGAGCACGACCGCCACACCCGGGATGCGTTCGTGGTCGGCGCGGTAACTGCGGCCCATCCGCGTGCGGGCCTGTTCCAGGCTCACGCCTGGCAGGAGCCACGCCTCGGCGCTCAACCCGCGGTGGATCAGCTGATCCAGACGGTCTCCGGGCACCACGTCGACGACGACCCTGGCCCCCTCGGTCCGCAGCCTCGGTGGCTGGGGACTCCCGGTGGCGGCGATGTCGGTGAGCGTGGTGTGGAGCAGCTGGAGGTTGCGGAGCACGAAGTAGGGACCCGTGCCCCAGTCCTCACCGGTGAGCTCGCTGTCGGGCGCGATGCCCTTGGCCGCGGCAGCGCTGGCAGCCCACCCCGGGGCGGCGGCGTGGGTCGTGCGCCGCAGCTGGTCGAGGAGCGCGAGCCGTTCCGGGATGTCGGTGGTGCACCATCCCGGGGCGCTGGCCGCGAGCTCGGCGATCACGGCATCGAGCTCGGCCGGCGTCGCCGGACGATCGGGGGTGCCCACCGTCGTCGGCACGGTCGCAGTCTCGCTCGGGCTGGCTGGCGCGGCCTCGCTCATCGCTTCCCTCTCCGTCGTCGCCTCGCAGCGTAGGCGCGCACGTGCGCGACGACCGCCGCCACCGGCTCGTCCCGGAAACGACCCCGGGGCCGCTGGCCCATCGGCCACCGCACGGTGCGAGGTGGCCGTCAGGGCGCGGTCGCCACGCCCCGGATCCAGCTCGCGTGCAGCGCCCCGTAGACCCCGCCCTCGGCGACGAGCTCGTCGTGGTGGCCGCGCTGGACCAGCCGCCCCGCGTCGAACACCAGCACCTCGTCGGCCGCTTCCGCGGTCGACAACCGGTGGGCGATCGTGACGGTGGTACGGCCCGAGGTCAGCCCCACCAGGGCGCGCTGGGTGCGCACCTCGGTGGCGGGATCCACCGCCGAGGTGGCCTCGTCGAGCACGAGCAGGTCGGGGTTGGCCACGTAGGCGCGCGCCAGGGCCACCAGCTGCCGCTCGCCGGCGGAGAGCGCTCCCCCACGCTCGCCGACCCGTGTCTCCAGATGGTCGGGCAGCTCCGCGACCCAGTCGCTGAGACCCAACTCGAGGAAGGCGAGGCCGAGATCGTCGTCGGTGAGGTCGTCACGCCCCATCCGCACGTTGTCGGCGATGGTGCCGTCGAACAGGGCGCCATCCTGGGGCACCATGACCACCCGTCGGCGCAACGAGGCGAACCGCACCTGGTCGACGGGTACCTCGTCGAGCAGCACGCGTCCCTCGAGCGGGTCCATCAGGCGGGTCAGCAGCTTCGCGAACGTCGTCTTGCCCGAGCCGGTCTCGCCGACCACCGCGACCCGGGTCCGCGGTGCGATCTCGACCGTGACGTCGTCGAGGACCACCGGTCCGCTGGCCGCCCGGCCGGTCTCCCCGGGGCGCGGGTAGCGGAAGCTCACGTGGTCGAAGCGGATGCCGACCGGACCCGGTGGCAGGTCGCGACCGGCCTCACCGGGGTCGGCGACGTCGGGCTCGAGGTCCAGCACGTCCAACACGCGCCGCCACCCGGCGACCGCGGTCTGGCCCTCGTTGATCACCTCCGCGGCGATCAGCACCGGGTCCACGAACAGGGTGATCAGGAACAGGAAGGCGAGCACCGTCCCGACGCTCACCTGGTCGTCGACACCGAGGAGGACCCCGCCCACCACGGCCACCGACGTGGCCAGGGCCCCGAACGCCTCACCGGTGCCGGAGAACGTCGCCGAGTAGGTCCCAGCGTGCACGGCCGCGCGACGGTGGTCCTCGATGCGTTCGTCCAGGCGTTCCTGCGTGCGGCCCTCGATCCCGTAGGCGCGGATCACCGGTGCCCCGACGACGGTCTCGGCCAGCGCACCGAGCATCGCCCCGACCCGCTCCCGGACCAGCAGGTAGGCGACCGTGAGCCGGCGCTGGAACCAGCGGGCCCCCATCATGAAGGGCACGAAGACGAGCAGGACCAGGACGGTGAGCCGCCAGGAGTAGAGCAGCATCACCAGCGTGGCGACGGTGAGCTGGCCCACACTGGTGATCAGGTTCAGGCCGGCCCACTGCATGAAGCGGCTGATCTCGTCGATGTCCGAGGTCACCCGGGACACCAGGGAGCCACGCTGCTGCGTCGCCTGGTGCAGCATCGACAGATCGTGGATGTGGCGGAAGGCCCTGACCCGCAGCGCCGACAGCGCGCTCTCGACCACGGCTGCCAGCCGGTAGTTCATGGCGCCACTGGCCAGCGCCGTGACCAGGACCGCGACGAAGGCGCCACCGACGATCCAGGCGATCGCGTCCAGGTCCAGCCCGGTGCCGCCCTGCAGACCGTCGTCGATCGTGCGCTGGATCGCCACCGGCACGATGGCCCGGCCGGCCGTCGCGACCAGGGCGAGCAGCATCGTCACCGCCAGGCCGACCCTGAGCTCGGGGGAGAGCGCCAGGCCGCGGCGCAGCGTCCGCCAGGCCCCCTCGGCCTGCTCCGGTCCCGCAGCGCCTGCTGCTGGCCGCCCGGCCACCTCAGCCTCGCGGCTCACGACGCACCACCGGCCTCCGATGACCGCGCGACCTCGCGCTCGCGGGCCTCCTCCTCGTAGGCGGTGACGAGGTGGCGGTAGGCGGGCACGGTCGCCACCAGCTGCTCGTGGGTGCCGCGGGCGGCCACCACGCCCTCGTGGACGAACACCACCTCGTCGGCCAGCACGATGGAACCCTGGCGGTAGGCGACGACCACGACCGTGGCCGGCAGGTCCGCCGCGGCGAGGCCGCGCAGGATGTCCGACTCGACCGAGGGGTCCACCGCCGAGGTGGCGTCGTCGAGGACCAGCAGACGGGGCGAGCGGACCAGGGCGCGGGCGAGCGCGATGCGCTGGCGCTGGCCACCGGACAGGCTCGCCCCCCGCTCCCCCACCCGGGTGTCGTACCCGGAGTCCAGGTCGGTGATGAAGTCGTGGGCCTGCGCGAGCCGGGCCGCCGACTCCACCGCCTCCTGGGACAGGTCGGCACCCAGCGTGATGTTGTCACGGACGGTGTCGTCGAAGAGGAAGGCGTCCTGGAAGACGATCGCCACGTGCTCGGCGAGTTGTTCGCGGGCGAGCTCGGGAAGCGTCAGCTCGTCGAACCCGATGCGCCCCTGGTCGGGGTCGTAGAGGCGGGCCAGCAGCGAGGCGATGGTCGACTTCCCGGAGCCCGTGGCGCCGACCAGGGCCACGGTCCGACCGGCGGCGACATCGAAGGTGATCGCGTCGATACCACGGCGGTGGTCCCCGGCGTCCGCGACCACCGTGGGCTGGCCGGCGATGGCGTCGGCGGCGCCGCCGACGACGGCCGGATCGGCTGCCGACCCGTCGAGGCGTTCGCGGTCGGAGGTCGGGTGCCGGAAGCCCACCTCGGTCATCGCCGTGGCCGCCCCGGTGTCCCCGGCGCCCGAGGCACGGCCGTAGACCATCCGGTCGGTCGCTGCCAGCACACGTGACACCCGGTCCCAGCCGACCACCGCGCGCGGCAGTTCGCCGAGGAACCAACCGAAGACCCGCACCGGCAGCGCCACGAGGCGGAACAGGTAGGCGAACTGCACCAGGTCTCCGGGGGTCAGCGCCCCGTCGCGGACGCGGTAGGAGCCGACCAGGAGCACGAGCAGGATCCCCACGTTGGGCAACGCCTCGATGACGGGATCGAAGAAGGCCCTCAGTCGCCCCACCCGGATCATCTTGTCGCGCAGGTCGTGCGAGATGGCGCGGAAGCGAGCCTCCTCCGCGCCCTCCCGACCGAGCGTCTTGACGACCAGTGCCGCGTCGAAGGACTCGTGCGCGACCTCGGAGACCTCCGACCGGGCCTGCTGCGCCACGGTGGCCGCCGACCGCATCCGCCGCTGGTAGAACCAGTTGGCGAACGCGAGCAGCGGACCGATGGCGAACCCGATCGCGGCGAGCGCGGGATCGGTGACGATCAGCAGTCCGGCGGTGATCACCAGGAGCACGCTCGCCCCGATGGCCATCGGCAGCGGCGCCGCCACGAAGAACGCGGACTCGACGTCCGCGTTGGCGTTGGACAGCAGTTCGCCGGTCGGATGTCGCCGGTGCCAGGCGATCGGCAACTCGAGGTACCGACGGGTCACCTTGCGCCGGTACTGGGACTGCAGGCTGAACTGCGCGTAGTAGGCCCCGAGACGGCGACCGACGACCCCGATGGCCTTGGCCAGCGCGACCCCCAGGATCAGGAGCACGGCCAGGAGCACGAGCCCGCGGTCGATCGTGCCCGACTCGAAGGTGGGGATCAGGACCTCGTCGGTCACCCAGCCCAGGACGAGCGCGGACAGGACCATCATGACCGCGTACAGCAGCGATCCCGCGATGCCGACGGCGAAGGGCCGCGGGGCCGAAGACAGGGCGACGCCGGTCACGCGCAGGCCACGTCGCAGCAACCCGTCGTCAGACGGGTCGCGAGGCGTGGGGTGGTCGGTGGCGGTCATCCCCACGAGGGTAACGAGCGATCGCCGGGTCTCTCGACGTCGGATGTCTCGATAGCAAGAGACCGTCCGGCGCAGCCATCGACGACCGGCACGCCGAGGTGGGTCACTCGAGCTCGCTGATGAGGCCACGTCCCTCGCAGGCCTCGCAGGAGTGGCTGAAGGACTCGAGCAGCCCCTGACTGACGTTCTTGCGGGTCATCTGGACCAGGCCGAGCTTCGACACCTCCGAGACCCGTGTCTTGGTGCGATCGCGCAGCAGCTCGCGCTTGAGACGGCGGACCACCTGCTCCTGGTTCGCCTTCAGCAGCATGTCGATGAAGTCGATCACGATGATGCCGCCCATGTCACGCAACCGGAGCTGGCGCACGATCTCGTCGGCCGCTTCGAGGTTGGTCCGCAGGACGATCTCCTCGAGGTTGGTGTCCTTGTTCCCGGTGAAGCGGCCGGTGTTCACATCGATGACCTTCATCGCTTCGGTCGACTCGATGATCAGGTAGCCGCCCGACGGCAGCCAGACCTTGCGTCCCATGGCCTTGCGCAGCTGCTCACGGACGTCATAGGCCTCGAACAGCGACGGGAGCTCGGCGCGTCGCGCGGCAGCAGCCGCGAGGTCCACCGGCCCGACGAGACGTTCCGCCTCGGCGTCCTCGGCGGCGCGGCCGTCGGCCCCGACCACCGGGTCCGGCTCCTGGCCAGGCTCGGAGGCGGTGTCGGTGTCCGCACCGTCCTGCGGCCCGGTGGTCGCCGCGGGTCCATCGCTGTGGGCCGCGGAGGGCGCCGCCTCCGGCGCCTCCTCGCCCGACGCCGCCTGGTCCGGCGCCTCCTCGCTCGGTGCGGCCTCGGCACGCCCGGCCACCTCGTCCGCGGGCTCGATGGCCGGCGCGCCGGCGGCGCGCGCACGGGCATCCGCCGTGGGCGCGCCGTAGAGCTCCACCTTGTCCAGCAACTCGGGGGCGACCTGGTCGAGGTAGCCGCGAACCTGACGGTAGAGATCCTCGTCGTCGACGATGGCCCGCTCGAACTCCGGCCCGAAGTTGTCGCGGATCACCTTGACGACCAGGGGGGGCTCCTCGTAGACCGCGGTCAGTGCCTTGGCCTCGGCTGCGGCCTGCTCCACCCGCGCCCACTTGGCCAACAGTCGCTCGACGTCCGCCGTGATCTGCTCCTCGCTCGCACCCTCGGCCGCGGTCCTGACGATGATCCCGTGCTCGGTCGGCTTGATCCGCTTGACGATCCGCCGGAGACGGTCACGCTCCTTGTCGGTGAGCTTGCGGGAGATCCCGAACAGATCGGAGTTGGGAGCGAGCACCATGTAGCGGCCCGCGAGCGAGAGGCGCATCGTCAGCCGGGGCCCCTTGGAACCCATCGGATCCTTGGTGACCTGGACGAGCACCTTCTGCCCCGGCTTGAGCGCGTTCTCGATGCGCTGCGACTCGCCCTCCTCGAGGTCCAACTCGTCGTAGAGGACCTCACCCGCGTACAGCACGCCGTTGCGGCCCTTGCCGATGTCCAGGAAGGCCGCTTCCATCCCCGGGAGCACGTTCTGGACCCGCGCCATGTAGATGTTGCCGACGAAGGTGACGTCCTCCTTGCGGGTGACGTAGTGCTCCACGACCGTGCGGTCCTCCAGCACCGCGATCTGGGTGCGATCCTGGCGGGAAGTGACCAGCATCGTGCGCGGCGGACCCTCGAGGATCGCCCGCCGGACCTCCTCGGGCACACCACCGCTGCGCTGGTGCGCGCGACGGCCACCGTTGCCACCACCGGACCGGCGTGCACCCCGTTTGGCCGCCATCCGCGTTCCACCCTTGGCGATGGCATCCTCCACCGAGCGGTCCTCACCCTGCTCGGCAGCCTCGCCGCCCTCGGCGGCTCGGGCGCTCCCCCCGCCGGCACCGCCCCCACCGCCGCGTCCCGAACGGCTCCGAGACGAGGATCGCGAGGACGACGCCGCGCGGCTCCCCGTGCGTTCGCCGGCTGCGGTAGGGCCAACGGCCGCGCCCCCGGCGTTCCCGGCGGCGGGGCGGTCGGCGGCGTCCGAGCCTGCTGGTGCCGCCGACACCTCGGAGGCGGCGGCTGCGGCGCCCTCGGCCTCCTCGCCCTCGCCCTCGCCCGAGCCGGTCGTCTCGCTGCCCTGTCCCCCGGCACCGCGACGCCCACGGCCGCGCCCGCGGCGACCACGTCGACGGCGCCGTCGGCCCGAGGACCCACCATCCGCGCCGTCGTCGACACCGTCGCCCGCGCCGTCGCCGGAGGCCGTCTCGCTGCGGTCCTTCCCGCCTTCTTGCGCGTCACGGGAGGCACCCGCTGCTGCACGGCGGGCTGGGCGGTCGGTGGTGGGGTCGGACGGCTCCTCGTTCCGGGTGTCGTTTTGGGGGGTGGTGGCGTCGTGGTCGGTCACGGAGGGCTCGCTTCGGGTTCAGGCGGCCTCTGCATCGACGTCGGGGACCAGGAGCTCGACCTCGCCGCCGAGGGCATCGCGTACGCCCTCGGGCTCGTGGGCACCCTGCACGCAGCGCAACACCGCGTGCGGTTCGGCCACGTCGCCCCGGTTGAGTGCGGCGTGGAGGTCGGTCGGTCTCACGGTGGGGCCGTCGTTGCGGAGGACCGCACGGAGGACGGTGTGCGCGTCACGGGTGGACGTGCCCGGGCGCGTGGTCGCCGCGAGCGCGAGCACCGCCGGCCGCACGTCGATCGTCCGGTCACCGTCGGGACGGTGCCGGATCACCTCGGCGTGGTCGGCGGCGAGGAGCTCGTCGCTGCGTGTGGTCAGGAGCGCGGTCAGCTCGGTCTGATCGACCGGGGGCCAGGCCAGCTCCCAGAGGGTGACCCGCAGCATCTTCGCCAGCTTCGGCGCGCCGTCGGGTACCTCGAGGTAGGTCGTGATGTCCATGCCCGCCGGGAGTGCGGCGGAGAGTGCAGCCAACTCCGACGCCGCAGCGATCGGAGCGGCGAAGGTCAGCTCGGCGTACTCGCCGGTGGAGCTCACACCGACCGGCAGCGCGTCCGGGAAGGACACCTTGGGGTGTGGGGTGAAGCCCTCGGAGTACGCGATCGGCAGGTCGGCTCGGCGCAGCGCGCGCTCCCAGACCGAGGTCAGGTCACGCGCCGAGATGAAGCGCGTGCGGCCGACCTTGGTCCAGCGGATGCGGTACCGCAGCGTCAACGTGCCCTCCTGCTGTGTGCTCGGTCGATCACGGCCCGCTGGCGTACCGCTCGGGGGTGGTCGGCAGCGCGGTGCTGCCACCGAGCCCGGACGGCAGGACGGGGAGCGTGAAGCCACCCGTGTAGCCGGTGTCGTGCTCGATGCTCAAGCCGGGGCAGACACCGCAGTCGTAGCAGGGTGACCAGCGGCAGTCGTCGAGCTGCTGCTCGGACTGCGCCTCCTGCCAGTCCTCCCACAGCCAGTCGGCATCGAGACCCGCATCGAGGTGGTCCCAGGGCAGCGCCTCACGCCGGTCACGTTCACGGTAGGCGTAGCGGTCGAGCGCCACACCGGTCTCGGCCATCGCCTGGCGCCACAGCGCGAGGGTCGGCATCTCGTGCCAGCCATCGAAACGGGCGCCGAGCTGCCAGGCACGCTCGACGGCTGCCGCCACCCGTCGATCGCCGCGCGCGAGCAACCCCTCGATCACACCCTCCTCGGGGTCGTTGGTACGCACCTTGATGCCACGGTGTTCCTTGATCGCGTGGCGGATCAGGGACAGCTTGCGCCGGATCTCCTCGGGCGGCTCCTGCGCGGCCCACTGGAACGGGGTGTGCGGCTTCGGCACGAAGCCTCCGACCGACAGCGTGAGCTTGTTCGCGTGGCCGTAGCGGCGCGCGATCTCGTAGGCCCTGATGCCGAGCTGCGCGATCGCGAGCACGTCGTCGTCGGTCTCGGTGGGAAGTCCAACCATGAAGTAGAGCTTGATGTGGCGCCAGCCCTCAGCGAACGCCGTCTCGGCCGTGCGCAGCAGGTCGTCCTCGGAGACCATCTTGTTGATGACCGCCCGCAACCGTTCGCTGCCGGCCTCAGGAGCGAACGTCAGCCCCGCACGGCGCCCGTTGCGGGCCAGCTCGTTGGACAGCGTGACGTTGAAGGCATCCACCCGGGTCGACGGCAACGACAGCGAGGTGGTGGTCCCCTCGTAGGCATCGGCGAGGTCGCGGGCGATCGGCCCGATGGCGGAGTGATCCGCGGAGGACAACGACAGCAACCCGACCTCGTTGAAGCCGGTGTCCTTCACGCCCTCCTCGACGAGCCGGCGCACGGTCTCCGGACGCCGCTCACGGACCGGGCGGCTGATCATCCCGGCCTGGCAGAACCGACAGCCGCGGGTGCAACCACGGAAGATCTCGACGCTGAAACGCTCGTGCACGGTCTCGGTCAACGGCACGATCTGCTGCCGTGGGTACGGCCACGCCTCGAGATCCTGGATCGTGCGCTTGGGGACCAGAGCCGGGACACCGGGCTCGGTGGCGACCGTGCGCGAGAGGCGGCCGTCGTCGTGGTACCGGGCGGTGTAGAAGGCCGGGACGTAGACACCTTCCACGGCCGCCAGACGGCGCAGCAGCTCGTGACGGGCGGCGACGGCTTCCACCTCCGCCAGCCGGCCACCGGGCTCGCGCTCCAGCTTGAAGGTCCGCACCACCTCGTCGAGCTCCAGGGTCACCTGCTCCCCGTCACCCATCACCGCGGCGTCGATGAACGGGGCCAGCGGCTCGGGGTTGAAGGCCGCGTGGCCGCCCACCAGCACGATCGGATCCTCCACGGTGCGATCCGCGCTGCGGTGCGGCACGGCGCCGAGGTCGAGGAGGTTCAGCAGGTTGGTGTGACCGAGCTCGTGGGGCAGGGTGACACCGAAGACGTCGAACGCCCACAGCGGCCGGTGGCTCTCGAGGGAGAAGGTGGGGATGCCGTGCTGGCGTTGCAGCTCCTCGAGGTCGGTCCAGGGGGCGTACGCCCGCTCGGCCATGGCGGTGGGACGCTCGTTGAGCAGCTCGTAGAGGATCTGGATGCCCTGGTTCGGCTGTCCGATCTCGTAGGTGTCCGGGTAGCACAGCAGCCACCGCGTCTCGGCCGACTCCCAGGCGGTGACGCGCTGGTTGTGTTCACCGCCGACGTACTGCGCCGGCTTGCGGACCCGGGGTAGCAGCGGTTCCAGGGCCGACCAGCAACTGGGCACCGGCTGAGCGTTGGCACCGGGACGGCGGTACGCCGCGCGCTGCCCCCGTTCGGGTGTGATGGGCGCGAGGCTCGCGGGTGCGGTCCCGAGCAACGGCTCCTCCTGTCCTGGTGACCCGGACGGCGAGGTGGCGGCGTGTGGCGGACCAGGTGACCGCACGAGCGACGCGGCGGCTACCTCGCGCCGGACGGCCCGAGCGTAGCAGTCACCACACCCGGGGAACCGAGGGTGCCGGCGCGATGGTCAGGGCGCTCCGGCCGTGGCTGCCGTGGCCGCGAGGGGTCAGAACCGCCGCATGTGGACGTTGAGCAGCAGACCGATCATGGCGAACCAGACGATCAGTGACGTCCCGCCGTAGCTGACGAAGGGCAGCGGCAGCCCGGTCACCGGCATGATGCCGACCGTCATCCCGATGTTGACGAAGACCTGGAGCGTGAGGATCGCGACGATGCCACCGGCCACGAGCATGCCGAAGACGTCCTTGGCCAGGATCGCGATCCGCAGGCCGCGCCAGACCAGGAGCAGCAGCAGCCCGAGCACCACACTGGAGCCGATGAAGCCGAACTCCTCGGCGATCACCGTGAAGATGAAATCGGTGTGGTTCTCGGGGACGTACGACAGCGAGGTCTGGGTGCCCTCGAACAGCCCCTTGCCGGCGAACTGTCCCGAACCCACCGCGATCAGCGACTGCCGGGTCTGGAACGCGGCGGTCTGCGCAGATGAGGCGTCACCGGCGCTGAGGAAGGCGGTCAGCCGTGACAGCTGGTAGGCCTGGATCAGCCCGCTCTGGAAGGCGACGATCGCGGCGACCACCGCGCTGCCGGCCAGCGCAGCGAGGTAACGGGCCGGTATCCCGCCGAGCAGGAACAGCACCGCGCCCGTCCACACGAACACCAGCGAGGTCCCGAAGTCCGGCTGGAGGAACACCAGCACCGCAGGGACCAGGGTCACGACCAGGGCACCGAGGAGCACACCGGGGCCCGGTCTCCCCTCGGCCTCGTGCAGGATGGCAGCGACCGTGACCAGCACAGCCAGCTTCGCGAGCTCCGAGGGTTGCAGCTGGAACCCACCGATGACGATCCACCGCTGCGCACCGCCGAACGCGGTGCCGACCGGGGACAGCACGACGCCCAGCAGGACGACCGAGACCACGTAGGCCAGCGGCGCGTAGATGCGCACGTGGCGGTAATCGATCACGGCGATGACCACCATGACCA
Organism: Nitriliruptoraceae bacterium; assembly: GCA_041686695.1. Taxonomy (GTDB): domain Bacteria; phylum Actinomycetota; class Nitriliruptoria; order Nitriliruptorales; family Nitriliruptoraceae; genus T1Sed10-7. The sequence goes on from JAWLDJ010000006.1 coordinate 20,689, forward strand.
CGATCCCGATGGCCAGCGCCAGGAGCTGGCGGGTGACGTACAGGCTGGTCGGCAGGCCCTGGGAGGTCAGGGCCACGAGCTTCGCGCTGTAGATCGCCACGAGACCGATGACGGTCAGGGCCAGCGCGGTGAGCACCAGGACCGGATCGAGATGGCGGACCGGATCGTAGACCTCCATCCACCGCGACTGGACGTGCTGACGCGCCCGACGCTGGTCGGGGTCCTGGCGGTACCCGACGTCCATCTGCCTCACCTCCTCTGCGTGTGTGGTGGCGCGATCGCCACCGCCGGTGCCTGCCGTCAGCGTCTCAGTCGAGGATCTCCTCACCCGCTTCGAACTCGGCCTCGTCCGCCACGACGATGCCGAAGTGGTGGGCCATGATGTTGCGGACGATCGGCGCCGCGGTCTGCGAGCCACCGCCCCCCTGCTCGACGTTGACCACCACCACGATCTCCGGATCGTCGGCCGGGGCGTACCCCGCGAACCAGGCGTAGGGCACGCGTGGCCGGATCTCGGCGGTTCCGGTCTTGCCGGCCACGGGGATCTCGTCGAGCGGGAACCCGCTGAACGCGGAGCTGCCGGTCCCCCGATCCGTCATCACCACGCGGTTCAGGCCCTCCTGGAGCACCGCGAGCGTCCGGTCGTCGACGCCGAGGTCCCCGATCACCTCGGGGGCGATCTCGCGCACCACGGTGCCGTCCGGCGCGACGATCCTGGCGCCCACGTGGGGCCGCAGCATGACCCCGTCGTTGGCGATCGCCTGGTACGAGGCCGCGACCTGGAGCGGGGTGGACAGCACGTCGCCCTGGCCGATCGAACTGTTGACCGCGTCGCCGCCTCGCCACGCGGCGCCGAAGCGGCACAGGTCGCTGTACAGCTCCTCGGCGTAGGAACCAGGTGTCGCCAGATCCGCTTGACGGCAGTAGTTGTCGCGGTTGGCGACCCAATAGTCGTAGCGCCACTGCCGGCCCGGGACCCGGCCGGCCAGCTCCGCCGGGAGATCGACGCCGGTGGCGACCCCGAACCCGAAGCGCTCGGCGACGCGGATGAGCACCTCGTCGGGCTCCTCGGTGTTCTCTTCGCGCAGCCACTGGTCGAAGGCCAGCTCGTAGAAGTAGGTGTCACAGGAACGGGTGATGGCATCCGAGAGGTCCATCGGCCCCTCGTTCACCCCACGGTTCCAGTTCCGGAACGTGTTGCCACCCAGCTCGAAGGCCGGTGCACACTCCACGGTGCTGCGCGGGGTCACCAACCCCGCCTCGACCCAGGCGGCGCCCGAGGCGGTCTTGAACACCGAGCCCGGCGGGTACAGCCCGCTGATGGCGCGGTTGACCAGCGGGCGCTCGTTGTCGGGATCGCCGAGCTCCTCGAAGTACGCCTGGCTGACGCCCCCGACGAACTCGCGGGGGTCGTAGCTCGGGTAGGAGGCCATGGCCAGCACCGCGCCGGTGCGCACGTCGAGCACGACCGCCGATCCGGCGGTGGAGGGCAGGAGCTCGCCATCGTCGCGTCGGATCTCGCGGCTGGCGATGATGCCGTCCTCGAGCAGCTGCTCGGTCGCCATCTGCAGGTCGAGGTCGATGGTGGTGACCAGATCGGCGCCCTGGACCGGGTCGCGGTCGCTCTGGACGTCGAGGACGTCCCCACGGGCGTTGACCACCAGACGCCGTTGGCCCGCCACGCCCCGCAGGTCGCGCTCGTAGCTCTGCTCGAGCCCCGAGCGTCCCACCAGATCCCCAGCGCGGTAGTCGGTGAACTCCGCACGCAGCAGCTCGGACTGGGAGATCTCTCCGATGTAGCCGACGAGGTGCGCTGCCGTGGTGCCCTGGGGGTACTCGCGGACGGGCAAGGTCTCGGGGACCACCCCCGGGAACAGCTCGCGCTGCTCCTGCACGGCGAAGACGATCTCCGGCGTCACGTCGACGGCGATCGGCACCGGCCGGAAGGGACTGCGCCGCTGGCTGGCGAGCCGGTCGAGGACCTCGTCGACCTCGAGTTCGAGGAGGACCGCGAGGCGCTCGATGACGCGTTCGGCCTCCTCGTCGACCGGCGCCCCGGCCCCGTCGAGCAGCACCTGACGGTCCGCCGAGATCGTCAACGCCGGTCGGTTGCGGACCAGTTCCTGCCCGTCCGCGGTCAGGATCTCACCGCGAGGCGCCTCCGTGATCACGGTCCGCAGACGGTTGCTGTCGGCCAGTTCGACGTAGCGGTCCCCGGCCATGACCTGCAGGAACCAGAGCCGGGCGAACAGCGCCAAGAACAGTGCGATGACCGTGACCGCCAGGAAGGTCAGCCGCAGGACGGAGGAGGACTCCGACGAGGGGATCGCCATGGTGTGGTGGGACCCTTGTGGCTCGGGCCTGATCGGCGAGCGGGCGGGGCGTGGGCGGGTCGGGGGCCGGCCGCACGGTCGCAGCGACCGGCGGGGTGGTGCCCAGGGGCTCGGGCTGCCGCCAGGGCAGCGGCGTCCCCCGGGAGCACGCCGTCAGACGGTACCAGCCCCCCGTACGGCGACGACCGGCTCATTCGACCCCGAGCCCGCGCAGCGGGAACGCGTCGCTGACGCGACGGACCAGCGCCATGACCACCGGCGCCAGGAGGGTGTTGTACAGGCCGACGGCGACCGCGCCCTGGAGCACCAGCGGCGCCCCGATCCGCTGATCGGCCAGGAGGGAGGTCAGCACGCCGTAGCCCGCTGTCCCCAGCAACGAGGCGGCGCCGACCAGCAGCAACGGCGCCGTCACCGAGGTGGGGGCGAAGTAGGGCCGTGACCACCCGACCAGGGCACCGACCACGCCGTAGACCAGGATCCCGAGTCCGACCGGCGAGGAGCTCAGAAGGAGGTCGCCGAGCAGCCCGGCGACCGCACCGACCCGCACGCCGGCCAACGGGCCGTCCCGGCTGGCGATCGCGGCGGTCACCAGCAGCAGCAGATCGGGGCGGAAGCCGAACAGCGTCAGGGCACTGAAGAAGGCGGTCTCGAGCACCACGGCCGCCAGCAACAGCAGCGCCACGACGAGCGTGCGGGCGATCACGGGGCTGGAAGGACGCGCCGGCCAGCTGACCCGAGCGCCTGCGGGGCCAGCGCCTGCGGCTGCGGTCCGTCGCCGACCGCCCCGTCACCGTCGGCGTCGTCGTCGGACGCCCCGTCACCATCGCCGTCGGTCCCCTCCGGTGCCGGGGCCTCCGGCTCGAGCAGCGATGGCACGGGCGGACGGCGGAACTGCAGCCCCTCGCTGCCCTCGAAGGCAGGGATGTCATCGATCCCGGTGCTGAACACGATGAGGACGTGCTGGAGCCGGGTGAAGTCCACGTAGGGGTTGACCTGCACCTCACGGAACAGGGACGAGCCGTCCTCACCCACCTGCGAGACGGTGCCGATCGGGATACCCGCCGGGAACACCCCACCCTGGTAGCTCGAGGTCGTGACCGCGTCACCCACCTCCACCACCGCCGCCGGGTCGAGCAACCGGAGATCCATCGGATCACCCCCGCGGCCGTCGAGGACCCCCACCTCGCCGTTGCGGGCACTGCGCGCCGCGGCGGAGAAGCTCGGATCGATGGCCAGCAGGACCCGGGACGCCTCCCCGGTGACCTGGATCACCCGTCCTACCAGCCCGTCCCCGTCGATGACGGGCATGCCACGTTCGACCCCGTCGTCGGACCCGACGTCGATCGTGATCGTCCACTCGAAGTTGGACGGTGCCAGCGCGACGACGCGCGCGGCAACGGTGTCCAGTTCGGTCCGATCGGCGATGGCCAGGAGTGCACGCAGCTCGGCGTTCTCTCGCTCGAGGTCGTCGAACACACGGCGGCGCTCCTCGAGCGTCGCCACCCGGGCCCGCAGCTCACGGTTGTCCGAGCGGATCGCGAACAGATCGCCGACGGCGGCCGCACCTTCGCTGAAGGGTCGGACCAGCACCCCGACCCCGTCCTGGATCGGGCGCAGGACGGCCGTGGTGGTCGCACGCAGGCGGTCGAGCCCGCCGTCCTCGCCGCTGCGGAAGTCGATCGTGACCAGCGCGACCGCCGTGGCGATGAGGAGCGCGAGCAGCAGCCGCGCTCGACGTCGCTGGAACACCGCTCCTCCACCTCGGCCCGCGGTTCGCGAGCCGTCCCCGCCGCCCGCGTTGGACGGCCCTCGCGATCAGTGGCGCGAGGACGACACCAGGACCTTCTTCAGCGCCTCGAACTCCTCGAGGCACTTGCCCGAACCGATCGCCACCGACGACAGCGGGTTCTCCGTGGTGTGGATGGGCATGCCGCTCTCGTGCTTGAGGCGCTCGTCGAGGCCCTTGAGCATCCCACCGCCACCGGTGAGCACGATGCCCTTGTCCATGATGTCGGCCGCGAGCTCGGGCGGGGTCTTGTCCAGGGTGTTCTTGACGGCGTCGATGATGGCGTTGACGGGCTCCTCGATCGCCTTGCGGATCTCGTCCGCGGACACGATGATCGTCTTCGGCAACCCGGAGACCAGGTCGCGTCCACGGATCTCCGCGTGGGGCTCGTCCGGCAGCGGGAACGCGCTGCCGATCGCCATCTTGATCTCCTCCGCGGTGCGCTCGCCCAGCATGAGCGAGTACTCCTTCTTCACGTAGGCGATGATGGACTCGTCGAGCTCGTCGCCGCCGATGCGGATGGACTGCGAGGTGACGATGCCGCCGAGGGAGATGACCGCGACCTCGGTGGTCCCACCACCGATGTCGACCACCATGTTGCCCGCGGGCTCGTGCACCGGCAGGCCGGACCCGATGGCCGCCGCCATCGGCTCTTCGATGATGTAAGCGGCCCGGGCGCCGGCCTGGATCGTGGCCTCCTCGACCGCGCGCTGCTCCACACCGGTGATGCCCGAGGGGACGCAGACCACGACACGGGGCTTGGCGAGGAACCGGCGCTTGTGCACCGCGTGGATGAAGTAGCGCAGCATCTTCTCGGTCACGTCGAAGTCGGCGATCACCCCGTCCTTGAGGGGCCGGATCGCCATGATGTGACCCGGCGTACGGCCGATCATGCGCTTGGCCTCGGAGCCGACGGACAGGATGTGTCCGGTCTTGGTGTTGATCGCGACCACCGAGGGCTCGTTCAACACGATCCCGCGGCCCCGGACGTACACCAGGGTGTTCGCCGTGCCGAGGTCCACGGCCATGTCGCGACCGAGGAACTGGAGGGAGTTGCCGATGTTCGCCGCCACGGTGGACCTGCCGCTCAGGAGGATGCGTCGTCGTCGACGCCAGGACATCGCCGGGTGGGGTGTTCTGGGGCGGCGCACACGGACACGTGCGCTGCGAGGCGGCCCACCCGCGCAAGCTGCGAGGCTAACACCCGGACCCACCGGGCGCCGTCCACCGTGCCCCCGGCGGACGGCCCCTGGCCCGAGGGTCCCGGCCGCGGGTGCGCTGGCCACCCATCGCCCGGGCCCGACCGCTGCCGATCCGGCTCCGATCGCCGGGTGAGCGCGCGCTCGGCGCGCAGTTGCGGGTGCGGGAAGCTCACACGACCCCACGACGGGCCAGGCTCACCCACGCCTGGCCCCCCACGACGAGGTGGTCGAGCACCTCCACGCCGATCAGCTCCCCGGCCCGGACCAGACGACGGGTGAGCAGCTCGTCGTCGCCGGAAGGCTCCGGATCACCTGACGGGTGGTTGTGCGCCAGCACCATGGCTGCCGCGTTGGCGAGCAGCGCATCGCGGAACACCTCGCGGGGCGCCATGAACGTGTGGTCGAGGCTGCCGATGCTGACGGTCACGACCGTCAACAGCCGGTGCTTGGTGTCCAGCAGAGCGGCCACACACCGCTCGCGGTCGGCCCCGGCCAGCGCCGCGGTGAGCACCGCCGCGGCGGCCTCCGGGCTGGTGAGCGCCGGACGGTCCCGTCCCCCGTCCGGATGCCAGCGATCGTGGCAGGCCCGGTGCGGGCAGGCGGACACCGTGCTCGGTACGGCTCCCGTCGCCGGGCCCCGCTGGTACTCGCTGGGGGTCGCGAGGTGATCGCTGGCACGTTGCACGCTTCGGCTCCCCGACTCGGTCGGCGACACCATGCCTGAGGATCGGGCCGGGTCGCCGACGCGTGGCCGGGCAGCTGTGGACGACGGGTCAGAAGCGACCGGGGAAGAACAACTCCAGCTCTCGGGCGGCGGAGTCGGCACCGTCCGAGCCGTGCACGATGTTCTCGCCGATCACCGTGGCCAGATCCCCCCGGATGGAGCCGGGGGCGGCATCGATGGGGTTGGTCGCCCCCATGAGGCTGCGCATGCCGGCGATCGCGTCCGGGCCCGACACACACATCGCGACCAGCGGCCCGGAGGTGATGAAGCCGACCAGCTCGGCGAAGAACGGCTTGTCGACGTGTTCGCCGTAGTGCTGCTCTGCCGTGTTGCGCTCCAGGGTCCGCAGCTCCAGGGCCTCGATCGTGAACCCCTTGCGTTCGATCCTGGCGATGACCTCGCCGACGAGCCCACGGGCGACGCCGTCGGGCTTGACGAGGATGAGGGTGCGTTCGGTGGCCATGCGTGGACTCCGCTCGTTGGGTTGGTCGACGGGTTGGTCGGCGGGCTCGGCCGATGGCAGCGGTGGCGACGCGGTACCGGTGTCGGCCGTGGTCGCTGGTGAGCGTCGGCCGCACGCCGATGACGCTCAGGGCAGCGGAGCCTGCCCGACCGCAGGCCACGACGCCAAGCCGGACGTCCGCGGCCCCCTCACCGCGGGGACCCCGAGGTCGGACGCGTCGCCGGTGCCACGGCGGCACTCACTCGGGCCAGGCCAACGGCGGGACGTCATCGTCGTCGGCGGCGACCTCGGGGGTGACCACGACCTCGTCCTCGAGATGGTCCGCGCTGGGCAGGTACCGCTCACGGGCCGCCCCGACCAGATGGAGCGACCCGGCGACCACCACGCCGTCCCCGGGCCCCGCGACCTCGGTGGCCAGCCGCAGGGCCGTGGTCACATCGGTGGCCACCTCGACGACCACGCCCGTCGCTCCCCACACCGCCAGTGCGGCCGATCGCATCTGCTCCAGGCTCGCGGCTCGGGGCGTCGGGGCCCGAGTGACGACGACGTGGGACACCGTGTCGCGGAACGCGCCCAGGATCGCCTCGATGTCCTTGTCGGCCATGCAACCCGCCACGAGCACGACCTCACCGAAGGCGAACGCCTCGGCGATCGCCTCGGCGGTGGCCAGGGCACCGTGCGGGTTGTGCGCGCCGTCGAGCACGACGGTGGGCTCGCGCTGCACGATCTCGAGCCGTCCCGGCACGGTCACGGCTTCCAGGCCGTGACGCAGGACCTCGTCGTCCATGCGCGCGAAGGCCTCCCCGGTGAAGGCGGCGAACGCGGCCAGGGCCAGGGCGGCGTTGTCCGCCTGGTGGGTACCGAACAGCGGCAGCAGCACGTCCCCCAGCTCACGTTCCCCCACCCGCAGGGTCACCGACTGCCCGCCGACGGCGATGGCCCGCCCCTCCACCGCGAAGTCCACCCCGGCCCACCAGCAGGTGGCGTGCTGCGCGCGGACGGCGGCATCGATGACCTCGGCGACCCCGGGGTGCTGCGCCGCGCTGACGACGTGGGCTCCCGGCTTGATGATGCCGACCTTCTCCCGTGCGATCTGCTCGGGGGTACTGCCGAGTTCGCGGTGATCGAGATCGATCGGCGTCAGCACCGCGACCTCGCCACGGACCAGGTTGGTCGCGTCCCAGCGTCCCCCCATACCGACCTCGAAGATCCCGACGTCCACGGGGGACTCGGCGAACCACCAGCCGGCCATCGCGGTGAGCAGTTCGAAGTAGGTGAGGTGATCGGCCGCTTCCCCGTCCCGCTCCCGGGCCTGCGCGTCCAGCAGGTCCGCGAGCGCAGCGACCTCATCGTGGACCTCGGCGAAACGGCGTGCGGAGATCGGCTGCCCGGCGATCGAGAGCCGCTCCCGCACGCTCTGCACGTGCGGCGAGGTGTAGGTCCCCGCCGCGATGCCAGCCGCCGCGCACAGCGAGCCGAGCAGGCGGGTGGTGGAGCCCTTGCCGTTGGTCCCGGTCAGGTGGATGCTCGGGTAGGCGCGCTGCGGGTCGCCGAGCAGGTGGCTGAGGGCGGTGATGCGATCCAGATCCGGGACCATGCGGCCGGGACCCCGCGCGGCCAGCCGCTGGTTGGCACGGGCGAACGCGGCGGCGATCTCGTCCTGCTCGTCGGTGCGCGACACGGGGGACCTCGAGGCGGGTGCTGGACGCGTCGCCGCGGGGCGACGCCGGCGCGGCTCCAGCGCCGGGGTGACGTCGACGCAACGGACGCTACCGGAGCAGGGCCCGCACCTCCGCCGCGCTCCCGCACCCGAGGGCCTGCTCGGCCAGGCGACGGGCCGCCGGCAGTCCCACCAGCCGCACGGCCTGCTTGATGGCCGGGACGTCCACCGGCGGGACGCTCAGCTCCGTGACACCGAGCCCGAGCAGCAGGCTCGCCACCGCCGGATCGCTGGCCAGGTCCCCGCACACCGCCACCTGCGTGCCGGTGCCCGCGGCCGCGTCTCCGACCGCGGCGATCAGGGCGAGCACGCCGGGATCGAGCGGGTCGCCGAGCTCGGCGACCGCCGGGTTGCCCCGCTCGGCCGCCAGGGTGTACTGGGTCAGGTCGTTGGTGCCGATCGAGACGAAGTCGACCACCTCGACCAGGTGGCGTGCCTTCAGCGCCAGCGCCGGGATCTCGACCATGACACCGAGCCGAGGCCGCTCGGGCACCGCGTGGCCCTGCGCCTGCAGGGCCGCGAGCGTCTCGGCCAGCAGGGTGCGAACCGCCGCGATCTCCGCGAGCGTGGCCACCATCGGGACCATCAGCTCGAGCGGATGATCGGCAGCGACGCGCAGCGCCGCTCGCAGCTGGGTCGTGAGCAGCACCCGCTCGCTGAGGCCGAGACGCACACCACGGGTCCCGAGGAAGGGGTTGGCCTCCCGAGGCAGGTCGATGTAGTCGAGCGGCTTGTCGCCACCCACGTCCAGCGTCCGCAGCGTCACCGGTCGGCCCTCCAGGGCCCGGCAGATGGCCGTGTAGGTGGCGACCTGCTCCTGCTCGTCGGGCGCGCTCGAGCGGTCGAGGAAGAGGAACTCGCTGCGCAGCAACCCGATGCCATCGGCGCCCTCGGTGGCGGCACGCTCGGCATCGCGGAGGAGACCGACGTTGGCCCGCACCCCGATGTGGGTGCCGTCCCGCGTCACGGCCGGCTCGGCGGCGGCCACCCGCAGCTCCTCGTGCGCCCGCAACCTGGCGGCCACCTCGTCGCGGACAGCCGCGATCCGGGTGCGGTCCGGAGCCGTCTCGACGACCCCGGCGTCACCATCCACCACCACCTCGGTCCCGTCGTCGAGATCGAGCACGGCCGGCCCTGCCCCGACGACGGCCGGAAGCCCGAGTGCGCGGGCGATCAGCGCGGCATGGGCCGTCGGCGACCCGCCGGCGGTGACGATCGCATCGACCCTGGCGGGATCGAGCCGCGCCGTCTCGGCCGGGGAGAGGTCACGCGCGACGATCACCCCCTCAGGGATGACCTCGACGCGCTCGTGGCCGACCAGCGTGGCCAGGACCTCACGAGCGACCGCATCGAGGTCGCTCGCGCGCTCCGCCAGGTAGGGATCCTCCACCTCGGTGTAGGTGGCCACCACCGAGCGCACGGCCGCCGACCAGGCGGACGCGGCCGTGTCTCCGGCATCGATCGCCGCCCGGGTGGGCGCCAACAGCACGGGATCGTCGAGCACCAGTACCTGCGCACCGACCAGATCGGCGGCAGCGGTCCCAGCGCGCGCCGCCAGTTCGGCCCGGGAGCCTTCCAGGCGCTCCTGCGCGACGCGCAGCGCCGCATCGAGGGCCGCGTGCTCATCGTGCGGGGCTGCCGCGCTCTCACTCGCCGATGCGAGCAGGTCGTCGAGCGGCGGCAGATGCACCGCGCCGAGGTGGTTCACCGTGCCGACGGTGATCCCTGGCGCCGCGGGCAAGCCGCGGACGACGCCGTCCTCCGGCTGGTCGCCGCCGACCGTTGCGGTGACCGCGCCGTCGACGACCGAGCCCAGCCCCGCGCCGTCGTCGGCGTCGAGCCCGGGCGTGCCCTCGTCGCCGAGCGGATCGCCGAGGTTGTCGGCGGCGAGCGCGAGGAGGCGATCGACGGCGAGGTCGGCGTCGCTGCCGGTGGCGGTCAGCAGCAGCTCGTGCCCCTGGCCCGCTCCGAGCGTGATCAGCGCGTTCATGCTCCGTGCGGAGACCGGGCCACGGCCGGTGGTCCGGTCCGTGAGCTCGACCTGCGCCTCCAGCCCCGCCAGCCCTTCGACGATGCGGGCCGCCGGACGAGCGTGGAAGCCGAGCGCGTTGGGGACCACCAGCGTCGCGGTGCGCACCTGGTCGGCCTCGGCTGCCGACGTCGAGGCAACCGAGGCGCTCGTCGCCTCCACGTCCACCCCGAGATGGCTCGCCTTGGCGGACAGGCCGGCGCGGGCCTCGGCGAGCACCTCTTCGATCGGCGCGCCGGCAGCGGCCTGCACCGCGGCCGCGACCAGCCCTTCGACGATCGGGGCCTCGCACAGCACGACCCGCGCGGCGGTCTCGGCGGGTAGCAGATCCGTGGCCATCTCCGCGGAGAGCACCGCCGAGCCGAGGTCCATGAGCACGACCACGCCAGCCTCGCTGTCCACCTCCTCGATGGCCTGCACCACCTTGACCGCATCGGTCCCCAGGGGGCTGTCCGCGTCGTCGATACCCCCCGCCAACGCCATCCGCAGCTGCGCGCCCGCCATCTCGGCCGCCAGTTCGCCCGCGGCGGCAGCCAGCGCCGCGCTGTGTGACACGACCACGATGCCGACCGTCACCGGTGTGCTCCTGTCCGTCGTCGGCCGCCGCGATCAGCCACCGTCACGGGGGTGGTCGCGGGGACCGCTCCCGGACCGAGCCGCCGCGGGAGACGGCGTCGCGGTCCGGGCGCGGCGCCTTCAGGCCGCAAGCGTCTCCGCCGCGGATCTGATCAGCAGCCACGATGAGGTCGCACCCGGATCCTGATGACCGATACTGCGCTCACCGAGGTAGCTGGCGCGACCCTTGCGCGCGAGCATCGGGATGGTGGCGACCATGCCCTGTTCGGCAGCGGTGGTGCCCGCCTCGAGGGCGTCGGACAGGGAGCCTCCCGCGTCGAGGGACGCCTCCATGGCGGCGATCGCGGGGAGCAGCGCGTCGAGCATCGTCTTGTCGCCCGGTTCCGCCTTGCCCCGTGATCTGACCGCCTCGACGGCGGCCTTGAGTGCCGCGACGGTGCCGACGCCATCCAGCGACGAGGTGCTACCGCCTGCGGTGCCGAGCGCGAGGAAGAAGCTGCCGTACAACGGTCCGGAGGCGCCGCCGACGGTGGAGATGATCTTCATGGCGATGGCGCGACCGAAGCCCGTGACGTCCTCGGGCTCGGCCGCTGCCAGCGCCTCGACGGCCGCCCGGCAGCCACGGCGCATGTTCGTGCCGTGGTCGGCGTCGCCGATCGCCGAGTCGAGCTGGGTGAGCTCGTCGGCATGATCGCCGATCACCTCGCAGAACCGGTGGATCCACGCCACCAGGTCATCGACCGTGACCGTCGTCCCCTCCGCCATGTTCAGGCTCCCCACCGCAGCGCGGGGGTCTCGACCGCGGCGTCCCAGTAGCCGGTCATCTCGTCGTCGAGTTTGAGCATCGTCACCGACGCACCCTGCATCTCGAGCGAGGTGATGTACGGACCGACGAGGTTGCGGGCGATCTCGATGCCGCGCTCGGCCAGCAGCTTGGCGACCTCGTTGTAGAGGATGTAGAGCTCGATCAGCGGGGTGCCGCCCATCGAGTTCACGAACACCAGCGCCTTCTCCCCCTCGGCGTAGGGCAGATCGGCCAGGATCGGCTCGACCAGGAGCTTCGCGACCTCGGCGGCGGAGGCGACGGGGCGGCGCTCGCGGCCCGGCTCACCGTGGATACCGATGCCGATCTCCATCTCGTCGTCACCGAGCTCGAAGGTCGGCTTGCCCGCGGACGGGACGGTGCAGGAGGTCAGCGCCATGCCCATCGACCGCCCGTTGGCGTTGACCCGCTCGCACAGCTCCTTGACCTGAGCGAGGTCGCCACCGGCCTCGGCCGCCGCACCACAGATCTTCTCCGCGAGCACGGTGGCGCCGACACCACGACGGCCGGCGGTGAAGCTCGAGTCCTGCACCGCGACGTCGTCGTCGAGCACGACCGCCTCGACCTCGACCCCGTCGGCGGCGGCGAGCTCTGCCGCCATCTCGAAGTTCAGGACGTCCCCGGTGTAGTTCTTGACGATGTGGAGGACACCGGCCCCACCGTCGACGGCCTTGGTCGCCTCGAGCATCTGGTCCGGGGTCGGCGAGGTGAAGACCTCACCGGGACAGGCGGCGTCGAGCATGCCCTTGCCGACGAAACCGCCGTGCATCGGCTCGTGGCCGGAGCCACCACCGGAGACGATCCCGACCTTGCCGGCGACCGGGGCATCCCCGCGGACGATCACCTTGAGCTCGTGGTTGATCTGCAGTTCGGGGTGCGCCAGCTCCATCCCCCGAAGCGCCTCGGCGACGACGTCCTCAGCTGCGTTGATGAGCTTCTTCATCTGCTCTCTCTCCCGCGAGCGGTCCCGCTCGCTGCCATCCCGTCGGCGGGGCGGCTCCGCCCCGTCCGCGCACCGGCCGGTGGCGGGGTGCGCTCGAACCGTTCCAGTCGTGCTGCTCGGAGACCGGTGACGCCATCGCCACCTGGCCGACCCGGACGCCGTGCGGGCTGCGGGCCCACTGCCGTCGTCGAGCGGCCTGCTGCCAGCTCGTCGTCTGGTCCGTGCTGCCTGCGGTCACTGCCGTCTCCCGGCGATCGAGACGGGTGATCGCGTGCCGATCGTGACTGCTGCCGTGCACGTGCGAGCGTGCCCGATCTCCTGTCTCCCACGTCGAGATCCCACATCGAGATCTCACCTCGAGCTCCCACGTCGAGATCTCACCTCGAGATCCCACATCGTGTCCGAACACGTTTCGGCATCATCGAACACCTCCCAGTCAAGCTCCGGACAGCTACGGTGTCAAGACCCGCTGGAGGGAGCGACGTGAGCACCACGAAGGGCGCCCCGGACGGTGCCTCGGGGCCGGCAGCCCGAGCAGCGATCACGCCGGCGACCGGCCTCGATGCGCGCCTGGTCGAGCGTTGGATCGCCGAGGTGGACCGCCGGCTGCGGGCCGCCGAGTCCCACCTCACCGAACTCGATGCCGCCATCGGCGATGCCGACCACGGAACCAACATGACCAGGGGTGCCCGCGCCGCCGTCGCGGCCGTGGCGGACACCGTCGGCGCCGAGGGGTCCGGCGGCGAGAGCCGGCAGGCCGGGCCCACGACGCCCACGACGGCCGCGCGCCTGGTCATGGCCATCGGTCACTCGCTGTCGCGCTCCATCGGCGGTGCCAGCGGACCGTTGTACGGCACCTGGTTCAGCGCCCTCGGGCGTGTGCTGCCCGAGACCGACGCCGCCACCCCCCTGGAGCTCGCCACGGCGCTTCGAGCAGCACTCGACGCGGTCCAGCAACTCGGTGCCGCCGAGGTCGGCGACAAGACCATGGTGGACGCGCTCGCCCCGGCGTCCCGGCAGGCCCACGAGGTCGCCAGCTCCGGTGCCGACCTGGCCGGCATGCTCCGGATCGCGGCCGGCGCGGCCGAGGACGGCGCCATCGCCACGATCCCGTTGCGTGCGCGGCGCGGCCGGGCCAGCTACCTCGGCGCTCGTAGCGAAGGGCACCAGGATCCCGGCGCGACCTCGGCAGCGATCCTCCTGGACGCACTGCGGACCGCGGCCGGGGCATGAAGCGCAGCCCCCACCCCGGTCCCCCGGCAGCGACGAGGAGGTGGCGCGTGTGATCCAGTCCGTCGACCGTGCCGTCGCCGTGCTCCTCGAGCTCCAGGGAGCCCGTCGGCTGCGCCTGACCGAGCTCGCGAGCCGCCTGTCCCTGCCGAACTCGACCGTGCACGGCATCGTCGCCACCCTGGTGGCACGCGGCATGGTCGAGCAGGATCTGAGCGGGCGGTACGCGCTCGGGCCCGGCGTGTTGCGACTCAGCAACGTCTACCTCGACTCCAACGAGCTGCGGCTGCGGGCGCTGACCTGGACCGAGGCCCTGGCCGAACGCAGCGGCTGCGCGGTCCGGGTGGGCGTCCCCCTCGAGCGGGACATCGTCGTGATCCACCACGTCTTCCGCCCCGACGGCAGCCACCAGATGCGCGAGATCGGCATCGACATCCCGGCCCACGGGACCGCTCTCGGCAAAGCGGTGCTCGCCTTCGACCCGACCCGGGCCCAGCGGCTGTTCGCGGTGGCACCGCTGCCCAAGCTGACCGGCCGCACCTGCGTCGACACCGATGACCTCGCGGCGCAGCTCGAGCGGATCCGCGAGGACGGCATCGCCACCGCCAGCGACGAGGCGATCCTCGGCGAGGCCGAGGTGGCCGCCCCGATCTTCGATGCCAACGACACGGTGATCGGTGCGGTCGGCGTGGTGCTCCCCACCTCGGATGCCCCCACCGACCGCACCGTCAGCGACGAGGTCCGCCGCACGGCGGTCAGCATCTCCCGCGAACTCGGCGCGACGGCGTGGCCACCGCGGTCGACGCAGCGGGAACCGACCGAGACCTGACAGCCTCGCCTACTGGCCCGCCGGGCTCGACACTCGGCTAACGGTGGCGGGCCACCCGCGGTGGGTGGCTCCGGGCGGCGTCGGCCGGCGTGGCCCGGCCGTCAGCCGGTCAGCGCGGTGAGGGCAGCGATCCGCTCCTGGAGGCCGGCGATCGCGTCGGCGGCCTCGACACGCTTCTCACGCTCCCGAGCGACGACCTCGGCGGGGGCGCGGGAGGTGAAGCCATCGTTGGCCAGCTTGCCCTCGACCCGGGCGAGGTCGTCCCGGGCTCTCGCCAGCTCCCGGTCGAGCCGTGCGAGTTCCGCATCGACGTCGATCAAGCCGGCCAACGAGACCTGCGCCTGGCCGGCGCCGAAACGGACCGTGGTGGTACCGGGCGCGTCCGTGAGGGCCTCGACGACGCGCAGCTCGGTGAGCCCCGCCAGAGAGGACACGAGCGGTCCCTCGGTCGCGAGCAGCGCCGGTTCCTCCGAGGTGACCACCACCGGGAAGCGCTTGGAGGGCGCGATGCCGTTCTGGGACCTGAACCGGTTGAGCTCGGTGACCAGATCCTGGAGCACGGCGAAGCCGTCCTCCGCGTGGGGGTCGTGCCAGTCGTCGTCGGCGTGCGGCCAGTCCGCCACCATCAACGAGTCCCGGCCACCCGCGGCGCCCGTGAGTTCACGCCACAGCGTCTCGGTGACGAAGGGCATCACCGGGTGGAGCAGCCGCAGGACGTGCTCGAACACGAAGCGGCCCACGCGCCGTGCGGTCGTCACCGCCGCGGCATCGTCGCCGTAGATACGCAGCTTGACCGCCTCGACGTACCAGTCCGCCACCTCGTCCCACAGGAAGTGGAACAGCGTGCGGCACACCGTTGCCCAGTCGTAGGCGTCGTAGGCCGCGTCGGTGGCGATGTGGGCCGCGTACAGCCGTGACAGCACCCACCGGTCCTCCAGTGGCAGGTCCGCGAGCGGCGGCAGTCCCTCCTGGCGCGGGGATCCGTCGACGGTCTCCCCCAGCCGGGAGAGGACGAAGCCACCGACGTTCCAGAGCTTGTTGGCGAAACGCTTGGTGCCCTCGACCCACTCCTCGGCCAGCGGCACGTCGGCTCCCGGGGCCGCCGAGCGCAGCAGGGCGAAGCGGGTCGCGTCCGCGCCGTAGGTGTCGACCAGGTCCAACGGGTCGATCACGTTGCCGAAGGACTTGGACATCTTCTTGCCGTGCTCGTCGCGCACCAGCCCGTGGTTGTGGACCACGTGGAACGGGACCTGGTCGGTGAACCACAGGCTGATCATCAACATGCGCGACACCCAGAAGGTGTTGATGTCGTAGCCGGTGACCAATACCGAGGTCGGGAACCAGGTCTCGAGCTCAGGCGTGCGCTCCGGCCAACCGAAGACGCTGAAGGGCCACAGCTGCGACGAGAACCAGGTGTCGAGGACATCCTCGTCCTGGACCCAGCCCTCCTCGTGGATGTCCTCGCGGGAGACCCTGATCTGCCCGTTCGGCCCGTACCAGGCGGGGATCCGGTGCCCCCACCAGATCTGACGGGAGATGCACCAGTCGTGGAGGTCGTCGAGCCACTCGAGGAACGGTCCGGTGCGCGACTGCGGCACGAACACGGTGCGACCGTCGCGGACCGCACGGGCAGCCTTGTCCGCCAACTGGCGCATCGCGACGAACCACTGCAGTGACAGGCGGGGTTCGATCACCGTGCCGCAGCGCGAGCAGTGCCCGACGCTGTGCTCGTGCTCGTCGACACGCACGAGCAGTCCAGCCTCACCCAGCGCGTCCTTGACGCTGCCACGCGCCGCGAGGCGGTCCTGGCCGGCGAACCGCTCCCCCACCACCTCGGTGAGCCGCCCGGTGTCGTCCATGATGTCGATGACATCGAGAGCGTGACGTTCGGCGATCGCGTGGTCGTTGGGGTCGTGGGCGGGGGTGATCTTCACGGCCCCCGAGCCGAAGGACGGGTCGACGTACTCGTCGGCGACCACGGTGAAGGTGCGGTCCTGGAAGGGGTGGCGCACCTCGAGACCGACGACCGTGCGGTAGCGCGGGTCCGCCGGGTGCACGGCGACCGCGGTGTCGCCGAGCATCGTCTCCGTACGGGTGGTCGCCACCTCGATGCCGAGCTGACCACCGGGGGCGCGCACCAGGCCACCGTCCTCGTCGCCGACAGCGGCAAGGACCTCGGCGGGCACGGCCGCTTCGTCGGCGAGCGGGTAGACGAACCGGGCCAGTTCACCGGTCTCATCCTCGTGTTCCACCTCGATGTCGGACAGGGCGGTGTGACAGCGGATGCACCAGTTGATGAGGCGCTCACCGCGGTAGATCAGGCCCTGCTCGTACAGGGCGACGAAGACCTCGCGTACGGCCGCGGAACGCGGGGCGTCGAAGGTGAACACCTCCCGGTCCCAGTCGGCGGAGGCCCCGAGCTTCTCGAGCTGATCGAGGATCTGGCCCCCGGAGGTCTCCCGCCAGGACCAGACGCGCTCGAGGAAGGCGTCGCGGCCGAGCTCGTGACGGTCGGTGCCCTCGGCGGCGAGTTGGCGCTCCACGACGTTCTGGGTGGCGATCCCGGCATGGTCGGTCCCGGGGATCCACACGGCGTTGCGGCCCTGCATCCGGGCGCGACGGATGATCACGTCCTGGATCGTGTTGTCCAGGGCGTGCCCGACGTGCAGGGAGCCGGTCACGTTCGGCGGCGGGATGACGATGGAGAAGGGTTCGCCGTCATCGTCCGGCTCGGCATGGAACAGTCCGGCAGCGCGCCAGTCCTCGTAGAGCGCGGACTCGACGGCGGCAGGATCGTAGGCCTTGGGCAGCTGGGGCATCGGAAGCGTCCGAGGTGGTCGGGACGGGGGGTGCACACAGGATGCTGGCCGAGCGTAGCCAGCGAGCTCACCGCGGTGCTGCGCCGACCGGCGGCCGGCACCTGGCGCCTGGTGCCCGCCCAGCGGCCCCGACGCCACCGCGAGGCATCGCGGGGTCACCGACCGGCCAGCGGTGACCGACGGCTGACCCCGACCCACCCAGCAAGCCCGCGTGGGGTGACCGACCGGCCAGCGGTGACCGACGGCTGACCCCGACCCACCCAGCAAGCCCGCGCGGGGTGACCGACCGGCCAGCGATGACCGACGGCTGACGGCGCATCCTGGGCCGCGGTGGCTCAGCCGTCCTCGGGTGCCGTCAGGGTGCTGCCCTCCCACACCGGCCGGACCCAACGCTCGTCCACCTCCGCCCAGACGCGGGGTGCAGCTGACCCGTCAGCCGGCACCAGGAGCAGGCGTTCGGACCGGTCGACCATCGCGACCCAGACCCCGTCCGGCGACAGCACCGCCTCCTCGATGCCGTACCTGCCGGGGGCGTCGACCCGCCAGAGCTCGACATCGCCGTCGCGGAGCGTGACCGTGAGGGTGCCGTCGACGTTGCGGCTGTGGACCACGCCGCCGTGGGGCTCACGCCGCCACTCCTCGGGTTCGCCGTCGAGATCGTCGACCCGATCGACGACCTCGCCCGTGTCGGGGTCGATGACCTCCGCGACCTCCGCTGCCTCACGTGGCCCCCAGGCCAGCACGACGATGCCATCGTCGGTCCAGGCGAGCAGCTCCCCCTCGTAGCCGCACCCGACCTCGCTGCGGGTGCCCTGCGGATCCACGGTGTGGATACAGCTCCCACCTTCCTCCCACTGCGACCAGGCCACACTGGCCTCCGGTGACGGTGTGGGCACCTCCTCCACCGTCGCCAGCTGCGGCGGGCGGGCGACGCCGAACAACAGGACGAGCACGACGACCACGACGATCACGACGGCCGCTGCCACGAGGGCCGGCAGGCTGCGCGGCCCGGTAGAGGACCGAGGGGACGAGGGCCGAGAGGGCGGTGGCCCACCCCCGGTGGCGCCCGACGAGGCGGTGGCATCGGGTGGTGTCGGAGGGTTCGAGGCGGCGTTCACGACACACCTCCCTGCGATCCGGTGGTGTGGTGCCGGGGCGCTGAGTCGTCGTCGACGACCTCACGGCGGGCTCGCCCGAGGCCGACGGCGAGGAGCACGAGGAGCAGTCCGATCAGCAGGAGCGTGGCCGGCCCACCGATCGCATCACCGAAGAGCTCGAAGACCAGCTGCGGCGCCAGGACGAACAGCGCCAGCGCACCGACGACGAGGTGGCGCAGCTGATCCCCCTGGACGGCCAGCCAGACGAGCCCGCCCGCGGCGACGATGCCGACGGCCAGCACCAGGATGGTGGGTCCATCGGAGGCCGCGATCTGGACACCGCCGAACGCCGCCAGTGCCCCGGTGATCTCCCCGAGCGCACGCGGCGGGAGCCAGCCGCCGGCCGCGAGGAGGAACCACGCCACCCCGATGGCCGCGAACGACACGCCGTACCAGACCGGCTCGGGCGTGAGAGACGACAGCGACAACGACGTCCCCGCAGTCAGCAGCACGGAGCCCAGTGTCGCGAGCTGGAGCAGCGCGCCACCCCGCCACAGGTACAGCGCTGCCGCGACGACGAGCATCGCGGCACCGACCGTGACCCCGGTGGCGTCCGAGCGCAGCTCGAGCACGTCGTCGGCGACCACACCGACGAACCAGCCCACCCCGGCCACCGTGGCGGTCAGCAGGACGCTGGTCAGGCGCTGCATCGCCGGTTGCGAGGACCCCCGCAGCCCGAGGCCGGCGCCGAACACGGCGACGGTCAGGACACCGACCAGGGCCAGGCGACCACCGACCAGCAGATCGGCCCACAGCTGGCCGAGGAGGAGCGAGATCGCACCCAGTGCCAGCGCAGCCCCGACGTAACCGATCGCCTCCGCGATGCTCGTGCGGTTGCGGGAACCCGATCCCGAGCCACCGGCCGCCGCAGTGTCCTCGAAGGTGTCGCGGTGCCCACCGCCCAGCGCGGGGCTCCAGCCCGTGTGCCGCGAGCCGTCGGTTTCGAAGGCCACGATGCGTTCGGCCTGCTCGGGGCTCACGAGCCCGGCATCGACCCAGGCGTCGAGCCGATCGGTGAGGGTGGACACGTGGCTGCCTTCCGCCGTCGTCTCCCACGGTGGCGTACCGGGACGTCGTTCGCCACGGGGGGAAGCCCCTATCTTCGCCCCAGGGGTCAGCGGCAGGGGTCAGCGGCAGGGGTCAGCGGCAGGGGTCAGCGGCAGGGGTCAGCGGCAGGGGTCGGCCGCGTGCGTCAGCGGCGTGCGTCAGCCGCGTGGCGACGGTGGGACGGCGCTGGCGGGATCGGTGTTGGCACCGCACAGGATCACCCCGACGCGCTCACCGGCCTCGGGTCGGTAGCGATGGCTGGTGAGGGCGGCCAGGGCGACCGCACCGCCGGGCTCCGCCACGAGCCGTGCCGCCTCCCAGAGCCGGTGCTGGGCCGTCGCCACCTCGGCGTCGCTGACCAGCAGGGCGCCGGCGAGCCGGTCGCGGACGGCCCAGGCATGGGCGCCGATCCGACGGGCGCCGAGCGACGATGCCGCCTGGCCGGACACCTCGACATCGACCGGCCGCCCGGTCGCCAACGCGGCGTGCAGGGTGGCGGTGCCGTGGGTCTCGACCGCCACGACCCGCACCCGATCGCCGACGGCGGCGATGGTGCCAGCCAGCAGCCCCCCACCACCGCAGGCCACCAGCAGCGTGTCGAGGGCGTCGACCGAGGCGAGCAGTTCCCGGGCGCTCGTGCCCTGGCCGGCGACGACCTGGGGCTGGTCGTAGGCATGCGCGAGCACGGCCCCGTCGGCCGCTCGACGCCGTTCGGCTGCGGCGAAGGCGTCCGCGTACACCCCATCGACCACGACCAGTTCCGCACCCAGGGCCGCGATCGGGTCGAGCTTGGCACGCGGGGAGGTGGCAGGCACGACCACCGTCGCCCGGATCCCCAGTCGCGAGGCAGCCCAGGCCACGGCCAGCCCGAAGTTGCCTCCCGAAGCCGCGATCACGCCGGCCCCTCGGAGGCGGTCGCGCAGCGCCGGGTCGGTCAGCAGGGCCACGGCCCCGCGCACCTTGAACGAACCCGTCGGCTGGAGCAGGTCGAGCTTGGCGACCAGTGGCGGCGACGCGCCCCCGGCGTCGCGGCCGAGCTCACCGGCTTCGAGCTGCAGCACGGGCGTGTGCCGCACGTGCGCCGCGACCCGCGGGTGCACGTCCGCGACGTCGACAGCGGTGACCGGGGCCACCGGCGGGCCGACCGTCCCGGTCAGGCCGAGCGCTCCTGGGGCTCATCCAACCCGCGCAGCTTGGCATGGGGTACCAACGTGGGGTTGGTCCGCTGCCGCACGGTGTCGGCGTCGATCACGCACCGGCCGACATCGTCACGGGAGGGCAGCTCGTACATGGTCGAGAGCAGCACCTCCTCCATGATCGCCCGCAGCCCTCGGGCGCCGGTCTCACGCAGGATCGCGAGGTCAGCGATCTCGCCGAGCGCGTCGGCGCCGAACTCCAGCTCGACGCCATCGAACTCGAAGAAGCGTCGGTACTGCTTGGTCAGCGCGTTGCGTGGCTGCGTCAGGATGTCCACCAGCGCCTCGCGGTCGAGCGGCTCCACGGAGGAGACGATCGGGAGCCGACCGATGAACTCCGGGATGAGCCCGTAGCGCACGAGGTCCTCGGGGAGCACGTCGCGCAGCAGGCCGGCGATGTCCTTGTCACGGCGTGCCGTCACCTCGGACCCGAAGCCGACCCCGCGTTGGCCGTGCCGTTGCTCGACGATCTGCTCGAGCCCGGCGAAGGCCCCGCCACACACGAACAGGATGTTGTTCGTGTCGATCTGGATGAATTCCTGGTGGGGGTGCTTGCGCCCACCCTGCGGGGGGACGGAGGCGACGGTGCCCTCCAGGATCTTCAACAGCGCCTGCTGGACCCCCTCCCCGGACACGTCCCGGGTGATCGAGGGGTTGTCCGACTTGCGGGCGATCTTGTCGACCTCGTCGATGTAGATGATCCCGGTCTCGGCCTTCTTCACGTCGAAGTCGGCCGCCTGGATCAGCTTCAGGAGGATGTTCTCCACGTCCTCGCCGACGTAGCCCGCCTCGGTCAGCGCGGTCGCATCGGCGATCGCGAAGGGCACGTTCAACAGCTTCGCCAGGGTCTGGGCCAGCAGGGTCTTGCCCGAGCCGGTCGGACCGAGCAGCAGGATGTTGGACTTCTGCAGCTCCACGTCATCGGCGTTGCCCGGACCGGTCCCCCCGACCTGGATGCGCTTGTAGTGGTTGTAGACCGCGACCGCGAGGGTCTTCTTCGCGCTGTCCTGACCGACGACGTACTCGTCGAGGTAGCCGTAGATCTCCTTGGGCTTGGGCAGCTCGTCGAGCTGGAGCTCCGCTGGCTCGGCGAGCTCCTCCTCGATGATCTCGTTGCACAGATCGATGCACTCGTCGCAGATGTAGACGCCGGGGCCCGCGATCAGCTTCTTGACCTGCTTCTGCGACTTGCCGCAGAAGGAGCACTTCAAGAGCGCGTCGCCCTCACCGAACTTCGCCATCCGACGACCCTTCGCTCGTCGCAGTTCGACCCGCACCTACCGACGATGCGGGCGTCTGCTGCCGTTGGTCCCGGAGCGCGGCGCCCCCAAGCGTCGGGCGCGATGGTACGGCAATGCTCCCGGGCCTGCCGGGAGCTCTGCCGCGGCGGTGGCTCAGCTCGAGACGCCCTGCTTGGCCTTCCGGCTGGAGATGATCTCATCGACGATGCCGTAGGCCTTGGCGCCCTCGGCGTCGAGGATGAAGTCGCGGTCGGTGTCGGCGTCGACCTGTTCCGCGGTCTTGCCGGTCTTGTCCGCCAGCATCTCGTTCAACAGATCCCGCATGCGCAGGATCTCCTTGGCCTGGATCTCGATGTCGACCGACTGGCCCTCCGCGCCGCCCGAGGGCTGGTGCAGCAGGATCCGCGAGTGTGGCAGGGCGAACCGCTTCCCGGGCGTGCCCGCCGCCAGCAGCACCGCCGCCGCCGAGGCCGCCTGGCCCATGCAGATCGTCGAGACGTCGTTGCCGATGAACTCCATCGTGTCGTAGATCGCGAACAGGGCCGTGATCGACCCGCCCGGGGAGTTGATGTAGAGCGCGATGTCCTTGTCCGGGTCCTCGGACTCCAGGTGGAGCAGCTGGGCCATCACGACGTTGGCGATCTCGTCGTTGACCGGCGTGCCCAGGAAGATGATCCGTTGCTGGAGCAACCGTGAGTAGATGTCGAAAGCACGTTCACCACGGTTGGTCTGCTCGATCACCGTCGGGACGATGTAGTTCTCGGGCGACGGCAGGCCGAACCCGCCGGGGATCAGATCGGTGCGCGCCACCAGGGGCTCCTCGCGTCGGTATCGGACCGGTTCGGTCCTGAGGCCAGCAGCGTACCGACGCGTCGGTCCCGCACCCGGAGTCTTCGTGGGGTCCGCTCAGGCTCACCGCCGTGGCCATGGTCACGGCGGTGGGTACGTGACGCGGGAACCGCGGCGGAACCCGTACCGTGGTGGCGGTGCGCTCGAGCCCGGTGCCGGCCGGTTGCCGCGGCCGCACCGCTCCCACCCGCCCCGCCGAGCCCCATCACCCGAACACAGGAGCCCCGGTGCCCCAGAGCCTCGTCCCCACCCGTCGCCGTCGCGCGGCCGCCCGCGCGCTGGTCAGCGGCGTGGCGCTGCTGCTGCTGGCGACCGCGTGCGCCGACGACCCCGACAGCGACACCGACGATGCGGCCGACGGGGAGGCGACCGCGGAGCTCGAGGAGCTCGACGACGACGACGACCTCGCCGGCGCCGACGACCCGAACGGGGATCCCACCGCCGACCTCGAGGATCCCAACGACTACATCGTGGATGGGGTCTTCGCCGCCAACGGTGTCACCCTGCCCGCTCCCGAGGGGTGGAGCTTCGACGAGTTGGCCTTCGCCAGCGGCGTGGCGCTGGCGCTGGCGCCCGAGGGTGAGGAGCAGATCGCCGCCGAGGCCGTCGACCCCACCACGCTGCCGGAGGAGGTCACCTTCGACGAGGTCGTGGCCGCCAACCGCGACACCGTCGACCAGGAACCGGTGGTCGACGAACCCGTCGAGCTCACCGGCGCCAGCCAGGCGATCCAGCTGCGCTACCTGGATCTGCCCACCTCAGAGGACGCCCCTGAGGGACAGCCCGAGACCACCTCCGTCGTATTGCTGGTGGCGGAACGGGAGGACGGCATCCTCGGGGTGTTCAACTACGCCGCTGCCAGCGAGGACTTCGACGATGGGATCGCCGAGCTGCTGCTGACGACCGCCGGGTTCGATCCCGACAGCGACCCAGCGACCCCGCAACCCCAACCCGTGGGCTGACCCTCAGTCGCGCCCGGGGACGATCAGCTCCGGCGCGGTGTCGTCACCGTCCTGATCGGTGTCCTGGTCCTGCCCGGGCACGATCAAGCCGGGGGCACGGTCCTCGTCGGCCGCTGCGGCATCATCGGCCGCTGCCGCATCGTCGGCCGCCGCCGCGGGGTCCTCGAGCAGACCGAGCTCGATCAGCTCCTCGTCGCTCGGGCCGCCTTCGACGTCGGCGGCCGCGACGATGGCATCGATGGTCTTGCGGCGGACGATGTCACCGATCAGCGCCGGCAAGGAGCCCTGCTCCTGGACGATGCGCGCGATCTCGTCGGGAGCGACGCCGTTGGCCTGGGCGTGACGCACGATCTCCTGGTCGATGTCGGCGGGTGCGAGGTCCGGCTCGATCCGGGTGGCCAGAGCGTCGAGGACCAGTTGCGCCTTGACCGACGCGGTCGCCTGGTTCTCCGCCTGCTCCTGGTGCTCCTCCGGGCTCAGCCCCTGGGCCTCGAGCAGTTGCTCCGCGCTCATCCCGAAGCGCTCGGCCTGGTGCTCGACCTCGTGCAGCCGGTTGTTCGCCTCCGCCTCGACCATCGCTGGTGGAAGCGGCACGTCGACCCGCGCGAGGTAGGCCTCCAGGATCCGGCCCCGCAGCTCGTGCTGGGCCTGCTCGACCTTCCGGCGGGTCAGCGAGCGCTCGAGGTCGGCCCGCAGCTCCTCGATCGTGTCGAACTCCGAGGCGGACGTGGCGAAGTCGTCGTCGAGCGCGGGCAGGGTCTTCTCGCGGACGTCCTTGACGCTCACGTGGAAGGTGGCCGCCTCACCCCCGTGCTCCGGGTACTCCTCGGGGAGCTCGTCCTCGTAGGTGAAGGTGTCGCCGGCAGCCTTGCCGACGACCTCCTCGTCGAGCTTCGGGGTGACCCCTTCGGAGCCGACCTCGTACAGCGCATCCTCCACGGTGGCGTCCTCGAGCTTGACGCCGCCCACCTCGACCTCGAGGTCGATGGTGACGAGGTCGCCGACCGCGGCCGGCCGCTCCACCTCGTCGACCTCGGCGAAGCGTTCCCGCATGGTCTCCAGCTGCTGCTCCACCTCGGCATCGTCGACGTCCCACTCGGGGAAGCTGACGCCGATACCCGTGTGATCCGGCGGGTCGAAGGTGGGGCGGACCTGCACGGTCGCGGTGAAGACGCACCCCTCGGCCTCGTCGAAGGTCTCGACGTCGACCTCGGGCTGGGCGATCGGCTGGAGATCCTCGGCCTGGACCGCCTCGGCGTAGTAGTCGCTCAGCGCGTCCTCCATGGCGGTCTGGGCGACCACGCCCGAACCGAACCGCTGCTCGAGCAGGCGGCGGGGGACCTTGCCCTTGCGGAAGCCGGGCAACTCGACCTGCTTGGCGAGCTCACGAGCCGCCTGGTCGAAGGCCTGCTTGACCCGCTTGGGCTCGACCTCGACGGTCAGCTTGACCTGGACCGGGTCGATCGTCTCGGTGGACGTCTTCACGATGGGTGGTTCCTCGTCAGGGAAGGGTTCGGTGGACCACTCGCCACTCAGGGCGAGAGGGGGCGGGCCGCGCGCCGGCGCGGGACCGTCGATCGGTGCCGCTGGGGAGCGAACGACACGGGCCCGGACACCGGATGGTTCCACCTGTGCGGCGCTGTGTCCATCCAGCCTGCCCGGCCGGTGGGCGGTGGGCGCTCAGCCACCACGAGGATCGCGGCCGGGCCGCAGGCGCAGGGGACCGTGGTGGTCACGGCCGGCGCTACGCTGCGCCCGCCCACGGGGTGTGGCGCAGCTTGGTTAGCGCACCTGCTTTGGGAGCAGGGGGCCGCCGGTTCGAATCCGGCCACCCCGACCATCCGGCGAGCCGTCGCCCGACGACGCCGCGCCAACGCCGGCGTCACCGGCCGCCTCAGCCGCGGCGTGAACGGCGGCGCCAACGCCGGCGTCACCGGCCGCGTCAGCGCCGGCGTTCGGCCTCCTTGCGGGTGACCCAGCGGTTGATCTGACGACGGACGTCGTTGCGCACCTCGACGACCGCCTTGTCGAGGTCGGGCAGGATCGAGGTCCCGACGATGGTCGGCACCCCGGCGATGCGGCAGGCCAGCACCGTGCGCTGGGAGTTCGTCTCCCTCCCGCTGACCGACAGTTCGAGCTCGACCTGTTCGGGCTGCCAGCGCTTGAGGCGCCGCTCCAGGTTGCCGAACACCAGCTCGCGGTAGCGGTCGTACTCCTCGGGCCGGAACTCCGGCCCGAGGCGCAGCCGGTCCTTCATCGTGGTCATCCCTGGCTCCTGATCGGTGCGTCCCAGGGGCACACCGGGACGTGACGGGCCACGCTACCCGTCGGCGTGGTCCACATCGCAGCTCAGACCGATCCCGGAGCCGGCGACGTCCTCGCTACGCTGCCAGCTGCTCGCGGGTGTAGCTCAATGGTAGAGCCCCTGCCTTCCAAGCAGGAGGTGCCGGTTCGATCCCGGTCACCCGCTCCAACGGCCCAGCACCGTCACCCGACGACCAGGAGCCGGTCATGGCCAGCGTGTTCACGAGGATCATCGACGGTGAACTGCCGGGTCGGTTCGTGTGGCGCGACGAGCAGGTCGTCGCCTTCCTGTCGATCGGACCGCTCGCCCCCGGCCACACGCTGGTGGTGCCCCGTGTCGAGGTGGACCACTGGATCGACCTCGATCCCGCAACCTGGCAGCGGGTCGGTGCGGTGACCCAGACCATCGGACGTGCGCTGCAGGCCGCCTTCGATCCCCCCCGCATCGGCACCGCCATCGCCGGCTTCGAGGTTCCGCACTGCCACGTGCACGTGGTCCCGCTGCGTGAACTCGCCGACCTGGACTTCGCGCGGGTGGACCCCGACCCCGACCCCGCCGAGCTCGACGAGGCCGCCGAACGGATCCGCAGCGCCCTGCGCGAGCTCGGACACGGCGACCACGTGGGGTGACGACACCGCCGCCCCCGCCCCCGCCCC
This sequence comes from Nitriliruptoraceae bacterium, assembly GCA_041686695.1. Classification (GTDB taxonomy): domain Bacteria; phylum Actinomycetota; class Nitriliruptoria; order Nitriliruptorales; family Nitriliruptoraceae; genus T1Sed10-7. The sequence continues at coordinate 47,579 of JAWLDJ010000006.1, forward strand.
CACCACCGCCGTTGCCGGCCGCGCAGGCCCCGCGCCCCGTCCAGCCGCGCGACCGCGAGCCGATCCTGGACCTGCTGCGCGGCGTCGCCCTGCTCGGCATCCTGCTGGTCAACATCGAGCTGATGCGCGGTCCGTCGCTGTTCGACGCGCTCGCCGGGGCGCTGCCGGCCCCGGTCGATGACGCCGACCGGATCACGAGCTTCCTGGTGGGCTGGCTCGCCGCCGGCAAGTTCGTCTCGAGCTTCGCGATCCTGTTCGGCGTGGGGGCGGCGCTGCTGACCGCGAAGGCCTGGCAGCGCGGCTGGTCCGCGCACCGCCTCCTGGCCCGGCGCTACCTCCTCCTGGCGGTGTTCGGCCTGGCACACATGGTGCTGCTGTTCCCCGGTGACATCCTGTTCGTGTACGCGCTCACCGGCTTCGCGCTGCTGCCGTTCCTGGACGTACGACCGCGCACGGCGCTGTGGTGGTCGGGTGGCCTGGTGGCGGCGCTGGCCGCGGTGGCCACCCTCGCCACGGCCTTCGGCGAACTCGCCGGCGGTGACGGCCCGGAGGCCGTCAGCGGTGCGGTCGGCGGCTTTTTCGACGAGCGACGCCAGGCCACGATCGCGGCCTACACCGACGGGGGCTTCAGCGAGGTGCTGACCGCCCGCTCCTTCGAGGCGCTCGTCATCCAGACCGGACAGCTGACCTCGCTGCCGTGGCTGTTGGCGCTGTTCCTCCTGGGCTTCGCGACCGCACGGTCCGGCGTGGCCACCGATCCGGGGGCCGCCCGTGGGCTGCTGAGGCGCCTGGCCCTCGTCGGTCTGGGTGTGGGCCTGCCGGCCAACCTCGTGCTCGGCGTGCTCGGACCCGTGGGCACCGCCACCGGCACCACCGGCGAGGGCACCTCGGCCTGGATCGCGGTGGCGGCCGTGCCGGCACAGCTCGTCGCCGCCCCGCTGCTGGCCGTCGGCTACCTCGCCGGCCTCGCGCTCCTGGCCCTGCGGTTCGGCACCTGGCGTCCTGTGGCGGCCGTCGGCCAGATGGCGCTGACCGCCTACCTGTTGCAGAGTCTGGTCGCCGCCGTGGTGTTCGTCGGCTGGGGCACCTACGACGCGTGGACGGCCACCAGCGCGCTGGTCGTGGTGGCGGCGAGTTGGGCGCTGCTGCTCGTGGTGTGCCCGCTGTGGCTGCGTCGCCACCGCTTCGGACCGGTCGAGTGGCTGTGGCGGAGCTGGACCTACCGGGGCTGGCAGCCGCTGCGGCGGGCGCGGTAGACGGCCCGCGCGGACCAGGCCGCTGCGGGCGCCGGCTCAGCCGCGGATCGCGGTCAGCGTCTGCTCCGCGATCTCGCGTTCCTCGTCGGTGGCGACGACCAGCACGGCGACCTCGCTGTCCGCGGCGTGGACCGCGATCACGCCGTCGGGCGCCTTCGCCGCCCGCTGCCCCGCGTTGCGCGCCGGATCGAGCCGCACCCCGAGGACATCGAGGTCCGCGCAGATCCGCTCGCGCAGCGTGTCCGAGTTCTCTCCGACCCCAGCCGTGAACACGATCCCGTCCAGCCGCCCGAGCACCGCCGCGTAGGCGCCGAGGTACTTGCGGATGCGGTGCACGTAGACCTCCAGCGCCAACCGGGCGGCCTCGTCACCACCCTCGGCGCGCTCCTCGATCGTGCGCAGGTCGTTGTCGCCACACAGCCCGAGCAGGCCGCTCTCGCGGTTGAGGATCCGCTCCACCTCCTCCGGACTCAACCCCGCCTGCCGGATCAGGTGGAAGATCACGGCCGGGTCCAGATCGCCGGACCGGGTCCCCATCACCAGCCCTTCCAGCGGCGAGAGTCCCATCGAGGTCTCCACGCTGCGGCCCCCGTCCACGGCGGTGGCCGATGCCCCGTTGCCGAGGTGGAGGGTGACGAGCTTGAGCTCGGCCTCGGGGCGGCCGAGCGCGGCGGCCGCACGCCGGGCCACGTAGGCGTGCGAGGTGCCGTGGAAGCCGTACCGGCGGATGCCCTGCTCCTCGAGGAGCCGGGTGGGGACGGCGTAGCGGTAGGCCGCGGGCGGCAGGGTCGCGTGGAAGGCGGTGTCGAACACCGCGACGTTGGTGAGCTCGGGCCGCAGCTGGCGGGCCACCTCGATGCCGGTGAGGTTGGCCGGGTTGTGCAGCGGCGCGAGGGGGACCTGCGCCTCGATCCGGGCGACGACCGCCTCGTCGATCACCGTCGGTGCCGTGAACTCCGCGCCGCCGTGGACGACCCGGTGACCGATCGCACCGAGGTCGTCGGCCAGACCGGCCGCCTCGAGCCGGGACACGATCCAGCGGAAACCGGCCTGGTGGTCCGGGATGGCCACGTCCTCGGTGTCCTCGGTGCTGGAGCCGTCCGCGGTCACCACGACCTGCTCGGCACGGCCGCGGGGCTCACCGATGCGTTCGACCAGCCCCCGGGCGCGCAGCGCCAGGCCGTCGTCGTGATCGTCGTAGAGCCGGTACTTGATCGAGGAACTGCCGGAGTTGAGGACGAGGACCTGCACGGGTGGACTCCTGGGCGCAACGGCGGCGCCGCGGTCGGGGCTAGCTCTGAGCTTGGACCGCCGTGATCGTGACGGTGTTGACGATGTCGTCGACCAGGCACCCGCGCGAGAGGTCGTTGACCGGCTTGTTGAGGCCCTGCAGGACCGGACCGATCGCGACCGCACCGGAGGAGCGCTGCACCGCCTTGTAGGTGTTGTTGCCGGTGTTGAGGTCGGGGAAGATGAACACCGTCGCGTGACCGGCGACGCTGGAGCCCGGCAGCTTGGCCGCACCGACCCCGGCGTCGATCGCCGCGTCGTACTGGATCGGGCCCTCCACCTCGAGGTCGGGACGGCGTTCGCGGACCAGGGCGGTGGCCTCACGTACGCGCTCCACGGCGCGCCCCTTGCCCGACCCACCGGTGGAGTACGACAGCATCGCGATCTTCGGGTCGATGCCGAATGCCGCTGCGGTGGTCGCCGAGCTGATCGCGATATCGGCCAGTCCCTTGGCATCGGGCTCGGGGTTGACCGCACAGTCGCCGTAGACCAGCACGCGGTCGGCGAGCGCCATGAAGAACACCGAGGAGACGATCGACACGCCCTCGACGGTCTTGATGATCTCGAAGGCGGGACGGATCGTGTGCTGGGTGGTGTGGACGGCCCCGGACACCATGCCGTCGGCCAGGCCCCGGTGGACCATCATGGTCCCGAAGTAGCTGACGTCGAGCATCGTCTCCAGGGCGAACTCCCTCGTCACACCCTTGTGGGAACGCAGCTCGGCGTACTCGGCCGCGAAGTCCTCGACCAGGTCGGACTCGCCGGGGTCGATCACCTCGATGTCGCCGAGGTCGACGCCGGCAGCGTCGGCCCGGGACCGGATCTGTTCGGCGTCGCCCACCAGGATCAGGTCGACGACGTTGCGGCGCCGCAGGACCTCGGTGGCGCGCAGGATCCGTTCGTCCTCCCCCTCAGGCAGCACGATGCAGCGACGATCGGCCCGGGCCCGCTGGAGCAGCTCGTACTCGAACATCAGCGGCGTGACCCGTTCGGTGCGCGCCACCTCGATGCGCTGCTCGAGCACATGGGTGTCCACGTGCTCCTCGAAGACGCCGAGGGCCGTCTCGATCTTGCGCTCGTTGCCCGGACGCATCACGGCCGGCACGCCGGCGACCCGACGGGCCGTGGTCCAGGTGTCGCCGGACACCGCCAGCAGGGGCAGAGCGACGTCGCCGAGCCCATCGAGGAGCTGCTCGAGGTTGCGGTGCAGCGGGAACCCGCCGGTCAGCATCAACGCCGCGATGTTCGGGAAGGTCCCGGCGGTACGCGCCAGCAGGGTCCCGGCGATGACGTCCGGACGGTCGGCCGGGGTGATCAGCAGCGCCCCCTCGTCCATGTGATCGAGGACGTTCGGCAGGCTCATCGCCGCGATCTTGATGACCGTGACCTCGCGGTCGAGGTCGGTGACCGACCCGGCGAGCTGGTCGGCGCCGAGTTCGTCCGAGATCTCGCGCACGGTCGGCTTGGCGAGCATCGGCACCTCGGGAAGCACCCACACGGGCTCCTCCTCGGCAGCAGCCTCCACCGCCTCGCGGACCTCGTCGATCACGCTGGGATCGACCCGGTTGATCACCAGCGCGGCGATCGTGCAGCCCTCGTTCACCAGGGACTCGCGGGCGATGTTGAGCGCGTCGAGCACCTCGCCCGGCAGCCGCTCCGCTCCGTTGACCACCGCCAGGACGGGAGCGCCGAGGTGGTTGGCGATCTGGGCGTTGACGTCGAACTCGAGCGAGGCCGCCGCACCGGTGTAGTCGGAGCCGTCGTAGAGCACGAAGGGGTAGCGCTGCTCCATCTCCTGAGCGACGTCGAGGATGCCGGTGAAGACCTCCTCCCCACGACCGTCGCCGAACAGCTCCGCCACCTCGTCGGAGCCGAAGACGACCATCTCGTCGGGATCGAGATCGAGGTCGTAGCGCCGTCGCATCAGCTCGATCCGCTGATCGGGTTCACGGCTCGAGGGCACGACCGGTCGGACGTAACCCACCGACCCCAGGCGCCGGGTGAGCAGTTCCATGATCCCGAGCGTGACCAGGGAGCGGCCCGCCCGGGGCTCCAGAGATGCGAGGTAGAGACGTTTCGCCACGGTGGACCCCAGGATGGATGGACGACCTCGAGTCAAGCAGCCGGCCGGCCCCCGCGCCGAGGGACTAGCGTTGCGCCCCGACAGGGCCGAAAGGTGGGTGCCATCGATCAGATCCGGGCCACCGTCCCCGTGCCCGAGCGAGCACCGCTGGTGGCACTCGCCCGGCGCATCGCGGTCGCCGTCGGGCTGCTGTTCGTGGTCGCCTTCGCTGTCCTGGCGACCCGGGGCGGGTACGTCGACGCGACCGGTCAGCCGGTCGGCCTGCTCGATGCGCTGTACTACGCCTCGGTCACGGTGACCACCACCGGCTACGGCGACATCACCCCGGTCACGAGCGCTGCACGCCTCACCGCGATCCTGGTGATCACGCCCGCCCGGGTCGCCTTCCTGCTCGTGGTCGTGGGCACGACGGTGGAGCTGCTGACCGACCGCTGGCGGGAGACCATCCGACACGACCGATGGAGCAGACGGGTGCGCGATCATCACGTGATCTGTGGCTACGGCGTCAAGGGCCAATCCGCGGCGCGTGCGCTGGCCGAGGAGGATCCGAACGGCCCCGCCCGCAGCGACATCGTGGTCGTCGAGGTCGATCCGGAGGCGGCGCAGGAGGCCTCCCAGGACGGGTACACGGTCGTCAACGGCGACGCCTCCCGGACACGGACCCTGCTGGAGGCGCACGTCGCGCGCGCCCGCTCGGTGATCGTCGCACCCGAGCGGGACGACGCGGCGGTGCTGATCACGCTGACCGCCCGCGAACTCGCGCCCGAGGCCACCATCGTGGCGACCGTGCGGGAGCAGGAGAACGCCCACCTGCTCCGCCAGTCCGGGGCCGATGCGGTGATCACCTCCGCGGAGACGACGGGCCGGCTGCTCGGGGTGACGAGCCGCAATCCCCGGATCGCCGCCGTGGTGACCGACCTCCTGCACACCTCGCAGGGTCTGGTCCTGGTGGAGCGTGAGGTCGAGCCCGATGAGATCGGACGCCCCCTCGGCGAGGCGAAGGGTGTGAACCTGGCGGTCGTGCGGCGTGACACGCTGCTGCGTTACGACGATGCCGCGGTCGAGGAGCTCGTCCCCGGCGACCTGCTGCTCGGGCTGCCGGCACCGTCGGACTGAGCCGGAGCACCATGGCGAGGTCTGCCACCGCGGCGCGGTGTCCTAGGCTCCGCGGCCAGGCGACGTCGACCACCTCGGCGTCCGTGAACCAGCGCCCAGGAGCGAGACAGCCATGGCCACCATCTTCTACGACGACGACGCCGATCTCTCCCTCATCCAGGGCAGGAAGGTCGCTGTGCTCGGGTACGGCAGCCAGGGCCACGCGCACAGCCTGAACCTGCGCGACTCCGGCGTCGACGTGCGCGTCGGTCTCCGCGAAGGCTCCCCGTCCTGGACCCGGGCTGAGGAGCAGGGCCTGCGGGTGCTCCCGACCAACGACGCCGCGGCCGAGGCCGACGTCATCGTCATCCTCGCTCCGGACACCGCCCAGAAGGGGATGTGGGAGGGTGGCCTGCGCGAGGCCGTCGCACCGGGCAACGCCCTGGTCTTCGGTCACGGCTTCAACATCCACTACGGGCTGATCGAGGCGCCGGAGGGCGTCGACGTGCTGCTGGTGGCGCCGAAGTCGCCCGGCCACATCGCCCGGCGCACCTACGAGCAGGGGCAGGGCGTCCCCGGTCTGGTCGCGGTGCACCAGGACGCCACCGGGGCCGCGATGGCCCTCGGGCGCTCCTACGCAAAGGGCATGGGACTCACCCGCGCGGGGGTGCTGGAGACCACCTTCGCGGAGGAGACCGAGACCGACCTGTTCGGTGAGCAGGCCGTGCTGTGCGGGGGCGTCAGCCACCTCGTGCAGGCAGGCTTCGAGACGCTGACCGAGGCCGGCTACCAGCCCGAGGCCGCCTACTTCGAGTGCCTCCACGAGCTCAAGCTGATCGTCGACATGATGTACGAGGGCGGCATCTCGTGGATGCGGCACTCGATCTCGACCACCGCGGAGTACGGCGACTACGTGTCCGGCCCACGCGTGATCGGCGAGGAGTCGAAGGCGGCGATGCGGCAGATCCTGGCCGAGATCCAGGACGGCACGTTCGCGCGCAACTTCACCGCGGAGATCGAGTCGGGTGGCGAGTTCTTCACGCGCAAGCGCGCCGAGGGCAAGGACCACCCCGTCGAGGTGGTGGGTCGCGAACTGCGCGCGATGATGCCCTTCATCGACCAGCCGACCGAGGAGTACTGACCGTGCCGTGGGTGCCGGCCCCCTCGAGCGACGGGGCTCGGCACCCGGGGCCCATCAGGAGCCGAGCGGACCCGGCACCCCGGGTTGCAGGCCGGCGAAGTCCCACCCGTCGAGCAGATGGGGCTCGTCCTGCGCCCAGGGACCTGCCAGCACCGCGGCCAGGCGCGCCGTGGTGGCTTCGTCGGGGAGCCGACGTCCGACGCGACTCGGCCGGCCATCGACCTCGCTCGAGGTGACACGGTCGATCAAGCCCACGAGCGACATCGCGACCGGGCCGTCGGCGGCCACCACGAGGTGACCCTCTGAGCGGCTCGACCGTGCCCGATCGAAGGCCACGATCAGCTCCAGCAGATCGACGATCCGCACGGGCCGCACCACCGTGCCCATCAGCTCCGGAGCCAGACCGGCGGTGAGCAGCGCGTCCCGCAGCAGCGGGGTGTCGACGAGCCCGACGCGCAACACGATCGAGGGGCAGGGCAACGCCGCGAAGGCCTCCTCCATCCGACCCTTGGCCCGTCGTAGCGGGTCGGCCGCCCGCGGGGACGCGCCGGGCAGGGACAGGGCGATGACGCGACGGATGCCGGCTCCGGCCGCCGCCCGCGCGGCCACCTCGGCGTCGGCCACCAGACGCTCCGGCTCGGAGGTCCCGAGCCCACCACCGACGTGCACCAACGTGTGGACCTGGGCCAACGCCGCTTCGAGACGCCCCTCGTCGTCGCTGGTCGCCGTGGCGACGAAGGCGCCCGCCGCTCGCAGGCTGGTGACATCGCCGTTAGCGGTGACCCGCACCTCGCCGCCCTCCTCCAAGAGGCGGGTCGCGATCCGGCGGGCCAGCGGGTGCTGCGCGGCGGTGACCAGGACAGGCATGCGGACCAGCCTAGGGCAGGAACGCAGGCCCCGGCGAAGCGCCCGGCGTTCCCAGCCGAGGCTCGGACCCCTACCTTCGGCAGTCCCTCCCGCAGGAACCAGGGACATCATGATCAGCTTCGAACTCGCCGAGCAGCTGCGCGCCGAGGGTCTGCAGTGGACGCCGGCGGAGGGTGATCGCTTCGTCCTCCCGGACCGCGACCTCGATGGCCACGTCTTCACGATCTCCGAGATGGTCGTCGAGGTACGACGCTCGCCGGTCGGCGATCTGATCGCCTTCAACGGCACGACCGAGTGGGCACTCGACGCCATCGAACGCGCCGAGACCGTCTGGCTCCCCCGTGAAGGCCAGCTCAGGGAGCAGCTCGGGACCGCGTTGCTCTCGCTGGCCCGCCTCGACGCGGGGTGGCGGTGCACCGTACGGATCGGCGAGGAGCTCGTCGAGGTGGAGGCGCCGGAGGCCGACGAGGCCTACGGGCATGCCCTGTTGAGCGTGCTGCGCGCCACGCGCGGCACCTGAGGACGCTGTCCACAGCCCTGCACCCACTCGCTGCCTGAACGAACACCTGTTCGGTTACGGTGTGCTCTGCGCATCGTCATCGGAGGCGGCATGTCGGAGCTCGCCAGCTACCGCGTCGGGCCTGTGAGCAGCACCGCCGCGGCTGCGGGACGGCCGGCCCGGATCTGCGGCAGGAGCCGCTGCCGCTCCTGCGCCGGCTCCTGCGCCGGCTCCTTCCCCGGCTCCCGCGCCGGCTCCCGCGCCGGCTCCCGCGCCGGCTCCCGCGCCGGCTCCCGCGCCGGCTTGCGGCGCGGCGACGACGTCCTGCTCCGGCATCGGCACGATGCTC
>JAWLDJ010000006.1:56258-57944 GCA_041686695.1 Nitriliruptoraceae bacterium
CCGGCTCCCGCGCCGGCTCCCGCGCCGGCTCCCGCGCCGGCTCCCGCGCCGGCTTGCGGCGCGGCGACGACGTCCTGCTCCGGCATCGGCACGATGCTCTGGCTGCCGAGCAGCCGGATGACTCCTACGACCGCGCTGCCGAACCGTCCGGCGACACCGACGACCGCGCTGCCGAGCCGTCCCGTGGGACCGACGGGTCGACCACCCAGGAGCTGCACCGCGCGATCGACCGACTCGGTGCCATCGACGTGGACGCCCTCAGCGACGCCGCGCTCCGTGACCACCTCGCCCGGCTCCGACAGCCACTCGCACGCTTGACCGCGCTCCGTGCCCGTTGGTCGGCGACGCTGGAAGCCCGCACCATCGCGAACGCGCCGCCGCAGGGCCGCGGGGCGGCACAGCGGGAGGCCCGACGCGCGGTCGCCGACGCCCAGCAGCTGACACCGTCTCAAGCCAAGCGCGCGGTGGAAGCCGGCCGGGCTGCCGGTCGGCATGCCGAGACCGGACGCGCCTTCCTCGCCGGTGAGCTGTCACCCGATCACGTCCGCGTGATCGACGAGCTCCTCGCCGCCGTCGACGACGACGAGCGGGAGGGGTTCGAGCAGCGTCTGCTCGAGCTGGCCCGGGATCGCGACGCCACGAGGTTCGGCCGTCAGGCGCGGACGTTGCTCGCCTCGCTGTCACCCGACGGTGCAGCCACCACGGAACGCCGCAAGCACGGGCGACGGCGGGTCCGCGCGACCGATACCCCCGATGGTGGCTTCGCCTTCTCCGGCCTCCTGTACGGCACGGCGGCCGAGACCGCCCGCGTCGCGCTCGATGCCTTCTGTCTGCCCGACGCCCCTGGCGAACACCGCACCCCGGAGCAACGCGCCGCCGACGGCTTCGAGCAGCTGTGCGCCGCAGCGCTGCGGGGTGGCGACGCCCCAACGCAGCACGGGGCACGCCCGCAGGTGCTCGTGATCTTCGACGCGGAGCAACTGGCTCGTTACGAGCGAACCGACGAACCGGGTGTCGGCAGATTCGGTCGATCCGGCCAGCCCGTCACGACCGATGAGGTCGGCCCGCTGCTCGATGACTGCCGATCGCTCCGCATCGTCCGTGATGCCGACCGTGCGCCCATCGAGGTGTCGGAGACCGTCCGTACCGTGCCTGCCGGGCTGTGGCGCGCGCTCCTGCTCCGTGATGGCGGTTGCACCTGGCCCGGGTGCGATGCACCGGCCGCCTGGTGCGACGTGGCCCACGGCCACACCCCCTTCGTGCAGAACGGACGACTCAGCCCGCACAACGCTGCCCTGCTGTGCCGCCGGCACCACCGCCGGTTCGATCACGGGCCGTGGCGGATCGCGGTCGCGGGCGACACCGTGACCTACCACCGGACGGACCGGCCGCCACAGCGAGCCCGGGGCCCGAGTCCACCCCCGGCAGAGCCACCGGGAGCAAGCCCACCTCCAGCACAGCCGAGCGGCCCGAGCCCACCCCCAGAACAGCCGGATGGCCCGAGCCCACCCCTGCCGTAGGCGATCTGGAAGGTCCACCCGATCGCTCCTCAGCGACGTCGTCCGGGTGTGGCGCCCGACGGGGTCTGCGTTCGTCCTGCTGCCTGCGCGAGCAGTGCACGGCCGGCAACGACCCGACCGGCAACGATCTGACCGGTGGCGACCCGACCGGCAACGATCTGACCGG
>JAWLDJ010000006.1:58044-59576 GCA_041686695.1 Nitriliruptoraceae bacterium
GGCGACCCGACCGGCAACGATCTGACCGGCGGCGACCCGACCGGCAACGATGTGAGCTCCCGGCATGCAGATGTCCCACCCGGCGGAGTGCACCGCCTGGGTGGGACATCCTGGTTCGGTCGACCGCTGCCTGTGGACTCCTCGGGGGTGGTGGTCACCTACCCCCGAGGGGACACACCGACGTTGGTCAGTCTCAGCTGCACCCGCTGGTCGTGCCACAGGACTCACAGACGTGGCAGGCCCCTGCGCGGATCATCTTGATCCCGCAGTCGAAGCACATCGGCGCGTCGTGGTCGACCGGCAACGACGTGGCGCTGACCTCCGGCAGCGGCTCGGAGGTACGCACCGCCTCAGCGGTCGGTGCGGTGGGCACCTCGGGCTCCCGGTCGCCGTACCCCTGGTCGACCATCTGGGTGCGCTCCTCGACGGTGTAGATGCCGAGTGCCTCACGCTCCTCGTAGGGCAGGTACTCCAGCGCGAGCTTTCGGGCCAGGAAGTCCACCACGGAGGTGGCGAACCGGACCTCGTCGTCGTCGGTCATGCCGGCGGGCTCGAAGCGCATGTTCATGAACTTCGACACGTAGGCCTCGAGCGGCACGCCGTACTGCAGCCCGATCGACATCGAGATCGCGAAGGCATCCAGCAGCCCCGACAGCGTCGAGCCCTGCTTGCCGATCTTGACGAACAACTCGCCCATCCCGTCACCGGGGTACTCGCCAGCGGTGATGTAGCCCTTGGCGTCACCGACCCGGAAACTGATGGTCTGGCTCGGCCGGGTCTTCGGCAGCTTGCGCCGCTGTGGGACGTGCACCACCTCGGCGGCCGGTGTGGCCGCATCCACCTTGGCGTCGTCCTTCCTGGACACGCTCAACGGCTGCGCGACCTTGCAGTTGTCGCGGTAGATCGCGATCGCCTTGACGCCGAGCTTCCAGGCGTCCAGATGGAGCTGCTCGACGTCGGCGACCGTGGCCGTCTCGGGGAGGTTCACGGTCTTGGAGATGGCGCCCGAGATGAACGGCTGCGCCGCCGCCATCATCTTGACGTGCCCCATGTAGTGGATCGCGTCGTCACCCATCGCGCACTGGAACACCTTCGTGTGCTCCGGCAGCAGCGCCGGGGCGCCGTGGATCGTCTTGTGCTCCGCGATGTACTCGACGATCGCCTCGACCGTCTCCTCGGCGTACCCGAGGTGGCGCAGCGCCTGCGGGACCGTCTGGTTCACGATCTGGATCGATGCTCCACCGACCATCTTCTTCATCTTGACCAGGCCCAGGTCGGGCTCGATCCCGGTGGTGTCGCAGTCCATCATCAGACCGATCGTGCCGGTCGGTGCCAGCACCGTGGCCTGAGCGTTGCGGTAGCCGTGCTCGCGCCCGAGCTCGAGCGCCTCGTCCCAGGCGGTGCGCGCAGCGACCATCAGGTCCTTGGGCACGGGACGGGGATCGATGTCGTCGACCGCGTCGCGGTGCTTGCCGATCACACCGAGCATGGGCTCGGCGTTCTTCGCGTAGCCGTTGTGCGGACCCTTGACC
>JAWLDJ010000007.1:0-37787 GCA_041686695.1 Nitriliruptoraceae bacterium
AGAGGCGCAGCAGCTCGGTGGCGCTCCCCTCATCGGCGTGACCGTCGCCAACCTGCTCGGGATCGGTATCGACGGTGTCGCGACGATCTCGACCGCCGGCTGGGCGGCGCTGCTCGACACCCTCGGTGGGGTCGAGGTGACCGTTCGCACCGAACTGAGCGCACCGGACGGCTCGGTGCGGTTCGAGCCCGGCGAGCAGGTGCTCAGTGGCGAGCGGCTGGCGGCGTACCTGACCATGACCGCCGCCGGGGAGACCGAGCTGGATGCGCTTCCACGGGTCCAGCAGGTGCTCGGCGCGATGCTGGATGCCCTCGCGCAGGAGCCGTCCTTGGTCGATCGCTGGCTCAGCATGGAGCTCGCGGACGGGTCCCCGGCCATCGCCACCGACGAGCCCGCGCTGGTGCGCGCGCTGCTGCTCGAGCTCGCAGAGGCACGCGCCGTCGATGGCGTCACGACCTGGACCCTTCCGGTGGTCCCCCTCGGCAGCGGGCGCGACGACGGCTACCGCCTCGATGTCGGCCGGACCGACGAGCTGGTCGCCGACCGGTTCGAGGCGTCCCGACCGGGCACCGAGGTGGTCGGTGGCCGGGACGTGGAGATCCTCAACGGCAACGGTGTGCCGCGGGTCGGCCAGGAGGTGGCGGAGCGGCTCTCCGACGGCGGGTACCGCATCGTGCTGACCGGCAACGCCGACCGCTTCACCTACCAGACCACCCGGATCGTGCTCCACGACCGCTCCCCGGGGCAACTGGCGGTCGGTCGTGACGTCCAGGCGCGGCTCGGTGTGGGGGAGCTCGAGCTGGCGGCGACCCCGGGATCGGTCGTGGACGTCACGGTCGTGGTCGGCGCGGACTTCCCGCCCGACGGCGGCTGAGCTCGCGTGCGGCGGCAGCGCCGTACCCTGGTGCCCAGCCCCATCGGCCGCGTCGCGCCGGCGACGGGGCCGTCTCGCCATCCCCGACCCTCGAGCCTGCCCCGTGCCAGCCACCGAAGAGGCCGTCCAACTCGCCGTCGCGGCGGCGGACGCGGCCGACGACGTCAAGGCGGATGACCTCGCCCTGCTCGACGTGAGCGAGCTGTTGGTGATCGTCGACGTGTTCCTGCTCGCCAGCGCCGGCAGCGACCGGCAGCTCAAAGCCGTGGCCGAGCGGATCGAGGAGCGGCTGCGCGACCATGGGCGGCGTCCGGCGCGCCGCGAGGGGACCCCGTCCGCCGGTTGGGTGCTGCTCGACTACGGGGATCTGGTCTGCCACCTCTTCCTCGCCGAGCAGCGTGGTCTCTACGCGCTGGAGCGACTGTGGGCCGACGTGCCACGACGCGACGTGCGCACCGGTGACGTCCTGGCCTCGGCCGTGGACACCGAGGTCGAGGGCCGGGTGTGAGGCAGCTCCTGCTGGTCCGGCACGGCGAGTCCCGGTGGAACGCCGAGGGACGCATCCAGGGGCAGGCCTGTGCTGGGCTCTCCGAACGTGGGCACGCCCAGGCCCAGGCCCTCGGCGACACCATCGGACCGGGACTCGCGCAGCAGCTGGCCACCGATCCCGCCGCCGTCCGTCTCGTGACCTCCGACCTCCAGCGTGCGACCGAGACCGCCGCGCCCGTCGCGCGGCGGCTCGGTCTGGACCCCGTGCACGATCGGCGCCTGCGCGAGCGCTCCTTCGGGCGCTGGGAGGGCCGTTCCCACACCGAGCTGGCCAACGACGACCCCGAGCGCTACCGGCGGTGGACGACCGGTGTCGACGTGATGGGCGAGATCGGTGCCGAGACCGCGACCGAGCTCGCCGACCGGGTCGCCCCGGCGCTGGCCGAGCTGCTGACGGCGACGCCACGCGGCGGTGTGACCGTGGTCGTCAGCCACGGCGGCAGCATCTGGCACGGCCTGCATCGCCTGTTCCGCCTGCCACCTCGGAGCCTGGGCCCGGTCGGCAACGCCTCGGTGGCCCAGCTCCTGCTGCTGATCGAGGAGGACGTCGCACCCGGTCGTATCGACGAGGGGACGACCGGCGGCAACGGCACGGGGCGGTTGCTGCCGAGCGGCGTGCATCCCGTGCTGGCCAGCTACAACGACCTCGCGCACCTGCCGGTCGAGCTGCGGACCGGCGGGTTCGCCACGGGCACGACCTCCGACGCGGTCCCGCAGATGCGTTGACGCCGTCGGCGGCGGGTCACCTCAGCCGTCGCCACGCGCCGCCAGCGCCGTGCGCAGGGTCGCGGCGCTCCTGAGGCCCGAGACCGCCGCCCCCTCGACGCGTCCGCCCTCGAGGGCGTCGCCGGCCAGGGCGATCGGCGCGCCGCCGACGTGGTCGATCATGGGCTCGTCGCCGAGCACCGCGGTCGGTGCGGCGAACCGCCAGCGATGCAGGTGCACCACCTCGGCATCGGTGCCCAGGAGCCCGCGGGCGGCCGTCATGAGCTCACGGGCGATGGTCTCCTGGGGCGCGGTGAAACGGTCGCGGCTGTAGTCCGCGTCGGCGTGGACGGTGATGGCGGGCGTGGCCGAAGCGCCGCTGCGCTGGTGGTCGCTGATCCAGGCGAGTGGCCCATCGGCGAGTCGCACGGCGCCTCGCGCCGGTAGCTCGGTCGGCCCCGCGGGGATCGCCAGGGCCGTCAGGCAGGGGTCGTAGGTCGCCGCGCTCAACCGGTCCGCCACCTCGGCGGTGAGCCGGGCCCCGCCGGCCGCCAGCAGGTCACGGGCCTGCGGCAGCGGGCTGGTGAGCAGGACCGCGTCGGCATCGAGGGTGTGCTGACCGGTGGTCGGCGGAGGGGATGGTCGCGAGCTGCTGCCGACGGGGCGCGCGGCGAGGTCGATGCGCCACCGCCCCCGGTGCGGGGTCACCGCCGTGACGATCGTGCCGAGCCGCACGTCCAGGTCCGTGGTGAGATGCTCGACGATGCGACGCATCGTGGGCACCCCGCGCCAGCGCGGGTGCCCCTGCGGATCGCTCGGGGCGTCGCGATCGGGACTGCCGTGGAACCAGGTGCGCACGACCCCCTCCGCCACCCACGTGTCGACCAGGGCCGTGAACTCGGGTGATCGGGCGGTCAGGAACTGTGCCCCGACGTCGAAGGTCGCCGCCCCGATCGTGCGTGCGGCCAACCGCCCGCCGGGAGCGAAGCCCTTGTCCAGCACGACGACCCGGTGGCCGGCCCGCTGCAGCTCGAGCGCCGCGAGACCGCCGGCCATGCCGGCCCCGACCACGATCACCTGTGCCACGGCTCCACCTCCGGGCAGGTTCGCGACCGTCGACCGGGTGGACCGGCCCCCTCGCTCGCGGGACGCCCGGTGCCGGCCCGGGAGGTACCCGGCGCCGACACGCCGACCCACGGTGCCGGCGTCGGCCTGCGAACGGCGAAGAGCCCCGGTCAGCGACCAGGGCTCCCTCGGGTGGACCGGATGGGATTTGAACCCACGACCCCCTCCATGCCATGGAGGTGCGCTGCCGGACTGCGCTACCGGCCCGAGCGCACGACGCGACGGCCGTGCGGGCCGGGAGCGTAGCCCGCGCCGCCAGGGCGCGCGAACCACACGCTGCTGCGATTCGATCGAGCGCGGCAGCCCGGGTGCGATCGCGCTGCTCGCTACCCTCCGCGGGTCCGCTTCCGGAGGCCAGCCCGCACGATGTCGACCGACCCCACCGCCGAGCCCGAGCGCTACGACCCGCTCGTCGTCGAGCCGCCCATCGCCCAGCGGTGGGCCGCGGAGCGCACCTACTCCCTGCGCCCCGGCCCGGCCGAACTGGACCCGAGCTCGCTGGAGCGTGCGCCCTACTACGCGCTCACGATGTTCCCCTACCCGTCGGGCGACCTGCACATGGGCCACGCGGAGATCTTCACGATCCACGACGCGTTGGTCCGCCACCTCAGGATGACCGGGCACACCGTCCTGAACCCGATCGGGTGGGACGCCTTCGGGCTGCCGGCGGAGAACGCCGCCCGCAACCGTGGCGCGGACCCCAAGGCCTGGACCTACGCCAACATCGACGAGCAGCGCTCCACGATCGTCAGGCTCGGGTACTCCTTCGACTGGGACACGGTCCTGCACACCTGCGACCCCGAGTACTACCGCTGGACCCAGTGGCTGTTCCTGGCGCTCTTCGACGCCGGCCTGGCCTACCGCCGCGAGGCGCTGGTCAACTTCTGCCCGTCCTGCTCCACGGTGCTCGCCAACGAGCAGGTCGTGGACGGTCGGTGCGAGCGTTGCGGCACCGAGGTGTCCCGGCAACCGCGGACCCAGTGGTTCTTCCGGATCACCGAGTACGCCGACGAGCTGCTGTCCGGCCTCGACGACCTCGACTGGCCCGAGCGGGTCAAGAACTCCCAGCGGGCCTGGATCGGGCGTTCCGAGGGGGCGGAGATCGTCTTCCCCACCGCCGATCGCGAGGACGAGATCCACGTCTACACGACCCGTCCCGACACCATCTTCGGGGCGACCTACTTCGTGTTCGCTCCCGAGCACCCGGTGGTGCGGCGTCGCATGGCCGGGGACCGGGCCTACGACGCCTACCTCGCGGAGGTCACGCGCCGCTCCGATGTCGAGCGGCAGGCCGGCAAGACCGGCTACCGCCTGCCCTTCGACGTGGTCAACCCCTTCACCGGCGAGGACATCCCCGCCTACGCCGCCGACTACGTGCTGATGGACTACGGCACCGGCGCGATCATGGCGGTGCCCGTCGGCGACCAGCGTGACTTCGACTTCGCCCGGCAGGAGGGCCTGGAGATCCGGGTGATCATCCGACCGACCGGCCCCGACGGGCAGCTGCTGGACGAGCTCGACCCCGACACGATGACCGAGGCCTACACCGGTCCGGGGGTGATGGTGCACTCCGGCGCCTACGACGGCCTGCCCTGGCACGAGGCCAAGGCACGCATCATCGCCGACGTCGAGGCCAAGGGCTGGGGGACCGCCAAGGTCAACACCCGGCTCCGCGACTGGTTGATCTCCCGACAGCGCTCGTGGGGCGCACCGATCCCGATCGTGCACTGCCGGCACTGCGGTGAGGTCCCCGTGCCCCAGGAGGACCTGCCGGTCACCCTGCCTGACGATCTGGACTTCACCGTCGCCGGCTCGCCGCTCGACCAGCACGCCGCCTTCAAGCACGACGTGGTCTGCCCCCGCTGCGGCGACCAGGACGCCACCCGCGACGTCGACACGATGGACACCTTCGTCGACTCCTCCTGGTACTTCCTGCGCTACCTCTCGCCCACCGACGACACCCGCCCCTGGCCGACCGACGCCGCCGGCGACTGGCTGCCGATCGACCAGTACACCGGCGGGGTCGAGCACGCCGTGCTGCACCTGCTCTACAGCCGCTTCGTGGTCAAGGCCATGCGCGACCAGGGGTACGTGGACGCCGACGAGCCGTTCCAGGCCCTGCTGAACCAGGGCCAGGTCATCATGGACGGCGCCGCGATGTCGAAGTCGAAGGGCAACCTGGTCGTGCCCGGCGAGGTGACCGACACCTACGGTGCCGACACCCTGCGCGGCACGATGCTGTTCGCCTCCGCGCCCGAGGACGACATCGACTGGGCGGACGTCTCCCCGACCGGCATGCACAAGTGGCTGTCGCGGGTGTGGCGTCTGACGCTCGAGGAGCTTGCCCGCGATGACCAGGGTGCCGTACCGCTGGCCGAGGAGGGCGCGGCCCGGCTGCGTCGCGCCACGGCCGAGGCGATCGACCGGGCCTCGGCCGAGTACGCGGCCCGCAAGTTCAACACCGCCATCGCGCAGCTGATGACGCTGACCAACGCCGTGCTCGACGCCACCCGGCACGGCCGTGGTGGGCCCGCGGTCCGCGAGGCGCTCGAGGCCCTGCTGACGATGCTCGCGCCGGTGTGTCCGTTCATCACCGAGGAGCTGTGGACCCGGCTCGGCCACGACGCTTCCGTCCACGACCAGCGGTGGCCCGTCGCCGACACCGCCCTGTTGGTCGACGAGGAGGTCGAGGTGGTCGTGCAGGTCAACGGCAAGGTCCGTGGCCGGCTGACCGTGCCGGCCGGAGCTGACGCGGAGGCGGTCGAGTCGGTGGCACGCGCGGACGAGCGGCTCGCCGGTCACCTCGCGGCGGAGGTCGTCAAGGTGGTCTTCGTGCCCGACAAGCTGGTGAACTTCGTGGTCAGGGCCTGACCTGATGGCGCGCGTCGCGGTCGTCACCGACTCGACCTGTGACCTGCCCCCCGAGCTGGTCGAGTCGCTGGGGCTCAGGGTCGTACCGCTGTCGGTCACCTTCGGCGACGAGACCCTGATCGCCGGGGTGCAGCTCTCGCCGGCAGCCTTCTACGCCCGCCTGGCCGCCAGCGAGACCCTGCCGACCACCTCGCAGCCGGCCCCGGCGTGGTTCGAGGAGGCCTACGCGGACTGCGCCGATGACGGCTACACGCACGTCGTCTCGCTGCACTGCTCCGCCGCGTTGTCCGGCACCGTTGCGCTCGCCCGTGACCGGGCCCGCCAGGCCGCGGTGGACGTCGAGGTGGTGGACACCCGACTCGTGGGGGGCGCCCTCGGCGCGGCCGCGTTGGCGGCCCACCGCGTCGCCGAAGCCGGCGGCAGCCCCGCGGAGGTGATCGCGGCCGCCGAGCGGGTCCGCGCGGGCGCGGCCAGCCTGATCGTGGTGGACACGCTGGATCACCTGCGCCGCGGTGGGCGGCTGACCGGCGCCCAGGCCGCGATCGGGACGGCGTTGAAGGTCAAACCGATCCTGCACCTGACCGGCGACGGGCGCGTGGAGGTCCGCGAGCGCACGCGGACGTGGGCGCGTGCGCTGGAACGGGTCGGGGTGTTGGCCGCCGAGGCCGCGAACGGCCAGCGTGTGGACGTCATCGTCGCCCACGCCGTGGCACCGGTGCGTGCCGAGCAGCTGTGGTCGGTGGTGGAGCGCCACGTCCACCTCGGCCGGCGACTCGAGACCCTCATCGGTCCGGTCGTCGGCAGCCACGTCGGGCCCGGGGCGGTCGGGCTGGTGGTCGTGCCGGCCGGGTGACCGGCGGGGTGGGCCTTCGTCCACAGCCATGGTCGGATCCATCGGGGCACGCCCGCCGCGAACCGGCAGCCTGCTTCCATGCCGATCGAGCCGACCCGCCCTGCCGACGAGCGACCTGCCGGTCGTGGGCACGCCGGCGCCCAGCAGCCGGCAGCCTCCGCTGACGCAGCGCAGGCGTCGTCGTGGGGGTCCGGACCGCCCGCGTCCCCGCCAGCGCCTCCGGAACGCTCGCGCACCGAGCGGTTGCTCGGCTGGTGCAGGCCCACCCCCGCCGAACTCGTCGGGCTGGTCCTGCTGGTGCTCGGCTCGGTGGTGGCCTCGGCGGTCTGGTGGGGCCAGAGCGTGACGGCACCCGCCGGCAGCGATCAGGTGCGCGCTGCGGGTGCCGCGGTGTCGAGCGATCCCCGCGCGGACGGGGCGACGGCCGGAGCGGTGGAGGGGGCGACGACCGGAGCCGTCCCGGACGTCGGTGGCGGCGATCCGGTGACCGATGACGATGTCGGCGGCTCCGGCATGTCGGCGGTCACCGTCCACCTCTCCGGCGCCATCAGCCGCCCCGGGCTCGTGACGCTGCCCGCGGGAGGACGGGTCGGCGACGCGGTCGTGGCAGCCGGTGGGCTGACCGACGACGCCGACACGGCCCGGGTCAACCTGGCGCGGGCGCTGGCCGATGGGGAACATGTCCACCTCCCCCGGATCGGGGAGGACCCGCCCGAGCCGGTGGCGCCGGTGGGCCCACAAGGGTCCGACACCCCGGAAGGCGCCACCGATCCGCCCGGTGACGGCCCCCTCGACCTGAACCGGGCGAGCGCGGCGGAGCTCGAGCAGCTGCCCGGCATCGGTCCGGCTCGGGCCGCGGCGATCGTGGAACACCGCGAGCGCCACGGACCCTTCGTCGTCCCCGGCGATCTGCGTGCGGTGTCGGGGATCGGTGAGGCGACCTTCCAGAACCTCGCACCCCTGGTGGTCGTGCGATGACCGCCGTGGCTGCGCGGGTCAGCGTCCGGTGACGGGCAGCGCACCGTTGTCCGAGGTGCTCGGGCCCGCTCCCGCCTGGACGGGCGCCGCCGTCGTCGGGGTGCTGCTCGCCGAGCGGATCGTGGCGGGCCAGCTGCGCTCCGCGCCCGTCGAACGCTCGCTGCCGGCGCTGCTGCGCGCGCTGCCCAGCGCGGGTGGCATCGCGGTGCTGACCGCGGTGGTCGGCGCCGTGCTGCTGCTCGTGCTCGCGCACCGTGGGCGCGACCGCGACCGGCTCGGTGCCACCACCTCGATCGTGACGCTGGTCGTCGTCGGGGCGGCGACCGCGGGCGGCCTCGTCCTGCGTGCCGATGCGGCAGCCTCGGGGCTGCTGCCGACGCTGGCCGCCCAGGGCGGCGGTGCCGAGCTCACCATGACCGTGGTGGCCGAGCCCAGGCCGATCGCCCGCGGCTGGCACGTCCTGGTCCGGGTCGACCGGCTGGGGCAGACCGCCATCCGGGAGCGCGCCGCCCTGGTGATCGAGGAGGCCCCGCCCGCGCTCGGTGACCGGTGGCGTGCCACGGCCAGCGCGCGACCGCTACCGGACGGCGGGTACGGCACCTGGCTCGCCCAGCAGCACGCCCGCGTGGTGCTCGACCTCGACGGGTTGGAGCGGGTCGGGCCCGGTGGTGCCGCCGCCCGCGCTTCGGAGTGGCTGCGGGCGCGTGTGCGGCAGGCCGCCACCCGCCACCTCGACGAACGGACCGGGGGACTGCTCGTCGGCTTCGTGACCGGTGACACCCGGCTGCTGACCGTCGAGGATCGGACCGCGTTACAGGCCACGAGCCTGACGCACCTGACGGCGGTGTCCGGGACGAACGTGGCGATCGTGATCGGCGGGGTACTGGCGGTGGTCGGGCTGCTCGGCCTGCCGATGACGGCGCGGCGACTGGCGGTCGTCGTGGTGGTGCCCTGGTTCGCCTTCCTCACGCGCTTCGAGCCGAGCGTGCTGCGGGCGGGCTCGATGGCCCTGATCCTCCTGCTGGCCGGTACCCGTGGCCAGGTCCGTGACGCTCGTCACGCCCTGGCGGTGGCGGTGCTGCTGTTGGTCCTGGTCGACCCCCGCCTGGCCGGCTCGCTGGGCCTGGTCCTCTCCGCGAGCGCGACCGCTGGTGTGCTGCTGCTCGCCCCCGTCGTCCGCGACCGCGTGCCGGATCGCGTGCCGCGGCGGGTGGCGACGCTGGTGGGGGTCACGATCGGGGCGCAGCTGGCCGTGCTCCCGGTGCTCCTGGCGACCTTCGGCGAGCTCCACCTCGTGAGCCTGCCCGCCAACCTCGTGGCGGTGCCGGCCGCGATGGTGGCGGCATCGCTGGCCTTCGTCGGGACGGCGCTGGCGGTCGTCCACGTCGGGCTTGCCGCGGGGTGCTTCGCGCTGGCCGGGCCGGGTGCGGCCGTCGTGCTGACCGTCGCCGAGACGCTGGCCGGCCGCGGTGGCACGATCGACGCGGCCCGGCCCGTCACGCTCGTGGCCGCGGCCGCGGGCACCCTGTGGCTGCTGTCCGGGGATCGGGGTCGGCGGCGGCGGTTGGCACTGACGGTCCTGATCGTCGCCGTCGCGGTGGCCATGCTGCCGGCGGTGACCGGGAGTCTGCCGCCCGACGGGCTGCGGGTGACGGCGATCGATGTCGGGCAGGGCGATGCGTTCCTGGTGGAGTCACCACGGGCCCGGATCCTGGTCGATGCCGGCGCCGACGGGACCGCCGCGCGGTGGCTGCGTCGGCATGGCCGCCGCCACCTCGATCTGGTGGTGGTCACCCACGCGGATCTCGACCACATCGGCGGGGTCGCCGAGGTGCTGCGGCGGGTGCGTGTGGGGGCGCTGTGGGTGCGGCCGCTGCCCCCCGAGCCGCCCGCCAGCAGCCAGCTGCGAGCAGCAGCGACGCGACGCGGGGTGCCCGTGCGGGCCCCGGTCCAGGGCACGCGGGTCCACCTCGGTGACCTGACCATCGAGGTGCTGCATCCCCCGCCCGGCCGGCCCTACCGGTTCGCCCGCAGCGAGCGCAACGAGTCCTCGCTGGTGCTGCGGGTGCTCCACCGCGGCGCCCGGGTGCTGCTCCCGGGCGACATCGGACGCCAGGCGCAGTCCCACCTGCTGGCCGATCGGCCCCAGCGGCTGGCGGCCGAGGTGTTGGCCGTGCCCCACCACGGTGCCGGCACGACCGAGCCCGCGTTCCTGGCGGCGGTGGGCGCCGAGGTGGCCCTGGTCAGCGTCGGCGCCGACAACCAGCACGGGCACCCCCACCCCGACACCCTGGCGGCGCTGGAGGCGTTGGGCACCAGGATCCACCGCACCGATCTCCGCGGCACCGTGGCCGTCATGGTCCCGGGTCGCCGGCCGGGGCCGGAGGCCCTCGCCACCCTGTCGGTAGGCTGCGAGCATGTCCGTGCTCCTGCTCGCCGGCGACGACGACCTCCTGCTGCTGCGGGAGGTCGAGCGGCGTCTGGAGCGGCTGGTGGCCGACGCGCCCGATCCGGTCGTCGACCGCTACGACGCCTCGGAGCTCGATCACCTCCCCGAGCTCAGGACCACGTCGCTGTTCGGCGGGCGGAGCTGTGTGGTGCTGCGCGGTGTGGAGGCCCTGCAGGGCGAGCTCAAGGACGAGGTCGAGCGGTACCTGGAGGCACCCTCGCCCGACGCGGACCTGGTGCTGGTGGCGCGGGGAACGGGCCGGATCCAGAAGATCGCCAAGCTCACGAAGGAGCGGGGTGAGCGCGTCGACGTGAAACGGCCCCCGGACTGGGACGATCAGGGGTGGGACCGCGTCGTCGGGGAGGAGTTCCGGCGGCTGTCCCGGAAGGCGGATGCGACCGCGATCGCTGCGATCCGCACCCACGCCGGGACCGAGCCGGCCGCGATCGCCTCCCAGGTCGGCTCGGTCTGCGCCACCCACCCGGACGTCCCCGTCCTGTTGGCAGAGCACGTCGATGCCGTGGTCATCGGCCACGGTCGCGCCTCCGGGTTCGTGGTCGCCGACGCGATCGCGGGCCGGGACCCCCGGTCGGCGCTGGTCGCCCTCAGGGGTGCGCTGGCGGCGGGCGACGCTCCACTGGCGATCGTCGGGGCGATCGCCTACCGGGTGCGTCAGCTGCTCCAGGTGCGCTCCGGTGCGAGCCCGAAGCAGGTCGGTATGCGGCCCGGTCGCGGCTACGACCAGCTGCGGGCGCACGCCCGGGCCTTCGCGCCGGGCGAGCTGGCCTGGGTGCACGACCGGCTGGCCACGCTCGATCTGCAGCTGAAGGGCTCCGACCTGCCTGATGCGACCGTGCTGGAGCTGGCCGTCCTGGAGCTGGCCCGCGCGCGGGAGGTCGCAGCGCCGTGGAACCCGCTGGCGTCGCGCCGCTGACCCGGCGGTCGGTCAGGACCGGGGTGGCTGCGGACGACGTTCCACCGTCTCCCGGATCGCCCGTGCCGCCACCCCGAGGGCGTCCAGCTGGCGATGCTCCGCCGAGGCTGCCGCTGCGACGGTCTGCCGGGTGCGCTCGAGGTGCTCGCGGCGGCGCTCGAGCCAGCGCTCGATCGCTGCGCCCGTCCCGGGGGGTTCGCCAGGGTCCGCGCCGGCACCCGAGAGCATGGCGACCACGGCTGCCCGCCGTGCGCGGCGTAGGTCCATGGACAGCCCGAGGCGCTCGCGCCGGGCCCAGCTGCTGCGGACGTCGAGACGGCGCAGTGTCTCCTCCAACCGGTCGACCCCCAGACGATCCGAGAGCTGCAGCAGCGCGTCGGCGACCGCCGCTTCGCTGAGGTGGCTCGGCAGGTGGTGTCGAACGGCAGCGACGTCGGGGACCAGTGACAGGTCACGAGCTGCGGCCAGCAGACGGGCGAGCTCCGGCTCGACGAGATCGTCGGCGAGCCAGCGGGCGTGGGCTGCGCGGGCCCGCCGCTGGCTCCGGGTGCCGAGCCCGTCCAGCGCCGCCAGGAGATGGTCGGCGATGGGCCGCTGCTCCCGCGCGGCGTCGACCGGTTCCGGTGCGGTCGGGTCGGTCAGCAGCACCCGTGCCAGGGTGACCACCAGTTCCTCGAGCGGCAGCTCGAGCTCGCGTCGACGGGCCGGATCGTGGAGGCGGTCCAGCGCGTCCAGGCGGGTCCACCAGCGCTCGGCGTCGACGATGTGGATCGCGGCCTGGATCGCCTGCACCGCGACCGTCAGGTCGACCCCGGCCTCGGCGGCCAGACGGGAGGCGACGGTGACGCCCAGACGGTCGATGATGGTGTTGACCACGACGGTGGTGATCAGTTCCCGTCGCAGCCGGTGCTCCTCGAGCAGGTCGCCGAACCGGGCCACCGCGCTGCCGGGTAGCGAGCGTTCCAGCGCCGGGCGCAGCAGTGGGGCATCGGGCACCTCCGAGGCCAGCAGCGTCTCCTTCAGCTCCCGTTTGGCCCAGGCCATCAACGAGGCGAGTTCGGGGCGGCTCAGGCCCGCGTCGGCCTCGGCCCGGGCGGTCAGCTCCGCGGCGGTGGGCAGGCACTCCGCCTCGCGGTCGAGGTCCGTCTCGGTCTCCAGCCGCCGCAGGAGCTGGTCGTAGTGCTCGAGGCTTCGGGGGCTGCGATCGAGCTCCCGCGAGATCGCGGCGCAGCTGCCGGCCACCAGGTCCACCGCACGGTCGACGACCTCCTCGGCCATGTCCTCGAGGACCTGGTTGCGCTCCTGGCGGTCGAGGCGTCCGCGCTCCTCGGCCAGGCGCAGCAGGATCTTCAGGTTCACCTCCAGGTCGGAGGTCGCCACCCCGGCGGCGTTGTCGATCGCATCCTGGTTCAGCAGCGTGCCCCGGCGCGCCAGCTCGATCCGGGCCCGCTGGGTCAGCGCGAGGTTGGCACCCTCCCCGATGACCCGCGCGCGCACGGTCGAGGCCTCGACCCGCACGTCGGCGTTGGCGCGATCGCCGAGTTCGCTCTCCGGTTCGGCGGTCGCACGGATGTAGGTGCCGATACCACCCGCGAACAGCAGGTCGACGGGCGCGCGCAGGATGGCCCGGATCAGCTCGGGGGGCGTCAACTCCGCCGCCTCGGTCCGCAGCAGCTCGCGCACCTCGTCGCTGAGCGCCACCCGCTTCGCCGCGCGCGGCACGATCATCGCACCCGGAGACAGCAGCCGACGGTCGTAGCGACCCCAGGAGGAGCCGGGCAGCTCGTAGAGGCGCTGGCGCTCGGCGAAGCTCACCTCCGGATCCGGGTCGGGGTCCAGGAAGATGTGCCGGTGATCGAAGGCGGCCACCAACCGCACGCTGCGCGAGCGCAGCAGGCCGTTGCCGAAGACGTCGCCGGACATGTCGCCGATCCCCGTGACCGAGATCGGATCGCTGCTGACGTCCACGTCGAGCTCGCGGAAGTGCGCCGCGATGGCCACCCAGGCTCCCTTGGCGGTGACGCCGTGACGCTTGTGGTCGTAGCCGTGCTCCCCGCCGGAGGCGAAGGCGTCGTCGAGCCAGAACCCGTACCTGGCGGCGACCTCGTTGGCCAGATCCGAGAAGGTCGCCGTGCCACGGTCGGCGGCGACCACGAGGTAGGGGTCGTCACCATCGTGGCGGACCACCTCCGGCGGCGGGACGACGCGGTCGGCCTCGAGGTCGTCGGTGACGTCCAGCAGCCCCCGCACGAAGGTGACGTACTGCCGGCGAGCCTCGGCTGGCGCGTCGCCGGGATCCTCGGGTTCCCGGGTGAGGACGAACCCGCCCTTGGCCCCGGACGGCACGATCACCGCGTTCTTGAGCACCTGGGCCTTGACCAGGTCCAGCACCTCGTTGCGCACGTCGTCACGACGATCGGACCAGCGCAGGCCGCCGCGCGAGACGGGACCGCTGCGCAGGTGCACCCCCTCGACGCGGGGGGAGTGGACGAAGATCTCGCGGTAGGGACGGGGCTCGGGAGCGTCGGAGATGCGGGAGGGGTCGATCTTCAACGCGACGTACGGCTCGCCGCTGTCGTCGGCGTGGGCATCCGGCCGGAAGGCGTTGGTCCGCAACGTGGCGTCGATGAGTTCCAGCAGGCGCCGGAGGATCCGGTCGTGGTCGAGGCGTTCCAGCTGGTCGAGCTCCGCCAGCACCGCGGCGCGGGTCTCCTGCTCGGTCGGAGCAGCGGGGGAGCGGTGCGGATCGAAGCGGGCGTGGATGTGGTCGACGAGGGCATGGACCGTCTCCGGGTGGGAGACCAGGATGGTGTCGACGTAGGCGGGGGTGTAGGAGGTCCCCAGCTGCCGCCGGAGCCGGCGGTAGGCCCGCAGGACCGAGACGTCGAACCAGTCGAGTCGTGAGACCACCACCAGCCGGTTCAGCGGATCCACCTCCAGGTGGCCACGCCAGGCGGCCAGGATCGCGTCCGCCACCCGCGGGCCGTCGGTGGCGGGATCCAGGTCCGGGGCCCGGATACCGAAGTCGTGCAGGGTGGCCTCGGCGTCGGTGCGCTCGTCCAGGGGGTGGGGGACCTCGTCCACCGTGGTGAGTCCGAGGCTCTCGAGGATCGGCAGGAAGGAGGACAGCTCCAGGGTCCTCGACCGTTTGGCGGCCAGGAGACGGATCGGCGCGCCGGCGCGGCGCGGTGGCAGCACCCCGGCGCCGGCCGCTTCGGGGGAGGGCGGGTCCGGCGGCGCCGCCCGCAGCCAGACGAGCAGGGTGGCATCACCCTCCATCGTCCGGGCCAGCAGCTGCACGTCGGTGACCGCGTCGACCGGTTCGGTGACGTCCCGGTAGGACCGCGGGAGCCGTGAGACGATCGACCGGCCGATGGTCTCGGCCGTGTGAACACCGACACGCCGGGTCAGCTCGCGCACCACCGTCTCGTCCCAGGGCCGGGCGAGGTCGGCGATCGTGCGGTCGAGGTCGGCGGCGGCCGCCGGCACCTTCGAGCTCCAGGCCTGCGGGTCGTCCGGAGACCGGAGCTCGAGCACGTAGCGACTGATCGCGTCGCGCTGGAGGTCGATGGAGGCATCCACCTCGACGCCGGTCGCGTCGAACCGCTGGCTGAGGAACGTCCTGAGGCGGCGGGCCAGTTCAGGGCTCCAGCGCTCGCGGGGGAGTGCGACCAGGACCGACACGGTGCCGCTCGGCTGGTGCGGGCAGGCGAACGCGGCGACCTCGTGGTGCTGCTCCGCCTGGAGCAGGCCGACCAGCAGATCTCGGAAGCTGGCCCGCGTGGCCCGCAGCAGCTCGTCCTTGGGGATCGCGTGGGCCAGAGCGGTCAGGGTGATGGCCTCGTGGGACCCATCGACCATGTCCTCGACCTCGAGCACCTGACGCAGCCGCCGGCGCAGCACCGGGGTGTTGCGCACCGGCTCGGCGATGCCCTTGCGGGTCTGCAGGCCGAGGATGCGCAGCCGGCCGGTCCCGGCTCGACCCTCGTCGGGGAACGTCACCTCGAAGACCTCGAGCGGGGCCCGGCGCTGGACGGTCGAACGGGCACGGGTGCGTGAGGTGGCCAGCCGGGGGAGGTCGTCGCAGCTCGGGGCGGCATCGATGTCGGCCAGCAGCCGTGCCCGGCGTGCGGGGTCACTGAGGATCCCGAGGTTGCGCGGCTCGCCGTCGGCGCCGCGCCGCGGTGTGGCCTGGCAGCCGAGGAGCAGCAGGTTGTCGTCCAGCAGCCAGGACAGCAACGCCGCCACCTCGGCGTCACCCGGCTCGCCGGTGGCCAGCGCCGCGGCACCGGCCTCCACCTCGGCGCGCATGGCGCCGTGGTGGTCGGTGACCACCTCGACGTCCTCGAGGTCGGCGCGGACGCGACCGAGCAGGGCGGTGATGGCAGCCTCGTCCTCGGGCAGGCCGGTCACTTCGACCTCGATCACCGACGCCCGGTGCGCGGCGGTCCGGGCGGGAGCGAAGCCGACCACCTGACCGTCCTCGTCCAGCTCCATGCCCAGGATCGGGTGGAACGTGCCGCGGATCTCCAACCCGCTGTGCACCAGCTCCGCGGTGATGGTGGACAGCAGGAAGGGGCGGTCCCTCCAGACCACCTCGATGGTGGCACGCCCCGACACCGCGTCGTGGTGCCGCAGCGCGACCCGGAGCTCGTCCAACGGGTGGCGGGTGAGCTGGTCGAGCATGTCGGTGAGCTGCTCGACGATGGCGTCGGTCGGCTGGGCCAGGACGTGATCGGGGGCGCGGCGCAGGGCCCCGTCGGCCAGGGCCGCCAGCAGGTCGGCCTTCGGATGCCCGCTGGCGGCGATCGCAGCGTGGACGGCTGCGGCGGGAGGTCCAGGATCCGTCACGTCAAGGCCCGTCGTCGTGCTGCACGTCTGTCATCGACCCTAGGTCGCAGCGTGCGTGACGGACAGCGCCCGGTCGGGTGCGGACATGCAGGTGGCGCCCTGGGAGGGCGCCACGACGACGGTCGGCCCGCGTTCCGGGGGACCGGGACGGATCAGAGTTGTGCGAGCTGCTTGGCCATCCCGGACTTGCGGTTGGCGGCGGCGTTGCGGTGGACGACGCCCTTGCTCGCGGCCTTGTCCAGCGACCGTGCAGCGACCTGGAACGCGGCCTCGGCAGCGTCCTTGTCGCCCGTCTCGGCGGCCTCCCGGAAGCGGCGGACGTCGGTCTTCAGCGCCGAGCGCACACGCTTGTTGCGCGCACGCCGCGTCTCGTTCTGGCGGTTGCGCTTCATCTGGGACTGGATGTTCGCCATGCGGTGATCGGTCCTTGGGCTACGGCAGCGGGGCTGCGGCACCGGGTTCGTGGTGCGGGGGCTCGTGACACGAGGCTCGTGACGAGAGCGGCGGACAGGGGCTCGTTGGCTCGTCGCGCACGAGAGCGAGGCCGCGCGAGCACGGCGGAGCGCAACGGTACCAGTGGCGTCCCTGGCGCGGCAACCGGTCACCACCCAGGCCGGACCCGGGGCGGGCGGTGGTGGGCGGAACCCACCTGGCGGCCAGCTGCCGACCACGGCGCCGCAGCGCGGGACGAGGCACGGATACGCTCACCTCCCCGCTCGCGGACCGGTCCTGTCGCACCGCGCTCCGCGGCCTCGCCCGCTGTGCGTCCCCATCGGACGTGGAAGGCCCGACCGCGCCGTGACCTACCGCACCGAGCGCATCCGCAACTTCTGCATCGTGGCGCACGTCGATCACGGGAAATCGACCCTGGCCGACCGGATGCTGCAGCTGACCGAGCTCGTCGATGCGCGGCACATGCGGGCGCAGTACCTCGACAAGATGGACATCGAGCGCGAGCGCGGCATCACGATCAAGGCGCAGACGGCGCGGCTGCCCTACAAGCCGCTCGGTGACGTGGCGGACGAGTACCTGCTGAACCTGATCGACACCCCCGGGCACGTCGACTTCTCCTACGAGGTGTCCCGGGCGCTGAACGCCTGCGAAGGGGCGGTACTGCTCGTGGACGCGGCGCAGGGCATGGAGGCGCAGACGATCGCGAACCTCTACCTCGCCCTCGAGGCCGACCTGGAGATCATCCCGGTCATGAACAAGATCGACCTGCCCGCCGCCCGTACCGAGGAGGTGGCACGCGAGATCGCGGCGATCATCGGCGGTGAGCCGGAGGACGTCCTGCGCATCTCCGCCAAGACCGGCGAGGGCGTGGCCGCGGTCATGGATGCGATCGTCGATCGGGTACCGCCGCCGCAGGGCGACCCCGACGGGCCGACCCGGGCGTTGATCTTCGACTCCATCTACGACCCCTACCGGGGCACGCTGGTCTACTTCCGTGTGGTCGACGGCAAGCTCGAACCCGGCGACCGGATCCGTCTGCTGGCCACCGGGTTCGAGGGCGAGATCGACGACCTCGGCGTGCACGCACCCGAGGAGACCTCGATCGACGCCCTCGGGGTCGGCGAGGTGGGCGTGCTCTCGGCGGCCATCAAGGAGGTCAGCCAGGCCAAGGTCGGGGACACGATCACGCTGGCCGGCCGGGGGTCGCGCACCGTGCCGGCCCTGCCCGGGTACCGGGAGCCGCTGCCGATGGTCTTCTCCGGGCTGTACCCGGTCGACTCCGACGACTTCCCGCAGCTGCGCGACGCCCTCGACAAGCTGCGGCTCAACGACGCCTCGTTCAGCTTCGAGCCGGAGACCTCCGCCGCGCTCGGCTTCGGTTTCCGGTGCGGGTTCCTCGGGATGCTCCACCTCGAGATCGTCACCGAGCGCCTCGACCGGGAGTTCGACATCCCGCTGGTCACCACCGCACCGAGCGTGCGCTACCGGGTCACGCTGGAGGGCGTGGTCGACGACACGACGGGCCAGCCCCGGGTGGTCGAGGTGGCCAACCCCCAGGAACTGCCCGAGCCCAGCCGCATCGCGCAGATCCACGAGCCCACGGTCAAGGCGATGATCCTCACACCGACGAGCTACGTCGGGCCGGTCATGCAGCTGTGTGAGCGTCGGCGCGGGACCATGCTGGCCATGGACTACCTCAGCGAGGAGCGCGTGGAGCTGCGCTACGAGCTGCCACTGGCCGGGATCATCACCGACTTCTTCGACCAGCTGAAGTCCCGCACGCGCGGGTACGCCTCGCTCGACTACGAGCGCGGTGAGTACATCGTCGCCGACCTGGTGCGGGTGGACCTGCTGCTCAACGGTGAGCCGGTGGACGCCTTCAGCTCGATCGTCCATCGTGACGAGGCCTATGCCTTCGGCAAGTCGATGACCGAGAAGCTCAAGGAGCTGATCCCTCGCCAGCTGTTCGACGTCCCCGTGCAGGCGGCGATCGGGTCCAAGATCATCGCCCGCGAGACGATCAAGGCCAAGCGCAAGGACGTGCTGGCCAAGTGCTACGGCGGTGACGTCTCACGCAAGCGCAAGCTGCTGGAGAAGCAGAAGGAAGGCAAGAAGAAGATGAAGTCCGTGGGCTCGGTCGAGGTGCCCCAGGAAGCGTTCGTCTCCGCGTTGCGCGCCGGCGCGGCCAGCAGCGACTGACCGTTAGTCTCGCGGAGGACGGCTGCCGACGACGATGGCGCCGGACGAGGAGGTTCGTATGAGCGACAGGGAGCCACCGCAGCAGCCTGGATCCTCGGGCGCCGAGCCGCAGGTCGAGGCATCGGACGAGCCGCTGGTCCCCGCCGAAGCGCAGGACGTGCTCACCGCCGACGAGGAGGCGGTCGTCGCCCACGCCCGCGCGGTGCCGGAGGGCTCCGACGCCGACCTGTGGGCCTTCGTCTTCGACTCCTCGCTGCGGGCCCAGGAGGCGTTGCTGGCGGCGATGCGGCTGGTCGCGCGCCAGCACCTCAAGCTCGAGGATGCCGCGATCGTCGCCAAGGTCCGCGGCAAGGTCAGGATCACCCAGACCAAGGACGTCTCGCCCTCCCAGGGTGCGGTCGGTGGTGCGTGGATCGGCATCCTGGCGGGGCTGTTCCTCGGCCCCGGCGGCCCGCTGGTCGGTGGGGCACTGGGTGCCGCCGCGGGTGGGCTGTTCGCCAAGCTGCGCGACTTCGGGATCGACGACGACGAGATGAAGCGTATGGGCGAGGAGCTGTCCGAGGGCGAGGCGGCGCTGTTCCTGCTCGTCGAGGACTGCCACCGGATGCGGGCGCTCCACGAGGTGTCGCGCTTCCCCGCCCGGCTGCTGGCCACCACCGCCGAGGACGAGGTGGTGGAGGAGGTGCGCGGCCGGCTGGCCGTGGATCCCTGGGACACGTTCTGAGTCCCGGGCCGGTGGGGGACGTCGCGACCCGGCAGCGGCGCGCCTGGCTGACCTCGCCCGTCGAGAGCGGCCCGGTGGCCGGGTTCGGCGTCTACCTCCACGTGCCGTTCTGCCACCATCGCTGCGGCTACTGCGACTTCGCGGTCGCGGGGGTCGGCGGGCTCGACCGTGAGCGTCGCGAGGAGCTCGAGCGGCGGTACGTGGCCGCACTCACCGCCGATCTCGCGCGACAGGTCGCCGCCGGCCGGCGCGCGCACGCCCCGGCGGGCGCCGACCACCTCGACGACGGCTGGCCCGAGGTCACCAGTGTGTTCGTCGGTGGGGGGACCCCGACGTTACTGTCCCCTGAGCGGCTGACGGCGGTGATCGCCGCCGTCAGGCGGGAGCTCGATCTGGCTTCCGACGTCGAGGTGACGGTCGAGGCCAACCCGGAGACCGCCTCGGCATCGCTGTTCGCGGCGTTGGAAGCGGTCGGCGTGGACCGTCTGTCGATCGGGGCGCAGTCCTTCAGTCCGCAGGTGCTCACGACGCTCGAGCGGGAGCACGGCCCCGAGGGGCCGCTGCGGGCGGTCGAGCTCGCCCGCGACGCCGGCATCGACCACCTCAGCCTCGACCTGATGTACGGCACGCCGGGCGAGACCACCGCAGACTGGGAGACGACGCTCGCCCAGGTGCTGCTGGCCGACGTGGAGCACGTGTCGGCCTACGCGCTCACGATCCACGATGGGACCCCGTTCGGCCGTCGGGTCGATCGCGGTCAGCTCCCAGCGGTGGACGAGGACGTGCAGGCCGAGCGGTTCGCGAGCCTCGCACGGGTGCTCGGGGCCGGCGGGTTCGAGCACTACGAGGTCGCCAACCTCGCCCGTGGCAGCCGGCACCGCAGCCGCCACAACCTGCTGTACTGGCGGCACGGGGACTACCTCGGGGTCGGCGCCGGTGCGCACGGACACCTCGCCGGTCGGCGCTGGTGGAGCGCCCGGAGCACGCCTCGCTATGTGCACGCCGTCGAGTCGGCGGGCACGGCGCCCTGGTCGCACGGGCCCACGCCGCTGGCGGGCAGCGAGGTGCTCGACGACGAGCAACGGGCCACCGAGCGGCTGTTGCTGGGGCTGCGGGTGCGCGAGGGGCTCCACCCGAACGACGTCCCGCCGGTCGAGCCCCTGGCGCTGGAGGACGCGCTGTCGGCCGGGCTGGTGGAGATCGCCTGCGGTCGGCTGCGGTGCACACAGCTCGGCTGGTTCCTGCTCGACGACGCGGTCGATCGCCTGACCGCCTGAGGGAGAGGGCCGTGGGGGACCAGGGCGTGTCGGGACCCGACGAGGCCGGCGGTGCCGACGCGCGCGATGACCCGTTGGTGGCCGCCCTCGCCCAGGTCGTCGGGCCAGCGCACGTGCTGACCGAGGCCGCCACCTGCGCGGCGTACGTGACGGACTGGACCGGCCGATGGACCGGTCCCGCCCGGGCGGTGGTCCGGCCCGCCGACACCGGCGAGGTGGCGGGGGTCCTGCGTGCGTGTGCCGTCCACGGTGCGGCGGTCGTGCCCCAGGGCGGTAACACCGGGCTGGTGGGCGGCAGCGTCCCCCGGGCCGGCGAGGTCGTGGTCTCCTTGTCGCGGTTGGACCGCCTCGGTGCGGTCGACGTCGCCGCGCGGGAGGTCGTCGTGGGAGCGGGCGTGACGCTGGCCGCGCTGCAGGCCCATGCCGCCACGGTCGGACTGGCCTACGGGGTCGACCTCGCGGCCCGGGACAGTGCCACCGTGGGGGGCACCATCGCCACCGACGCCGGCGGCATCCGGGTCGTGCGCTACGGGAGCACACGGGCCCAGCTCGTCGCGTTGACGGTCGTGCTCGCCGACGGGACGGTGATCGACCAGGTCGACGGTCCCGCCGACGACCGGGTCGGCGACGACCTGGTGGCCCGGTTCGTCGGATGTGAGGGCACCCTCGGGTTGGTCACCGCCGCCCGCGTGCGGCTGGTCACGCCGCCGAGCGAGCGTGCGGTGGCGCTCGTGGGGGCCGAGGACGTGGACACCGCGATCACGGTCCAGCGGGCCGTCGCCTCGGCGTTCGGCCGGCTGGAGGCCAGCGAACTGCTGA
Organism: Nitriliruptoraceae bacterium; assembly: GCA_041686695.1. Classification (GTDB taxonomy): domain Bacteria; phylum Actinomycetota; class Nitriliruptoria; order Nitriliruptorales; family Nitriliruptoraceae; genus T1Sed10-7. The sequence goes on from JAWLDJ010000007.1 coordinate 21,662, forward strand.
CCGAGACGGGCCTCGACCTGGTCGTCGCGACCACCGGGCAACGTGCCCCCTTCACCACGAGCCCGCCCTACGCCGTGCTGCTCGAGGTCGCCGACGACCCGGTCGCCGGGCACCGTGACCCACCGGGTGGCCGGACCACGGGCGCACCACTCGATGACGGCTCGGCGGTACCGGCGGGGGATCGGCCTGGGCTGGGGGAGCGGCTGGCCGCGGTGCTCGAGACGGTCGTCTCCGACACCCCCGGGGTGCTCGACGTCGCCCTCGGGCTGGATGCCTCGGATCGGGCGTCGCTGTGGCAGTTACGCGAGTCCCACACCGACGCGCTCGCGTCCCGTGGCCGGGTGCGCAAGCTGGATGTCGTCGTGCCGCTGGCGGCCATCGGCGCCTTCCTCGAGCGCCTTCCGGGCGTGCTCCGCGCCGCCGCCGACGCCGACATCGAGGTGGTCGTGTTCGGTCACCTCGGGGTGGGTGACCTGCACGTCAACCTGCTGGACGTGCCCGATGACCGCGAGGCGACGGTGGAGGATGCGGTGCTGACCGCGGTGGTCGAGGTCGGCGGGACCCCCGCTGGCGAGCACGGTGTCGGGGTGCAGAAGCGTCGGTGGCTGACGCGGGTGCGCAGCCGAGCGGACATCGCCGCGATGCGGGCGCTCGCCCGCTCGCTCGACCCCGAGGGGCGCCTCAACCCCGGGGTGCTGCTGCCGCCCGAGGGCGACCTCCCGTAGCCTCGGGGCGCAACCGATCCCGGGGGTGCGGTCACGCACACCGCTCACTCGCCGGGCAGCAGGAACGGTCGACGGATGACCTCGTCGAGCACGAGCAGGGTCAGCGTGCCCCGCAGCCCGGTCACCCGGCGCAGGTCCTCGAGCAGGAAGCCTCGGAGCTCGTCCAGCCCCTCGGCGCGGACCAACAGCAGCACGTCGGCCTCGCCGGTGACCAGCGCCGCGTACTCCACGTGGGGGAGCGCGTGCAGCTGCTCACGCAACGGCTCGAGCTCCAGCCGGGAGCCCGGTCCGGCCGACAGCAGCACGAACGCCGCGATGGCACCGCCGAGCTTGGCGGGGTCGACGACGGGCGCGAACCCCTTGAGGGCACCGATCTCCTCGAGCCGGTCCAGTCGGGCGTGGATGGCACTGCGGGACAGGTGCAGGTGCTCGGCCAGGGCGGTGATGGACCGTCGGCCGTCATCGCGCAGGGCGGCGAGCAGGGCGTGGTCCACGGCGTCCGTCGTGTCGGACATGTTCGCGCTCCTGCCACCGGTTCGTGATCGTTCTGTCGGCGATAGCCGGACGTGGCAAGCGAAGTGTCGCAGATACCGTCCGGTGACGCGACGTTCCGATCCGTGCTCTACCGTCCGTGCTCTACCGTAGGGCGACGTCGGCGCGCCCCCTGCCATCTCCGGGGTGGCGCGCGGTCGGATGCGAGCGAGCGAGAGGAGGTCCATGATGACGTCGGAACGAGCGGGCGATGCGGCGCCGCCGGCGACGCTGTCCGCGTTCGATCCTCCCGAGGCGGAGACGGCGGCACTGCTCGCGGCCGTGACCGACCTCGTCACCGAACTGGTGTCGGGGGCACAGCAGCGGCAGGTCCTCGGGCATCCCCGCGGTGAGGCGCTCGCACAGACCCTGCTGGACGCACGACCGGGCACGGGACCCTCAGCGGTCGACGGGGCGCTGGCGACACTCCGCTCGGTCCTGGCCACCGGGACCGACAACGCCGCCCCGGGCGAGCTGGCCTACATCCCCGGTTCCGGTCTGCTGGCCGCCTCGATCGCCGACCTGCTGGCCGGCGTGGCCAACCGCTACACCGGCCTGGCCGGCTTCACCCCGGCCGCGGTGGCGCTCGAGCAGGGCGTCCTGCGCTGGTTGACCGAGCTCTTCGCGCTGCCCGCCACTGCCCAGGGGCTGTTGCTGTCCGGGGGCTCGGCGGCGAACCTGACCGCGATCACCACGGCGCGTGAGGAGCACGCGGCCGGGGCGGCCGATCGGGCCTGCATCTACGTCGGGCGCCACGCCCACGCCTCGGTCCGCAAGGCCGCCCGGATCGCCGGGCTCCGCGGTGACCACGTGCGGGTCTGCGACTCCACCGATGGGCTGCGCCTGGACGTCGAGGCGGTCCGGATCGCGATCAAGCAGGACCTGGCCGACGGCCTGCTGCCCGTGGCCATCGTCGGTGCCGCCGGGACCACCAACGCCGGTGTGGTGGACCCTCTGCACGCGCTGGCAGACCTGGCCGAGGAGGCCGGGGTGTGGTTCCACGTCGATGCGGCCTACGGCGGCTTCTTCCAGCTCACCGCACGAGGTCGCGAGCGCCTGGCCGGGATCGAGCGGGCCGACTCGATCACCCTCGACCCGCACAAGTCGTTGTTCCTGCCCTTCGGGACCGGGGCGCTGCTCGTGCGCGACCGTGACGCCCTGGCGCGCACCTTCGCCGAGGATGCGGACTACCTGCGTGACCACGACGACGACCCCGACGCGCTCCCGGACTTCAGCGCGCTCGGACCGGAGCTGACCCGTGAGTGGCGCGGTCTCCGCCTGTGGCTGCCGCTGACGCTGCATGGCACCGCGGCCTTCGCCGCCGCGCTGGACCAGGCGCTGGACCTGGCGCGATGGGCCGCGGAGCGGTTCGAGGAGGACGACGACATCGAGGTGGTGTCCCGGCCGGACCTGTCGATCCTGACCTTCCGGGTCGCCGGGGACGATGCCGCTCAGGATGCCGCCCTCGCGGCGGTCAACAGCGACGGTCACGTCCGGCTCTCGAGCACCGTGATCGAGGGCCGTGTCACCCTCAGGTTGGCCGTCCTCTCGCACCGCACGACACCCGCCGCCGTGGAGCGGGCCGTGCGGCTGGTTCGAGAAGCGGCTGCCCGTTGCAGCGCCGAGCACCCTTGACCCCGCGGTCCCGAGGGCCCGGGGACCGGGTGTTCGCCCGCTGACGTGGTGCCGTGGCGTCCAGGGGTAGCGTCGGCCACCGATCGCACAGGAGCTCAACAGGTGGAGACCCGCCGTCCGCGCAGCGTCTTCGGGGTCGGTGAGGAACCGGACCCTCGGTTCACCCTCGCCAACGAGCGGACGCTGCTCGCGTGGCTACGGACCGCGTTGGCGCTGGTCGTCGCCGGGGTGGCCGTCGTGGCGCTGTCGGAGCTGATCTCGCCGGCCTGGCTGGTCGACGTGGCGGCCAGCCTCGCCTTCCTGGGTGGCGGGCTGGCGGCGACACTGGGCTACGTCCAGTGGCAGCGGGTCGAACGGGCCCTGCGTCGCCACGAGCCGCTGCCGGCAGCCGTGGGCACGGTGGTCGTCCTAGTGACGATCGTCGGTCTCGCTCTGATCGGCGCCATCGCTCTGGTCGGGGTGGGCACGTGAGCGCCGATCCGGGGTTGCAGCCGGAGCGCACCAGCCTCGCCTGGCGTCGTACGGGCCTGGCGGCGGCGACCGCGTCGACCGCGATGGTGCGCATCGCGGTCGTCCGCGACGCCCCGTTGGTGGCCGCACTGTGTGCCGGACTGGTGGTGGTCTCGTTGGGGGCGCTGTTGGAAGGCTCTGCGCGGGACGCCTCACGACGGCGATGGTTCGAGGACGACGCCGAGCTGGTGGGGCTGTCGCTGGCCGCCCGCACCAGCATGGCGGCGGTGGTCGTCCTCGCCCTCGCGGGTCTGGTGCTGCTGCTGATCACCTGAGGTCACCGCGCGGAGCGTGGCCGGCGGGCGGGTGCTCAGGGCAGCTGGCCGGCGAAGGCCAGGGCGCGGCGCACCAGCCGCCCGTGCCCCGAGGACAGTTCGCCAGCGATCGAGGGGTCGACCGCTTCGGCCGGTGACACCCAGGCGAGGTCGAGGGCGTCCTGCGCGGGGGCGCACTCGCCGTCACAGGGCACCAGGTAACCGAGCGCCACCGCGTGTTGGCGGGGGTCGTGGAAGCCGGTGCGCTCGGGCTCCGGGAAGTACTCGGCGACCGTGAACGGCGCCACGCCCGCAGGGAGCTGCGGTCCCGCATCCGGCCCCAGGTCCTTGTTGAGGTGTCGCCACAGGGCGTCGCGCAACGTCTCGCCGTACAGCACGCGACCCGAGACCACGGCCCGGGAGATCGAGCCGTCCGCCCCGGCGCGGAGCAGGAGCCCGACCTTGGCGATCCGTCCCAGGTGATCGACCCGGACGGGGACGGCCTCGACGTAGACCATCGGGACCTGCCCGCGGACGGCGGCGATGCCGTCCTCGGACAGCCACCGTGGGTCGCTCTCCAGCGTGTCGTTGTCCATCAGGGTGCGGCTCCGAAGACAGCGATGTGCGGCCGGGTGGTACCGGCACGTCGGGTGGGCGGCCTGCCAGGGGCGCCGCCGTGTGGTGGCAGCGCCCCGTCGTCCGGGCTCACCGCTCGTAGGTGCCGATGACCCGGTTCTGCTCGAGGATGGCGTCGGCGTAGGTGTCGAGGAACTCCCGCCGGGACGGGCTTCCCTCCACCTTCCGCGACAGGGCGTAGACCCAGAAGTAGTAGTGGTGCACCCCGTGACCCTCCGGTGGCTGCGGCCCGCCGTACCCGGTGCTGCCGAAGTCGTTGGGACCCGGTCGGTAGCGGCGGTCCGCGTCGGAGGGGAGCTCGGTGGTCTCGGGTGGGATCCCGTACAGGGTCCAGTGCGTGAAGCCGTCCGGCAACGGGGCGTCGGGATCGTGACAGATGACGGCCAGTTCCACGGCCTCGTCCGGGACGCCGTCGATGAGGAACGACGGTGCCTCGTTCTCGCGGTCGTTGGCGTGCCGGTCCTCGAGCGGGCCGCCCGGTGTGAACTCCCGGCTGGAGATCGCCAGGTCCTGGATGCTGAGTCCCACGGTGGGTGTCCTCCCTGATCGTCGGTCATCGGTGGTGTGACAGCACCGACCGTAGGCGCGCACGGCCTCGGATGCGCGGTCGAACGCACGCGGGGCGGCTCGGCGCGCCGTGCGGGTCGGGGTGGGGCCGCCCGGCCACCCGCGGGTCAGTACAGGAACATCGGCTTGCCGGCGACCTGGCGGACCTTCGGCCGGTAGGCCTGGACGTCGTAGAGCGCGTCCACGTCGACCCGGCGTGCACCGGACCCGGTCACGGTGATGGGCACGTTGGTGTAGGTCCCGCTCCGCAGCGCGACCATGCGGCCCTTCTCGCCGTCGACGGCGAGGTCGGCGGCCATCACGGCGAAGTTGGTCGCGACCATCAGGTCGAGGGAGTCCGGGCGTCCCGAACGCATCAGGTAGCCGAGTTGCTGGACGATGATGTCCTCGCCGGTCAACTGCTTGATCATCTCGCCGGTGGTCTGTCCGATACCGCCGAGCTTGCGGTGCCCGAAGGCATCCTCCTCGCCGGTGAGGTGGATGTCACCGCCGGTGTAGGTCGCTCCCTCCGAGACGGTCACCATCGAGTAGTGGGAGGGGCTGCGCCGCTTGTCCTCCATGAGCAGGGCCGCGAGCCGCTCCGGGTCGAAGGGCACCTCGGAGATGACGGCCCGGTCGACCGACGCGAGGTAGGCGCTGATCAGCGAGGTCTCCCCGGAGTAGCGGCCGAACAGTTCGACCACCGCGATCCGCTCGTGCGAGCCCGTCGAGGTCCTGAGCTGGTGGATGAACTCGACGGAGCGGGTCACCGCGGTCGAGAAGCCGATGCAGTAGTCGGTCCCGTGGACGTCGTTGTCCATCGTCTTGGGGATCGCGACGACCGGGAACCCCTCCTCGTGCAGGCGCAGTGCGTAGGAGAGGGTGTCGTCACCACCGATCGGGATCATCGCGTCCAAGCCGAGGTGGTCGAGCACCCGCAGGGTGTGCGCGGTGAAGTCGTGTGGCCCCTCACCGAGTGCGTCGTCGCGCAGGAAGGGCGGGACCTCCTTGTCGCGGACCCGTTGGGGGTTGGTCCGGGAGGTGTGCAGGAACGTGCCGCCCGTGCGGTCGACGGTGCGGACCACGTCCTGGCTGAGGTCGATCACGCAGCGCTCGTTCGATCCTTCCGGGTCATCGAGGTCGTAGTCGAGCAGGCCGGCCCAACCGCGCCTCAGCCCCACGACCTCGTGGCCGTCATCGATGACGCGGTCGACGACCGCCTTGATGCACGGGTTCAGTCCGGGGACGTCGCCCCCGCCGGTCAGGATGCCGATCCTCACGTGGGTTCCTCCATGGGTGCGTTGAGCACAGACGCTAGCGGGCATCGTGCGTGTCGGACAGCGCTGCCCGGGCTCGTAACCTCCCGGCCAGCCGGCCGGGGACGTCGCCACCGGTGACCGGCGACCATGGCCACCGACGTGCCCGCGCACGGTGCCCTGCCCTGCGCCCCGACCGAGAGGCCGTCCGAGGTGCTTGCAGGTCTGGAAGCGATGGTGGCGGCGGTCGGCCCGCTCGGCCTCACCTTCATCGTGATCGCTGCGGTGCTGGGCGGGGTCGCCCAGTCCACGGTCGGGTTCGGCGGTGCTTTCGCGACCGTCCCCGCCCTGGCCCTGACCGCTCCCGAGCTGCTCCCGGGTGCGATGCTGGTCGCGATACTGCCGCTGGCGGTGACGATGGCGATCGTGGGACGAGCGCAGCTCGACCGCAGGTCGGCCACCCGTCTCATGCTCGGACGGCTGCCGGGGATCGCGATCGGCACCGTGATCGTGCTCGTGGTCGATGTCCGTTGGCTGACCGCGATCGTGGCCGTCGTGCTGCTCGGCGCGGTCGCGGCCGCGGCGGGTGGGTGGCACCTGGAGGTGACCCCGCGCCGTGAGCTCGTCGCCGGGATGGTGTCGGGGGTGACCGGCGCCGCGACCGCGCTGGGCGGGCCACCCTTGGCGCTGCTGTACCGCGAGCGTGACCCGGCCGTGGTGCGGCCGACCCTCGGGGTGGTGTGGGCGGTCGGCATCGTGCTCACCCTGCTCGGGCTGGCGGCCGTCGGCTCGTTCACCGGGGTACAGGCGCTCGCGGGCATCCTGCTGTCGGCCCTGCTGCTGGTGGGTCTGCTGCTCAGTCGGCCCTTGCTCCGGCTGCTCGCACCGGCGCAGGTCCGGGTGGTCATCCTGTGGTGGGCGGGACTGGGAGGCGTGGCCGCGCTGGGACGTGTGCTGGCAGGGTGAGCGGTGGGCGGCGACCGACGCGCACACGAGGACGCCCCGGCGTCCGTCTCAGGACCTCCGGGGCGTCGCGTCGTGTCCCACCGTTCCTCTCGGCTGGTGGAACATCGGCTCCACCGATGGATCCCTCCGTGACCCTCGCGGGTCGCGGTCGATCCGCTCGGCGACCACCCGGCGAGCCGGGTGGCGGGTCCGACCGTGAGGTCCGACCCGGCCGTCGGTGACCGTTGCACCATGTCCGAGCACGGTGCCCGCTGTCACCTCGGTGTGGGACGTCCGCGCCCTCGCGGGCATCGGTCGTACCTCACCGTCGCGAGCGCGGTGATCCGCGGGGGATCGCCGTCGTCTGCCGCCGCACCGAGCGGGTCGCCACCCGGAGGTGGCCACATCGCTCGGGCCGCAGCCCGATCGTCCTCGCGGACGATCGTCTCGCCGGTGTCACCCGCTGCGTCGGGTGTCACCCCCACCTCGGCGGTACAGCGCCTGAGTGGGTGCACGGTCGGCCTCGCGGCCTTCCGCTCGGTGGCTCACCCCTGTCGGGGTTCGACCGTCGCTTGGCCGTCACGTTCCGGCGTCCGCGTCGGCGGGCTCTCGCCCTCCACCTCACCCGGTCGCTCCTGTACAGAGCTCCTGGGTGTCCGATCGGGGATCCGCAGTCCGTTCCCGACCGGCACGAATGACGGTAGGTGCACGTCGCCGGCCATGTCCACCGCGATGCCGCAAGTCACAGGATGTCCACCGGTCATCCCCAAGCTGTCCCCAGATCCTGCTCGGCTCCGCGCACGTCGGCCGGTGCACAGCGCGCGCAGCTGGGGCGATCCCTCGTCCGGTGCCCGGTCGGGCATCCGGGTCCGGGATCCGGGTGGGGGATCCGGGTGGGGGATCCGGGTCGGGGATCCAGGTCGAAGGTCCGGGTCCGCGGCGCAGTAGCATCAGCGCTTCCCGAGCCGTGGGGAGACGGGTGCCCAACCCCTTCGAGGACCTGAGCGTCGACGGTGGGGTGCTGGCGGCGGCGGCGAACCCCTTCCGACCCGGGATGGGTCGCATCCCGCCGGACTTCGGCGGACGCGAGGAGGCCCTGCTGCGGGCGAGGATCGTCGTCGAGCAGTTGACCGCCACCGTGGCGCCCGAGTTCGTGCTGTACCGCGGCGTGCGTGGCGTCGGCAAGACCGCGTTGCTCGCCTACGTGCGGCAGCGGGCCCGTGAGTTGGGACTGGCGACGATCCACGTGGAAGCGGACCGCGACGACGCCGAGCTCGCTCGTGCCACCTCGGTGGTCTTCCGCGGGATCGTGGAGCTCGTGGCCGGTGCCCCCACCACGAGCCTCACGGGTCTGGCCACGGTCCGTCCCGGCTCCCAGGGGCCGCAGCTGGTGGGCCGGGGGGACGCCCAGCGTTTCGAAGCCCTGATCGGTGACCTCGCCGAGCTCGCCGGCCGGATCCAGCGTGGGGTGCTGCTCACGATCGACGAGGTCCACGAGGCAGGTGACATCCTGCTCGGTCCGCTGCTGCGAGCCGCACACGCGGCCGCACAGGACGACCGGCCGGTCGGCGTGCTGTTGTCGGGGCTGCCGACCGCCGCCGAGAACCTCTTCGACGAGGGCCAGACCTACACCGAGCGGCTGGCACGGGTCGACCTGGGGCTGCTGGACCCAGCCGGGACGGCCGAGGCGATCCGGCGGCCCTTCGACCGGGTCGCCGGCACGACGGTCGATGCCGCGGTCGTCGACGCCGTGCACGATGCGTCCGGTGGGTACCCCTGGTTCGTCCAGCTGTGGGGTGAGGCCCTCTGGGATCTGGCGACCGACGCCGAGCGGATCGAGCTCCCGGTGGCACGAGCGGCCGGGGCGCGGGTGCGCGTCCGCGTCGACGACTTCTACGCCACGCGGTGGCGCCGGGTGCCGTCGGGCCGGGCCCAGTTGCTGGTCCAGGCGCTCGCCGAGCAGGGTGGTGAGGCGGCGATGGGTGACCTGCTCGAGGTGGTCGACATCACCCACCAGGCGGCCTCGCCGGCCCGGCGGTCGCTGCTCGACCTCGGGATCTGTTGGGCGCCCCAGCGCGGTCGGCTGGCCTTCAGCGTGCCGGGCTTCGAACGCTGGGTGCTGGCCACGCGACCGGTGGAGGCGTGAGCCCCCCGAGGCCGGCCGCGTCCACCTGGACGGACGTCACCCGCCGGCCGGCGGCCTAGCCTGCCGGGCATGGATGCGGTCGCGATGTCACGGTTCGAACAGCTGGTCGGGCAGGCCCTGGACGCCGTGCCCGACGAACTGTGGGCCCGCTTCGACAACGTGGTGGTGCTCGTCGACGACGTCCACGAGGACGAGCCCGAGCTGCTGGGGCAGTACGAGGGGATCCCGCTGACCGAGCGTGAGGACTACGCGGGAGCGACCCCGGACGTGATCCGCATCTTCCGACGACCGTTGTGCGCCGCGGTCGAGGATGAGTCCGAACTGGTCGACGAGGTGTACGTGACCGTGGTGCACGAGTTCGCCCATCACCTCGGGATCGACGACGATCGCCTCCACGAGCTCGGGTGGGCATGAGCGGCGGACCGTGAGCACAGGGGACCAGCGATGACCGAGCAGCTCCCACGACGCACGATCGCGCTGGTCGCCCACGACCGGCGCAAGCCCGATCTGCTCTCCTGGGCCCGACGCCACCGTGCCGCCTTGGTGCGCCATCGGCTCGTGGCGACCGGGACGACCGGGCAGCTGCTGGGCGACGAGCTCGGCCTGGAGATCCTGCGGCTGGAGAGCGGTCCCCTCGGTGGGGACATGCAGCTCGGGGCCATGCTCTCCCGGCACGAGGTCGACCTGCTGGTGTTCCTGTGGGACCCGTTGTCGGCGCAGCCGCACGAGCCGGATGTCCGTGCGCTCCTGCGGGTCGCGACGCTGTGGAACGTCCCCGTCGCCACGAACCAGGCCACGGCCGACCTGTTGATCACCTCACCGCTGTTGACCTCCGCCGCGTACGTGCGGCAGGTTCCCGACCACACCGCGCACCGCCAGCGGCCGCGATCCGCCGAGTGAGCCGTCGCTCGACCGGCGGCGACCACCGCCACGGCCCTACCGTCGACCCTGAGCCGGCCAGCCGCCTGCCCCGCCGCCACGACCCGGAGGATCCCGGTGACCGAGACGAGCCAGCCCGCCACGCGCCGCCCGCAGTGCGTCGGCGTGCTGACCAGCGGCGGTGATGCCGCCGGCATGAACGCCGCTGTTCGGGCCGTGATCCGCACGGCACTGGAGGTGGAGATCCAGCCGTACCTGATCCACGAGGGCTACGTCGGCATGATCGACGGCGGCGAGGCCATCGTCGCGGCCGAGTCCTCTCACGTCGGCGGCATCCTGCACCAGGGTGGCACGGTGATCGGCAGCGCTCGCAGCCAGGAGTTCCGGACGCGGGAGGGCCGGCGCCAGGCGGCACGCAACCTGGTGACCCGCGACATCGAGGCCCTGGTCGTGATCGGCGGCGACGGGTCCCTGACCGGGGCGAACCTGCTGTCCAGCGAGTGGCCGGAGCTGCTGGCCGAGCTCGTCGAGGCCGGTGAGCTCGAGCAGGAGCAGCTCGATGCCCACCCGCAGCTGCAGGTGGTCGGCATCGTGGGGTCGATCGACAACGACATGTTCGGCACCGACATGACCGTCGGGGCCGACACCGCCCTGCACCGCATCACCGAGGCGATCGACGCCCTGCACTCGACCGCCGCCTCGCACCAGCGCTCCTTCGTGATCGAGGTGATGGGACGCAACTGCGGCTACCTCGCGCTCATGGCGGGGCTCGCGACCGGCGCCCAGTGGGTCTTCATCCCCGAGCGTCCGCCGCAGACCGCCAGCTGGGAGGAGGCGCTCAGGCGCACGGTCGAGGACGGTCGGCGGATCGGCCGGCGGCAGAACATCGTGGTCGTCGCTGAGGGGGCCCGCGACCGCTATGGGGTCAGCATCACCTCCGAGCGGGTCCGCGACGTCCTGGCGCAAGGTCTCGGTGAGGACACCCGGATCACGATCCTCGGCCACGTGCAGCGGGGCGGTTCGCCGAGCGCCTTCGATCGGATCCTCGCCAGCCGTTGCGGCTACCAGGCGGTGTGCGAGTTGGCGTCGGGTAACGCCGCGGACGAGGCGTTGCTGATCGGTATCCGCGAGAACCGCATCGTCACCTCGCCGCTGATGGAGGCGGTCGAGCGGACCCGGGCGGTCGCCGGACTGCTCAAGGAGAAACGCTTCGACGAGGCCATGGAGTTGCGGGGCTCGGGCTTCGTCGAGGCCTACGAGACCATGCGGACCCTGGTGCGCGCACGTCCCCGCCACAGCGAAGGTGAGCAACCGGGTAGGCGCATCGCGATCGTGCACGGTGGTGGCCTGGCGCCCGGGATGAACACGACCGTGCGCGCGGCGGTGCGCACCATCCTGGACCGGGGGCACACCGTGCTGGGCATCCGGGGTGGCTTCCCGGGCTTGCGTGACGGCAAGGTCGACGAGCTCGGTTGGATGTCGGTCAGTGGTTGGGTGTCCGCCGGTGGGGCTGAGCTCGGCACCAAGCGCTACGTCCCCCCGTCCACGGAGCTGGCGCAGCTCGCACAGAGCATCACCGATCACCGGATCGACGGGATCTTGATGTTCGGCAGCTTCGACGGCTACGTGGCCGCGGAGGCGCTGCAGCAGGCGGCCGGCGACCACCCCGAGCTCGCGCTGCCGATCGTGTGTCTGCCGGTCACGATCTCCAACGACGTGCCGGGGACCGAGCTGACGCTCGGCGCGGACACCGCGCTGAACGCGATCGTGGAGAACGTCGACAAGATCAAGCAGTCAGCGGTGGCCTCGACCCGCGCGTTCGTCATCGAGGTGATGGGCAAGGAATCCGGCTATCTCGCGCTCAGCGCGGGCCTGGCCACGGGTGCGGAGTTCGTGTACACGCCCGAGGAGGGCATCACCCTCGATCGGCTCAAGCACGACGTCGAGGCCCTCAACGAGCGGTTCCTCGCCGGGCAGCGGCTGGGGGTCATCATCCGCGGTGAGGGTGCGGATCCGGTGTACACCACCCCGTTCCTGTGGGCGCTGTTCGAGAAGGAGGGCGGCGGCCTGTTCGACGTCCGACAGTCGATCCTCGGCCACGTGCAGCAGGGGGGTGATCCGAGCCCCTTCGACCGGATCCAGGGCACGCGGCTGGCCGTGCGTTGCGTGGACCATCTGCTCACCCAGCTCGAGGAGGAGTCCCCCGAGAGCGCGATGTGCGGGCTGGTCGGTGGGAAGGTCGCTTTCACCCCGCTGTCGCGCTTCCGCGACCTGCTCGATGCGGACGGCGCCCGCCGGCCCGCCGACGAGGTCTGGCTCGAGACCATGCGGCCGATCGCCGATGTCATGTCCGGCGTACGACGCATGGAGCAGTGACGACCACGGAGGGATCATGCGGACCAGCGCGCGCTTCGGCCGGACGGATCTGGAGCTGACCCGGGGCGACATCACGGCCCAACCGGACCTCGACGCGGTCGTCAACGCCGCCAACGCCCAGCTGACCACCGGCGGCGGCGTGGCCGGGGCGATCCACCGAGCGGCGGGACCCGAGCTCGATCGGGCCTGTCGGCCCCTGGCCCCGATCGCGCCCGGGGAGGTGGTCGCCACCGACGCCTTCGGGCTGCCGAACCGCGGTGTGCTCCACGCGCTCGGGCCGGTGTACGGCCGGGACCAGCCCGCTGAGGTGTTGCTGGCCGATTGCTACCGCCGGGCCCTGGAGCTGGCCGCCGCCGAAGGGCTGCTGAGCGTCGGTTTCCCCGCTCTGTCCACCGGCGCGTTCGGCTATCCGGTGCGACCGGCCGCCGAGGTGGCGCTGACGACCGTGAAGGACGTGCTCGTCGCCGGTTCCCCGCTGCAGCTGGTGCGGTTCGTGCTGTTCTCGGCAGGGGACCTGGACGTCCACGCCGAGGTCCTGGCCGCGATCGTCGACGCCGAGTCGGGCTGAGCGAGCCGGCACACGCCGGTAGCGTCGCGGGCATGCCGACCGCACCCCTGCCCGCCGACGATCACAGCCACAGCGAGTGGTCGTGGGACGCGTCCCAGGGCTCGATGCAGGGCTCCTGTGCGCGTGCGTGCGAGCTCGGCCTGCCGGCCATCGCCTTCACCGAGCACGTCGACGTCACCCGCTGGGTGGCGCCCGAGCCGCTCAGGGAGCAGATCGCCGCGCGTGGTGTGGCCGTCGGGGACGACGGGGCGGTGACCCCGCCGCCGCTGGCCGTCGACCACTACCTCGCTGCGGTGGCTGACTGCCGACGGCGCTACCCCGACCTGGCCATCCTCACCGGCGTCGAACTCGGCGAGCCCCACTGGTTCGCCGAGCAGACGCGGTCGTTGCTCGAGGGGGGACGCTTCGAGCGGGTACTGGCATCGTTGCACTCGGTCCGCCTCGACGGACAGACGTGGATGGTGGACCACCTCGTCGGGCCCCACGCGCCGGAGCACGTGGAGCCTGCCGACGTCCTACGTCGCTACCTCGCCGAGGCCGCGGTCATGGTCACCGAGCTTCCCGACGAGGTCCAGGTCCTCGCGCACCTCGATTACCCGGTCCGCTCGTGGCGGGGCCGTTTCGATCCGACACCCTTCGAGGCCGAGTTCCGGCAGGTGCTGGCGCCGCTCGCGGCGAGCGGCCGAGCCCTGGAGATCAACACCCGGGTGCCGCTGGCCGCCCGCATCGTCGGATGGTGGCACGAACTCGGGGGCGAAGCCGTCTCCTTCGGCGCCGACGCCCACCTGCCCGGCGATGTCGGTCACGGGTTCGCGGCGGCCGCCGCGATGGCGACCGCCCACGGCTTCCGACGCGACCGCCATCCGCACGGCTTCTGGTACCGGTCACCCCGCCACGGCGGTCGGGGCAGCGGGTGACCGGCGGGTCCCCGCCGGATCCAGGGTCTGCCAACGCCCGCGACACGATCGCGGCAGCGGGCGTCCAACTGCGTGCCCTGGCCGGTCCCGATGCCGTGCTGCGCGACGACCAGGCCACCGCCATCGCCGCCCTGGTCGACGATGCCGCCCGGATGCTGGTCGTACAGCGCACCGGGTGGGGCAAGTCGGCGGTGTACTTCGTCGCCACCCGCCTGCTGCGCGACCGGGGTGCCGGCCCGACGCTGATCGTCTCCCCGCTGCTGGCGCTGATGCGGGATCAGCTCACGGCGGCCGGCCGCATGGGCCTGACGGCCGCCACGATCAACTCCACCAACCTCCAGGACTGGACGACGATCGAGGCCGCCGTCCACCGGGGGACGGTGGACCTGCTGCTGATCTCCCCCGAGCGGCTGAACCACCCCCGCTTCCGCCGTGAGATCCTGGACCGGCTCGTCGGTGCGATCGGCATGCTGGTGATCGACGAGGCGCACTGCATCTCCGACCACGGCCACGACTTCCGCCCCGACTACCGGCGCATCGGTGAGGTCCTGCAGCGGCTGTCGTCCCGTCGCGACGACCCCGTCCCGGTGCTGGCCTGTACCGCCACCGCGACCGACCGGGTGGTCACCGACGTCGCCGAACAGCTCGGGTCGACCGCCGCCGGGGATGGTGGGCGGCAGCGAGCCCGCGTGCTGCGTGGGCCGTTGGCCCGGGACACCCTTCGCCTGCACGTGGTCCACCGGGATCGTCACGACCAGCGTCTGGCCTTCCTCGCGGCCTACCTCCGCCAGCGCGCCCCGGTGGGCAGGTCCGGGATCATCTACACCCTCACCGTCGCGGAAGCCGAGCGCACGGCCGCGTTCCTCACCCACGTGGGCTGCCACGTCGTCGCCTACACCTCACGCTTGGCGGCCGAGGACCGTACGGCCGTGGAGCGCGCACTCCACGCCAACGCCTACGACGCCGTGGTCGCCACGACGGCGCTGTCGATGGGCTACGACAAGCCCGACCTCGGCTTCGTGCTCCACCTCGGTGCCCCATCCTCCCCGGTCGCCTACTACCAGGCGATCGGTCGGGCCGGTCGGGATGGGCGGAGCACCGAGGTGGTGTGCCTGCCGACCGCCAACGACGCCAAGCTCTGGGATCACTTCGACGTCGCCGGTGTGCCGACCCTGGGCGAGGTGGAGGACATCCTCGGCGCGCTGCGGGCAGCTGAGGCTCCGGTCTCGCTGCCGAGGTTGGAGACGCAGGTCAACATCCGTCGCAGCCGACTCGAGCTGCTCCTGAAGGTCCTGGACGTGGACGCAACGGTGACCCGGGACGAACGGGGCTACGTCGCCACCGGCGCGCCCTACGTCCACGACCAGGTCCGGTACGACCGGCTGCTGGCAGGGCGGCGCGCCGAACGCCAGGTGATGCTGCGCTACCTCGATGCGCCCGGCACCGAGTGCCTGATGGCGCTGCTCACGCGGGCCCTGGACGACCCGGCCGCCGGTGATTGCGGACGCTGTGGCCGGTGCACCGGCCAGGCGCCCGAGCTCGAGGTCGACGCGGCGCTGCACGATGCGGCCGAGGCCTTCGTCGCGACCACCGACGTGCCGGTGAAGCCACGTCGTCGCTGGCCCGTGGGACTGGATGGCCTCGGGCACGACCGTCGCGGCAACATCGCCACCGGCGCCCAGCTGGCCGAGGGCAGGGCCCTCACCGGCAACGAGCTGTCCACGTTCAGTGACCCGGTCCAGCTGCTGCTCGAGCAGGCGGCCGCGCGGATCGACCTGGACGACGCGGCGCTCGACACCGTGGTCGACGGCCTGGTCCGCGTGCTGGCGAGGTGGTCCTGGGCGCGGCGGCCGAAGGCGATCGTCACGATGCCCTCCGAGACCTACGGCGCGCTGACCGCAGCGGTGGCGGACCGGCTCGGGGCGCTCGGTCGCCTCCCGGTCCACCGGCAGGTGCTGACCACCCACCCGGCCCCGCCCCAGTCGACGCGTGGCAACTCGGCCCACCAGGCGGCCGGCGCGCTGTCGGCGCTCGAGGTCGTCACCACCCCACCGCCGGGACCGGTGCTGCTGCTCGACACGCTCCGGCGTTCCGGTTGGACGCTGACCGTGGCCGGGGTGCTGTTGGCCGAGGCGGGCGCCGAGGAGGTGCTCCCGCTCGTCCTCCATGCGCCGACCGCGGGCTGAGGCCTCGCGGGCCCGT
>JAWLDJ010000007.1:37887-44275 GCA_041686695.1 Nitriliruptoraceae bacterium
CCCGTCCACGCGGTCCCGTCCACGCGGGCCCGTCCACGAGGGTCCGGCAAGGAGGATCCGGCTACGAGGGTCCAGCCAGCTCCGCGATCAGGGCCTCGAGCATCGCGTCGCAGCCGGCCAGCTGCTCGGTGTCGATCCACTCGTCCGGCTGGTGGGCCTGCTCGATCGAACCCGGGCCGCACACCACCGTGGACAGTCCAGCAGCCTGGAAGTGCCCGCCGTCGGTACCGAAGGGCACGGACCCGCCGGGGCCGGTCGCACCGGTGAGGCGACGCACGAGCGCCTCGGCCACCCCGTCCGGCTCCGGCGACAGCCCCCTGGCGACCGCCTCGGCCCGGAAGGTGATCGTGCCCTCACCCGTGGTCGCCCGCAGCTGCGGTAGCACCACCTCGGTGGCGTAGCGCTCCACCTCGGCGGCCAGCGCGTCGGAGTCGTCGGCGGGGACGGGCCGGTACTCCCACTGCAGCTCCGCACGGCGCGGCACGATGTTGATGGCCTGGCCCGCCTGCAGGGTGGCCAGGTTGCAGGTCGTGTAGGGAGGGTCGAAGTTCGGGTCGGCCGCCCGAGCACGGTGACGGGCGGCCAGGTCGTCGATGAAGGTGGCGATGCGGGCCGCGGCGGCCAGGGCGTTGGCGGCCAGGTGCGGCTGGCTGGAGTGCCCGTCTCTGCCCTCGACGATCGTGGTGTACGACCTGACGCCCTTGTGGGCGGTGACCGGTGCGAGCAGCGTCGGTTCGCCCACGATCACCGCTTCTGGCGGTGGCTGCGTGGTGAGCAACAGCTCCACGGCGCTCGGCGCGCCGACGGTCCCGATCTCCTCGTCGTAGGTCAGCACGAGCAGGATCGGGCGGGTCAGCCTGGCGGCGGCCATGGCGGGCAGGTGCGCCAGCACGCTCGCGAGGAACCCCTTCATGTCGGTGGTGCCGCGGCCGTACAGGCGGCCACCTTCGGCGCTCAGGGTGAAGGGGTCGCGGTTCCAGGGTTGGCCCTCCACGGGCACGCAGTCGGTGTGGGCCGCGAGCACCACGCCACCCCCGACCTCAGGACCGATCCGCGCGACCAGGTTGGCCTTGGTGCCGGAGCTGTCCGCCCCGCGCGTGTGCGGGATGCCGTGGCCGTCGAGCAGTTCCTCGACGAAGCCGAGCAGCGCCAGGTTGGAGCTCCGGCTCGTGGTGTCGAAGGCGACGAGGTCGGCGAGCAGGCGCTCGGTGTCGGTCACGACGGCTCCTGTGGTGCGGCCCCGTCCACCGTCGGATCGCTGCCGGTCGTGGCTGGCTCGGTGTCGCCGGTGGCCTCCTCGGCCGCGGTGGCGCTGCGGTACAGCTCGGCCAGGGCCAGGTAGCCGGCCACGTTGCGGCGGGGGACCGGCGGCAGCTGTGCCTCGCGGATCTTCGCCGGGACGCCGACCGCCAAGGTGTCCGGCGGCACGTGCTGTCCCTCGCGCACGACCGCACCGGCAGCCACCACCGCCCGCGCGCCGATGTGGGCGCCGTTGAGCAGGATCGCCCCCATCCCGATCAGGGCGTCGTCCTCGACCGTGCACCCGTGGAGGATCGCGCGGTGCCCGACCGTGACACGGTCCCCGATCGTGGCGGGGAACCCCTCGTCGGTATGCACCACGGTCAGGTCCTGCAGGTTGGTGTCCCGGCCCACCGTGATCGTGCTGCGCTCGGAGCGCAGGACGCACCCGAACCACACCGACGTCCCGGGCGCGAGCGTGACGCGGCCGGCCACCGTCGCGCCATCGGCCACGAAGGCCTCGGGGTGGATCTCGGGCGTGGTGCCGTCGACCGTCAGGATGTGTGCCATGGATGCGCTCCTCACACGCCCGGCGGACGGACCGGTGCGGGCCGTGCCGTCTGGGACGTCGGTCGTCACCGGAGTCTGCCAGGTCGCCGTCCGCCAGGTCGCCGTCCGCCAGGTCGCGGTCCGCCTGGTCGCCGTCCGCCAGGTCGCGGTCCGCCTGGTCGCCGTCCGGCAGGTCGCGGTCCGCCTGGTCGCAGGCAGGCGGCCGCAGCGACTGCCGAGGGGGGTACGACCGCCGGGGGTCGTGGCTCGCACGGACCGCGGGCGTGTGCCACGCTGGAGTTCTCCGCCAGTGCCGAGCGAGGGGTCACCGTGAGCGATGCCGCCACGACGATCGCTCGGCTGCTGCGCCGGGCGGACGACGTCCGCAAGGCCGCCCCTGGTCGTCGCGATCCAGGGCGTGTCCGCGAGCAGCTCGCCGCCACCCTGACCGAGGCCCGCCGCGGGCTCGACGACGTGGCGGACCCCGACCTGCGCCTGGAGTTGGCCGGCGCGATCGCGCGTCGGGTCGCCGACCTCGATGCACTCGAGGTGGCGACCCTGCTCGGTCCGAGTCCCGAGGTCGCTGTGGCGCCCACGACGGTGGACGATGCCGGGCGCCTCCCACCCGGTCAGCACCTCACGGCGGGCTTCCCCGTCCTGCACGTCGAGCGGGCACCCGACTGGACCGCCCCTCAGGTGCGGGTCGTGGTCACCGGGCTGGTCGAGCGGCGCACGGTCCTCGACCTGGCCGACCTCCACGCCATCGGTGAGGTGACGCTCACCCGGGACTTCCACTGCGTGACCACCTGGTCGCGGCTGGACAACACCTGGACGGGGGTGCGGGTGCGGGACGTGCTGGCGCTGGCGGGTGTGCGCCCCACCGCGACGCACGCGGTGGTCGCGGGCCACCCCGCCTACACCACCAACCTGTCGCTGGAGGATCTCACCGCCGACGATGTGCTGCTCGCCTGGGCGCACGACGGACGGCCGCTGGCCCGGGAGCACGGTGGGCCGCTGCGGTTGGTGGTACCCCACCTCTACGGCTGGAAGTCGGTGAAGTGGGTGACCGAGCTCCGCCTGCTCGACCGGGAGGTACGGGGCTACTGGGAGGAGCGCGGCTACCACGACCGGGGCGACCCCTGGCGTGAGCAGCGCTTCCGCGGTGATTGAGGCGGGCCGGACGGGATCGAGCGTGCTGGCGATGGTGCGATGGACGGATGGAGCCAGGAGGTCGACGATGGTGGAACTGCGGGCAGGTGTCGACGGCGCCGCGGACGAGCCGACCGTGATGCCGCGTCCCCACCCGGCGTCGATGCTGTCGGCACCGCTGCGGGTCGCGGTCCTGGCCGGCGGCGCGAACACCGAGCGCAACGTGTCGCTGTCGTCGGGTGAGGCCGTGGCCCGAGCCCTGCGTGGCCTCGGGCACGCCGTCGCACTGGTGGACTCGGCCGCCCCACCCGTCGTCCCGCACCAGGACCCGGCGGACGCCTTCCTGACCACCGAGGTCCAGGAGGAGGCCCTGGCCGCCGCGCCGGTGGCACCGACCGCGACCGCCCCTCCCGACCTCGATTCCCTCGCCGAGGTGCGCCAGGCCCAGACGGCGGGGGTGTTGGCGCCCGGGCACCTGCCGGTGCTGGCGGCGGCGGAGGTCGTCGTGCTCACGGTCTTCGGTGACGAAGGCGAGTCCGGTGCCACGCAGCAACTGCTCGACACCCATGGCATCGTCTACACCGGCCCGTCAGCAGAGGTCTGCGAGCTGACCTTCCACAAGGCGCGGACCAAAGCCGTGCTCGCCGACCACGGGATCCTGACGCCCGCCTGGCACGTGGTCCGTGGCGCGCACCTCGACGAGGATCTCGCCGCGCTCGAGCTCGAGGGGCCGTGGATCGTCAAGCCGGAGGCAGGCGGCTCCACGATCGGTCTCACCAAGGTCGAGGAGGCCGACGGGCTGCGTGCGGCCTGCGCTCTGGCCACCGCGGAAGGACAGGACGCGCTGA
The DNA here is from genome assembly GCA_041686695.1 of Nitriliruptoraceae bacterium. GTDB lineage: Bacteria > Actinomycetota > Nitriliruptoria > Nitriliruptorales > Nitriliruptoraceae > T1Sed10-7. The sequence continues at coordinate 41,673 of JAWLDJ010000007.1, forward strand.
TCGAGGTCTTCGTGCCCGGTCGCGACGTCACGATCGGTGTGCTCGGGGACCGCGTCTATGCGGTCGTGGAAGCCATGACCGAACGCGACCTCTACGACTACGAGGCGAAGTACACCCCGGGGCTGGCCGACAAGCGGGTCCCCGCCCACCTCGATGCCGAGCAGACCACCGAGGTGCAGCGGCTGACGTGGGAGGTCCATCGGCTGCTCGGCATCGGTGACACCTCGTCGCGAGCCGACTTCCGCCTCCTGCCGGACGGCCGCTTCACCTTCTTCGAGACCAACCCGCTGCCGGGACTCACCCCGACCTCCAGCTACCCGCTGTCGCTGGCGGCCGACGGGATCACCTTCCCGCGGCTGTGCGAGGAGTTGGTCATCCGGGCGCTGATCAACCACGGTCGACCGGTGCCGCCGCTGGCGGACGCGCCCCGCTATCTCGACGACGAGGTGACGAGTGCACCGGGAACGGGAGATGCGCCATGACCTCACCACTGCAGACCCGTGCCTGGAGCGACCTGCCGCACCCGGTGGAGGAGGTCGATCACTTCACGATCACCTTGGCGGATGGCACCCGGCTGGCCGCCCGGCGTTGGCAGCCGGTGGGTGCCGAGTACGAGCCGGTCCCCGCCATCCTCGAGTACATCCCCTACCGCAAGCGGGACAAGACCGCCTACCGCGATGGTCTCAGCCACCCCTACGTGGCGGGTCACGGCTACGTCTGCGTGCGGGTCGATCTGCGTGGCTCGGGCGATTCGGAGGGGGTGCTCACCGACGAGTACCTGCAGCAGGAGCTGGACGACGGGCTCGAGGTCATCAGCTGGTTGGCGGAGCAGCCCTGGTGCGACGGTCGTGTGGGGGTGATCGGCAAGTCCTGGGGCGGGTTCAACGGCCTGCAGCTGGCGGCCTTGCAGCCCCCGGCGCTCGGGGCGATCGTGACGGTCTGCTCGACCGACGACCGCTACGCCGACGACGTGCACTACATGGGTGGGTGCCTGCTCAGCGACAACCTGTCGTGGGCGGCCTCGATGTTCGCCAACACCTCGTGTCCGCCCGATCCGCTGCTGGTGGGGGAGCGGTGGCGTGAGATGTGGCTGGCGCGCCTGGAGGGCTCCGGCATGTGGCTGGAGACGTGGCTCGAGCATCAGCATCGGGATGCCTACTGGCGGCACGGGTCGGTGGCCGAGGATCTCGACGCGATCCAGGTGCCCGTGCTCACCGTGTCGGGGTGGGCCGACGGTTACTCCAACAGCGTCTTCCGGTTGCTGGCGAACCTGGCCGAGGGTGTGCCGCGGCGTGGGCTGGTCGGGCCGTGGAGCCACAAGTACCCCCACCTCGGCGTCCCGGGCCCCGCGATCGGGTTCCTGCAGGAGTGCGTGCGCTGGTGGGACCGCTGGCTGAAGGGCATCGAGAACGGCATCGACGAGGAACCCGAGGTGCTCGCCTGGATGCAGGACCCGATCCCTCCGGCGCTGGACGTCGAGCACCGGCCCGGCCGCTGGGTCTCGGAGCCGTCCTGGCCGTCGTCGGGCGTGGTGGAGCGGGAGCTCGGACTCGGCGATGCCGGGCTCTTCACCGACATCGACGAGGCCCCGAACGACGCGCGTCCGCACGAGATCTCCTCGCCGTTGTCGCTCGGGCTGTACGCGGGCAAGTGGGCATCGTTCACCGCCACACCGGACCTGCCCGTGGACCAGCGTGAGGAGGACGGCGGGTCGCTGAACTTCGACTCGACCGTGCTCACCGAGCCGCTGGAGATCCTCGGGGCCCCGGTCGTCGAGCTCGAACTGAGCGTCGACCAGCCCGTTGCGATGCTCGCGGTGCGTCTGTCTGACCGGCTGCCCGACGACTCCATCACCCGGGTGACCTACGGCCTGGAGAACCTCTGTCACCGAGATTCCCACGAGCACCCGGAGCCGTTGGTCCCGGGGGAGCGCTACCGCGTCCGGGTCCAGCTCAACGAGGTGGCGCACCACTTCGCGGCCGGGCACCGTCTCCGGCTGCAGGTGTCCACCTCCTACTGGCCGGTGGCGTGGCCCTCACCGACGCCGGTCCGGCTGACCGTGGACCCGGCGGCGAGTCGGCTCCTGCTCCCGGTCCGGGCCCCGCGGCCCAGTGAGGAAGCCGCGCTGCGGCCGTTCGCGCCCCCCGAGGGCAGCGAGCCCCCCTCCCAGACCCAGCTCGTACCCCGCGACTACGCCTGGCGTGTGGTGCGTGATCTCGTCAGCACGGAGACCGTGGTGGAGACCCTCAAGGACGAGGGTGCCTACCGCCTCGACGACATCGCGCTCGAGGTCCACAGCTCCACCGAGGAGCGGTACTGCTACGTCGGCGACGACCCGACCAGCGCGCGCGGCGAGGTGGAGAGCGTGCGGCGGTTCGTCCGCGGGGACTGGGACGTGCAGACCCGGACCCGAACCGTGCTGACCTGTACGGCCGAGGACTTCCGCATCCGTGCCACCCTCGATGCCTACGAGGGGGAGACGCGCGTGGCCGCGCACAGCTTCGACCGTGTCATCCCGCGGCGTCTGCTCTGACCCTTCGCAGCAGCGCGCACCGACGTGTCCGCACGGTCCGTGCGGTCTGCCCGCGTGTCCGCGCGGTCCG
>JAWLDJ010000007.1:44375-57017 GCA_041686695.1 Nitriliruptoraceae bacterium
GCGCGGGCGGTCGGTCCGCCCTGCCGGGTGGGGTGCGTGGTGCCTCGGTCTCCGGGGTGTTCTGCACCCGATCCGTCTGCCCGCCCGCGCGGGCGGGCCCGTGCGGTCGCGCGGTCCGTGCGTCCGCGCGGTCCGCGTGTCCGCCCCGGGGTCAGATGGCTGCTGGCGCACGTGCGGGACCGAGCCGCCAGTTCGGTCGACCGGTGGGATCCAGCCCCGCGAAGCGCACCGTCAGCCGACTCCCGACCTGCCACGGGCCAGACGTCGTGGTCAACCCGTGCTGGTCCACGGTCAGCGTGCCGCGTTGCTTGGGGGGAAGATCCAGCGCCCGCTCGGCGGTCACGAAGCCGGTCACCCCGAGGCGTGGGAGGCGCACCTTCAGGCCGTTGGCGGTGATCCCGGTCACCGTCGCCGGCTCCGGATCGTCCAGGAAGCCGCGGTCGAACAGGCGCGACCACAGGTCACCGCGTTCGCGTGCCTGGAGGAACTGCATCGCGCTGGCGCGGGCGTCGAGCCAACCGGCGAGGGGGCCCAACTCGGCGGCGGTGTGCGGTGGGGTCTCCTCGGCCAGGGCGGCCCGGATCTGGCGGTGGACGACCAGGTCCGCGTAGCGACGGATCGGCGAGGTGAAGTGGGTGTAGGCCGAGGAGGCCAGACCGGTGTGCGCCGACGGATCGGGCTCGTAGGAGGCGCGGGCCGTCGAGCCCGCGGCCACGGAGACGAGCAGGTCGCGTTCGGCGGTACGCCCCGCCGCATCGGCTGCATCGATCGCCGCGATGAGCTGCCCCACGACGACGTCGGCCTCGGCGTCGGGGTCGTCGAGGGCGGGCACCTCGGCTCCTGCCAGCTCGACCGCGGCGCGCAGGCGTTGCAACCGGTCGACGGCGAGTCCGGCGTGGGCGCGGTACAGCGCCGGGACGTCACGGGCGATCAGCCAGCTGGCGACGGCTTCGTTCGCCGCAACCATCAGTCGCTCGACCTGCCGGTAGGCCTCGGCGTGCGGGGTGGCCGCCACGGTCGCGAGCCTGCCGTCGACCAGGGCGGGCTCGACCTCGGCGTCCTCGAACAGCTCCTCGAAGGTGACGCGTCCATCGCGTTCCACACCGAGTCGTCGGGAGGCCTCGACCGCGGCGGTGAGCACCTCGTCCGTCACCGCGGCGGCCGCCCCGGCTTCGGTGTGGAGGTCCTCCCGGTCGTCGTCCAGCCACGCCTCCAGCGCGCCGTAGGAGAGCTTGGCCACCGAGCGGACCGCCGCGGACTCCACGGCGACCTCGGAGATCGAGCCGTCGACGGCGACATCGAACCGGGCGGATATGGCCCAACGATCCTCATCCGGCAGCAGCGACAACGCCCCCTCGGACAGGGCCGGATCCAGCATCGGGGCGTTCTCACCGATCGCGAGGTAGGCGGTCGAGGCCACGACCCGCGCGTAGCGGTCGGCGGGCGAGCCGATCCCGATCGCGCGGGCGACGTCGGCGATGTGGATCGCCACGTGGACCGGAGTGTCGGGGGCGCCGTCCCAGCTGGCGGCGATCGCGTCGTCGATGTCGCGGGTGCTCGCGCTGTCCACGGTCACGCAGGGTTCGTCCCGGCGTTCCACCCATGGTGCTTCCACCCCGGGGAGCGGCCCGGACGTGTCGAGCCCGGCGGCGCCTCCTCGGCCACCACCGGCCAGGAGTCCGATGACGCGCAGATGGGTCGTCTCCGCATCCGCCGGAGCCAGGCCGGCGGCGGCGGGCCCGCCAGGGACCAGCGACGGCGCGGCACGGCCGAGTGCGACGACGACGCTGGCGGCCCGGATGGCCTGCGGCGAGCCGACGACGTGAGGGCCTGCGACCAGTGCGCGGCCGACCGGTGCACCGTCCTCCCGTTCGCCGGTCAGCACCACGATCTGGCGACCGACGGCCTGCTCCACCTTCTTCGTCACGGCGGGGTCCAGATCGACCCAGCCGGTACCGAGCGCGTGGTTGGGTTCCAGGACCAGTCGCCCGGGACCGCGCTGGACCGTGCCGACCAGCATCTTGCGTGGACGCGAGACGACGGTGACCGACCGGGCGGACGCGCCCTTGTCGTCGATGTCGACCTCGAGGTCGAGGAGGTCGTCGGCCAGCAGGCCCTTGGCCGTCGGCGGCGGTACGAAGATGCGGTCGATCTCCGTGCGGCGACCGGCTTCGTCGGTCATGCTCGCCGGGATCTCGGTCAGTGTGTCCTCAGCGACGGGATCGGCGAAACCGAAGCCGCGTGGGTGGGGGCGGAAGCGGGCACGGATAGACAACCGGGAAGCTCGTCTCGTGTGTCGGGCGGGTCGATGGCCGGCGCAGTCTGTCACCCGGAGCCGGGTGGCGCCCAAACCGTGACCCCGCTGGCACCAGGTCCGACACTGCCCCGTGCGCTCGGCGCGCGGGGCAGTGTCGCGCTGCGGCTCCGCGGTGGTCACCCGCCCCGCGCGGCATCGCGCAGGCTGGCCTGCAGGGCGGATGCCAGCTCGCCGACATCGCCGAGCGCCAGGGGATCGTGGGTCAGAGCGGCGCTCTCGAGCCGTGGAGCATCGAGGTGATCGGTCATCCTGATACGGGCCCGGACGTACCGTCCATCGGCGGCCGCCGCCACGGCGTGACGGTCGATGCTGCCGTCGGTGTCGACGTCATCGACGAAGGCCACCAGCGCCAGCGTCCAGGCGGGCACCGTCATGGTCAACGTCGCCGCACCGAGGTCCTCGGGATCGACGGTGACGAGCTCCCAGCCGGTCACCGTGGGCGGGCCGAGGAGGTCCTCGTCGTCGAGTTCGAGGGCGGCTGCCTGGGGCAGCCCCAGCACCTCGATGGCGGCTCGAGTGAGGTCGCCGACCGCGTCGATGCCGGCCGGACGGCCACGTTGCTCGTCCACGGCCAGCTCCGCTTGCGTGACGACCAGCTCGAGCAGACGGACACCGTCGATGCGTCGCAGCACATCGCGCGCAGCACGCGCATCCGCAGCCGCCGCGGTGCGCAACAGATCGTGGACCGTGCTCGGGGCTTCTTCGACGGACACCGGCTCCTCCTCCGAGGGTGGTTCGCGACGCGCGGGCGGTGATCGGGCGGCGATGGCGGCCGGATCGCCGGTGCCACCGGGCCTGCAGGCGAGGCGCCCGCAGGAGCGCAGCCTGCCGTATCGGGGCGAACGGGTGTGGGAGGTCGTGCGAGCTCGCGGGATCCGGGTCGCGCGGCGGTGACCGTGATGGTCAGCGACGCGTCCGTGAGGTGGCATCATCGACAGGTCGCCGCGTCACCTCCGAGGCGACCCGTCCGCAGGAGGACCCCGCTGGTGCACCAGGAGCCCCGGGCGGTCACGCCCCGCTCGACGCCCACGTCGGTGGCTGGTCCGCCCGAACCGTCGGCCGGTCCGCCCGCACTCTCGGCCGGTCCGCCCGCGCCACCGGCCTCGGCTGCGTCGTCGCGCTCGCCGCGAGGCCGGCGTGGTCGTGGGTGGTCCGTGGCCCTGGCGCTGCTGACGGTGCTGGCCACGGGGGGCGCCGTCACCGCCGGCCTGATCGCCCTCGACCAGCGCGACGTCGCCGCCGAGTGGCAGGCGCGCGCGGTCGCGCTCACGGACCAGCTCGACGAGGTGGACGCCCAGCGCCAGCAGGCGCTGGAGCGCCTCGACGAGACGCTCGCGGCGCTCACGAGCTCCGAGCGCGACGTCGACGAGCTCGAGGAACGGGTCCGGGCCCTGGCCGACGAGAAGGCGCGGGCCGAGGACACCGCGACCACCGTGCAGGTCGAGCGCGATGTCTTCATCGAGCTCTCGGCGCTCGTCGCGGATGCCACCAGCTCCCTCGACAGCTGCGTCACCCAGCTGTTCGAACTCCAGACGGCCTCCGTCGACGCGTTCAACCGGGCTGCCGCCGACCGACCTGTGGACGTCGAGACGCTCAACGCCCGCGCCAGCGAGGTCACCCGTTTCTGCAACCAGGCCCGTACGGCCGCCGCCGACGCCGAAGCGGCCGCGGACCGCCTGTTACGGCCGTGACGACCTGGCGGCAGCGCCCGGTGTTCCTGCTCGCCGTGATCGCGGCGGCCTGCGTGGCGCCGCCGACCGAACCCCTGGTCGCCCCCGCTGCCATCGAGGTGGAGGACCGCGAGCTCCCCGAGATCGCGGCGGAGTCGACCGAGCGGCGGGTACAGGAGGTGACCGTCCGGGTGCGTTCGCTCGGCTGCGAGCAGTTCGGCCTGGGGTCCGGGTTCGTGCTCCCCGGCGGGATCGTGGTGACCAACCGCCACGTGGTGGGCCAGCCGCGTGAGGTCACGCTCAACACCTGGGACGGGCGCTCGCTGTCGGCCGAGGTGGCGGGCGTGGCCACCGACTCGGATCTCGCGCTGCTCCAGCTCGCGGATGCCGGCGAGGTGCCGGTGGCCGAGCTGCGTCCCGATCCGGTGCGACGGGGGGAGGCGGTGTTCGCCGTCGGCTACCCCGGGGGCGGGCCAGCTCGTGTCAGTCCGGGGCGCGTGCTCGGCACGGTCGACGGGACCGTGCTCGGTGAGCCCGCCGAGGTCATCCGGGTGGAGGTCGACATCGCCCAGGGCAACTCCGGCGGCCCGCTGGTGGACCGGGAGGGCCTCGTCGTCGGCGTGGTCTTCGCGATCGAGGTGGACGCCGGCATCGGCCTGGCCGTCCCCGTCGCGACGCTCCTCGAACGGCTGGAGGACGGCGGCGCGCTGGTGGCGCCGGGCCCCTGCTGAGCGCTGCGGCCCCGGGAACTCAGCCGCCGCCGGCGGGCTGGCGAGGGGCGGTGCTGCTGCTCGGCGTCAGGACCCACTGTTCGAGCGGCCAGGACACCGCGTCGAGCAACCGGACGAGACGTGCGGTCGTGGCGACCGCGGTCTCGCGTCGGTCGGCACGGGGGGCAAGGGTGCTGCGCAGCTCGGTGCTGGAGGTCCGCCGGCGCCGGATCCACAGCCCCTCCAGTGCTGCCGCTTCCAGAGCTCGTCGGGCGCGCCGCACGCCGCCGGTGACCGCGATGGCCACGACCGGGTGGCCACGGTCGTCAGCCACCACCTCGATGTGCAGGGTGGCGGTCAGGTCCGAGGCCATCACCCCGGCGGCACGGTTCAGCCGAGCGCCGGGTGCCCGGCTGGCGGCCCGCAGCGGGTGGACCGCTGCGGTGTGGGCACGGGCGAGGGCGCTGGCGACCAGGTCGGGGTGGAGCCGGACGGCCCGGTCGGGAACGGTGAGGTCGACCTCGATCGCATCGAGCTCGGCCTGGCTGGGGTCCCGGGGTGCCGTGGCGGCCGTGCGCGAGGGGCGTCCGCGCGTGACGCTCGGTCGGCTGAGGTCCTCCTCCACCAGCCGTTCGAAGGCGGCCTGGAGCTGGTGGAAGATGCGCACATCGCCCCCACGGTCGGGATGGTGCTCCCGCGCGAGCCGGCGGTAGGCACGCTTGACCTGGCCATCGGAGCTCGGCAGCGTCACCTGCAGCAGGCGCGCCGCCTGTTCGCGGGTCAGACGCTCGCTCACGGTGCCTCGAGGTGGGTCGGTACAGGCGCGCCGCAGGGTACGCCGGGCGGCCCGTCCGGGCAGCGCCCGTCGCGGTCACGCGGCGCGGGCGTCGACGAACGCCGACAGCGTCCCTGCGGCCAACGCGCCGAGGTGGTCGAGGGCGTAGCCACCCTCCTGCAGCAGCACGGTCGGCCGCCGCAGCGCTCCGAGCAGCGCTCCCAGGCGGCGGTAGCCCTGCGTGGTCACCGACAGCTGGCCGAGTGGGTCGACCGCCGCTGCGTCGTAGCCCAACGACACCACCACCGCGACCGGGTCGAAGGCCTCAGCGAGCTCGCCGGCCACCTCGACGGCGGTGAGCATCCCGTCGTCGCCGGTCCCCGGTGGCAGGGGAAGGTTGCGGGTCGTGCCGTGCCCCGCGCCCTCTCCCAGCTCGTCCGGGTAGCCGGAGAAGTACGGGTACTGCTGGTCGGGATCGGCGTGCACCGACAGGTAGAGGACCTGCGGGTCGCGCCAGAACACGTCCTGGGTGCCGTTGCCGTGATGCACGTCGACGTCGAGGATCACCACCCGTCCGTGGGCCCGCAGCCGCCGGGCCGCGACCGCCGCGTGGTTGAGCAGGCAGAACCCACCGAAGTAGTCCGGGCCCGCGTGGTGGCCGGGCGGGCGCGTCAGGGCGTAGGCAGCGCCGGCACCGTCGAGCACCAGGTCCACCGCTGTGCACGCGACGTCGACGGCGACCCGGGCGGCGAGGTAGGACCCGGCCACCAGCGGGGTCGCGGTGTCGGTGCAGAACCAGCCGAGCGCGCCCAGCGGGGAGCTGGGACGTCGCCCACCAGCCGCCCACCGCGGTGACCGGAAGGTGTCGGCGATCATCACCTCGGGTCCGCCGGCGGCCCGCCACGCCGGGTGGGCCTGCCGCAGGTAGGCCACCATCGCCGGGTCGTGGATGCCCTCGAGCACCTCGTCGCCATGGGTGTCCGGAGCGTGTTCCTCGATCCCGACGGCACGCAGACCCGCGAGGATCACGTCGAGACGCTCGGGCCGCTCGTGCACCGGCTGGACGCGGCGGCCGGCGTTGAGCTCGTAGGACGGGTCGTGGCCGCGGTGACGGTCGTCCACCACCACGGGCAGATCGGCGGTGGCCACGGTCTCGCCCGGCCGCCCGGACAGGCTCACTCCGGCTCCGGCACCCATACCTCGTCGGTGTCCGCGGACCGTCGCTGCTGCCACCAGTAGGCGCCGGCGCCGCCGGCACCGAGTAGCAGCAGCGCCCCCGCCAGCCAGCCACCGCCGTCGTCCTCGTCCTCGTCGCCAGCCGTCGCTCGGACCCGCTCCGCCCGGTTGAGGACCGCCGCCAACGCCTCGGCCTGGGCCTGCAGGTCGCGCTCGCTGGCCTTGGCGGCACGCCGACGGCTGAACAGCACCACGATGGTCGTGACCGCTGCGATCGTGCCACCGACCGCGAGAGCGGTCGAGCGCAGCCGGCCGGTCAGGTCGTCGCGATCGGGTACCCGAGCCTGGAGCGCCGCGAGATCCTGCTCGAGGCCGGCCCGCAGGGTCGCCGCCTTCTGTTCGGCTTCCGCCACCGAGGTGGCGGGACCGCCGCGCCGCTCGTCGACCGCGCTGGAGACCTCCTTGCCCACCTCCCCGACGGTCTGCTTGGCCTTGTCGACCTCGGCCTTGACCTTGTCGACGCGTTCCTCGGCCTTGGCCTTGAGCTGCTGGACCTTCTGCTCGGCCTTGGCCGTGTCCACGCGTTGCTCGGCCTTGGCCGTGTACTGCTCGACCTTCTGCTCGGCCGCGGCCTTGGCGCTCTGGCCGCCGTCGCCGGTGCTCGTCTGGTCTGCGCTGCTCATCGGCTCACCTGCTCGCTCGCCCAGGTCTTCGTGCGTTCCAGCTCTGCCATGGTCTGCTCCGGCTTGAACGCGCGCTTGAAGTAGCGCACGGCGACCAGGACGAGGATGACCGCGATCAGGGTGTAGATCGCGGTGATGATCAGCCAGGCCAACCAGGGCTCCACGACCAGCATCAGGGCGTAGGCGCCGGTCACCCCGACGAAGGCCAGGATGAACAGTCCCATGATGGCGCCAGCCACGACGAGCCCGACGGCGATGGCCTTCTCCGTCGCGATGCGCTGGACCTCGAGCTTGGCGAGCTCGAGCTCGGTCTTGAGCAGGCCCTGACCGTTCGCGATCAACGACGCGAGCACCTCGGAGGTGGCGCGCTCGTCGCTCGCAGCGGCGCTCTTGGACCCGCCGGTGGGCGGGGTGGTGGACACGATCTCGCTCCTCGCGGCTGGGCGGTCTCATGGCTGCGGACCGCGGCGTCACCCCCCACCCTAATGGCGTGCCCGGCGCTGTGGCGGCCGCTGCGTCGGCGGCCGCGGCGCAGCGAGCCGTCACGCGGAGCTCCGATCCACCCAGCGGTCCACACATCGCCGGGTCTGGCACCCATGGCCGTCGAGTGCCAGGGCGGTACCCTCTGCGGGTACGCAGCACGGGCACCGACGACGGGAGGAGGTGCACGATGACCAGCACATCCGGATCGACCGCGCGCACCGCCGCTCGGATCGCGGCGGACAGCGCCGAGGCCGTCCACCTCGAGGTCGCCGTCCCGGCGGAAGCGGCCCAGGCTGCCGCGCTCGAGGTCGCCGCCGATGCGGACAGCACCCTGGACGACCCGGTCGAGCTCGACGAGCGCAAGCGCACGATCCTGCGTGCCATCGTCAGCGAGTACGTCGCCCGGGGCGAGCCCGTCGGCTCCAAGCGGGTCGTCGAGGTGGCAGGCCTCGACGTCTCCGCTGCCACCGTCCGCAACGAGATGTCGGCGCTGGAGTCGCTGGGCTACATCGCCCAGCCACACACCTCCGCCGGACGGATCCCCACCGACATGGGGTACCGGCGGTTCGTGGACGACCTCAGTGCCGATCCCGCGCTGGACGGTGCTCGACGTGAGCTCGTCCAGGAACTGCTCGGCCCGGCCTCCGACGTCGAGGACCTGCTCGCACGGACCTCGTCGGTGCTCAGCCAGCTGACCCGCCTGGTCTCGCTGGTGATCGCCCCGGCGGTGGACGCCTCCCGGTTGAAGCTGTGCGAGCTGGTCGGACTCAGCCCGGGCTCCGCACTGCTGCTGCTGGTCGCCGACACCGGCCGCGTGGAGAAGCGGTCGGTGGAGCTGCCGGCCGAGACCACCGATCAGGACCTCGACCGTGTCCGCACCGTGCTCGCCGAGCAGGTCCGGGGGCGGCGGCTGGGCGAGGTGCACGCGACGTTGCTCCACCTCGTCGAGGACGCCCCCTCCGACCTGCGGGAGCTCCTCAGAGCCCTCGCCGAGGCCACCGCGCGGGAGCTCGCCGATGACACCGTCCACCACGTGTTCGTCGGCGGCCAGGCCTCCCTGGCGGGCGACGAGGCCTTCGAGCGTGAGCACCTGTCCCGTGTCCTGCAGCTGATCGAGGAACGTGCCACCCTGGCCCGTCTCCTGGCCGAAGCCACCAACGACGACCGCCCGACGGTGCGGATCGGCGGCGAGAACCAGGTGGAGGACCTGCGCGCCGCCTCCCTGGTCGCCCAGCGCTACCAGCTGGTCACCGCCGGTTCGTTGGGGGTCCTCGGCCCGACGCGGATGGACTACGCCACCGTGCTGGCCACCGTACGCGCCGTCGCTGACCAGCTGCAGGTGACCCTCACCGACCTGTCGGGCTGACCGCCCATCCCCGTGGTCACCGACCCATCTCGACCACCGCCCCGAACGTCCGACGCCATCACCCCTGCGAGGAACCGTGTCCGACCTCTACGAGCTGCTGGATATCCCCCGCGACGCCGGTGAGGACGATGTCAAGCGCGCCTACCGGCGCAAGGCCCGCGAGCACCACCCCGACGCCGGCGGCGACGAGGAGTCGTTCAAGGCCATCACCCACGCGTACCAGGTGCTCTCCGATCCCACCAAGCGTGCCCGCTACGACCGCTTCGGCGACGACGGGACGACGAACGGCCGCTCGAGCGGTGACCCCTTCGGCTTCGGCGGCGCCGGCTTCGGTGGCATCGACGACGTGATCGACGCGTTCTTCGGCCAGGCGTCCGGCTTCGGCGGGGCGCGCGGTGGGCGTCGCGCCCGTCGGGACCAGCCCGGCCGGGACGTCCTGGTCGTGGTCGAGCTCACCCTCGAAGAGGTCGTCACCGGGGTCAGCCGGGACATCGAGGTGGACGTCCCCCGGGCCTGCGACACCTGTGATGGCAGCGGGTCGGCGGCAGGGGCCGGGCCGACCAGCTGTCGGACCTGCGGCGGGGCTGGCCAGGTCCAGCGCGTGGTCCGGACCGCCTTCGGGCAGCTGGCGACCGCCGCCCCCTGCTCGGCGTGCCAGGGAACCGGGCGCACCGTGAGCGATCCGTGTCCGGACTGCTCGGGGGAGGGGCGGCGCCCGACCAAGCGCACGCTGCGCGTCGACGTGCCCGCCGGCCTGGAGGATGGTGACCGCATCCCGGTCCGCGGTGAAGGCGAGGCCGGCCGCAACGGGGCCACCGCCGGTGATCTGTACGTGCAGGTCCGGGTGGCCGCCCACGAACTGTTCGAGCGCGACGGCCGCGACCTGGCCGCCGAGGTCAGCGTGCCGGTGACCCAGGCAGCGCTCGGTGGCAGCTTGACCGCGCCCACCGTCGATGGCGAGGAGGTCGAGATCCCCGTCCCCGCCGGAACGCAGCCGGGCGACGTGCTGACCGTGCGCCGCGCCGGCCTGCCGGTGCGTGGCGGTGGCCGTCGCGGGGACCTGCACCTGGTCGTGCGCGTCGAGGTGCCGACGGGTCTGGATGCCGAGCAGCGTGGTCTGCTCGAGCAGCTCGCCGCCGCCCGTGGGGAGGAGCTGTCGCAGCGCTCGGGGGGACGCTTCTCGCGCCTGCGTGATGCGCTCCAGCGGTGAGCGAGGACCTGGTGCGGCGGTGAGCCTCACGCCGTATCTCCACCTCGACGTGGCGCTGTCGGGCGCCCGGATCGGCGATCGGCTGCCCCTGAACCGCGACGATCGTCACCACCTCGGCACCGTGCTGCGACTCGGTCCGGGTGCCGCCGTCGAGATCGCCGACGGGCAGGGCACCAGCGCATCGGCCACCCTGGCGGACGGAGAGGTCGAGCTGGTGCGCAACCCCGTGGTCCGGCCCGAGCCACGCCCGTGGCTGGTGCTGGCCCAGGCTCTGCCGAAGGGACGCAAGCTCGACGAGATCGTGCGCCACGCCTGCGAACTCGGCGTCGACGAGCTGCGGGTCATCGACACGACACGCGCGGTCGCCCGGCTCGACGAGCGCCGGGCGGCCCGTGCGCGCGAGCGCTGGAACGCCGTCGTGCGCGCGGCCTGCGAACAGGCCCGGCGACCCCGGCGCCCGGCCGTCTCGGGCCCGATCGGACTCGACCGTCTCGGACGGGACGACGAGCTGCTGCTGCTCGCTCATCCGGACGCGCCGGCACTGCCCTCGGTGGCCTCGGTCTGGCAACCGGCGGCACGCCTGGTCCTGGCGGTCGGACCCGAGGGGGGCTTCACCGACGCCGAGGTCGCGGACGCGGTCGCCCGTGGCGCCCTGGCGGTCGGCCTCGGGCCGTCGGTCCTGCGGGCCGAACACGCGGGTGCTGCCGGTCTGGCGGTGCTGGCGGCCGCCACCGGCCGCTGGGGGACGTGACCCGCCGGGTATGGACGGGTGCACTGGGTCAGGATGCTTCTGGCTCGCGGATCCTCCGGGTATCGTGGCGCGCCAGTGGAGGCAGCGGGGTGCCAGCCAGGTGCTCTGTCCCCGACTCGAGGGTGCGATGTCCGCGGACGACAGCCGGTACGCCAGGCAGCTCGGCGATCGTCTTCGTCGTGTGCGGCAACAGCAGGGGCTGTCGCTGCACGAGGTCGAGGCGCGCAGCGAGGGTGACCTGAAGGCATCGGTCGTGGGCGCTTACGAGCGGGGTGAGCGGGCGGTGTCCATCACCCGGTTGCAGCGGCTGGCGGCCTTCTTCCGCGTGCCGGTCTCGGAGCTGCTCCCGGCCGAGGACCGCACCGTGGCCGGGTCCAGCGACCAGGGGCCCGAGTTGGTCATCGACCTGGTGGCCCTGGAGCGGGAACGTGAGGTGGAGCCCGCGGTCCAGCGGTACGCCTCCGCGATCCAGGCTCGCCGCGGGGACTACAACGGGCGTGTCCTGACGGTGCGCAATGCCGACCTCGAGCTCCTGGCTGCGGTCCTCGATGCCTCGCCGGAGGAGCTGCGCCGCCGGCTGACCGCCGCAGGCGTCGTGCGCTGAAGGGACTCGGTCGCGCGCGGCCGCCTGGGGCTACCCTGCACCGCTGCAGCGCACGCATCGGTGGTCCCGGTCCCGGTTCCCGCCGATCGTGAGCGGACGCGATCCGCACCGCCGTCCCCCGTCGAGGAGTCACCCCCACCCGTGGCGAGCACCTCAGCCAGTCCCTCTCCACCCGATGCGTCGACCCCCGCCCACGCGATCACCGCCGAGGACGAGCAGGTCACGGCCGTCAAGGTCCTCGTACCCGGTGAGCACGCCATGGTGTCCCTGCTCGGGACCCGCGACGAGCTGCTGCGCACGATCGAGGACGCCTTCCACGCGGTGATCCACGTGCGCGGCAACGAGATCTCGATCCGGTCCGAGGATCCCGAGGAGACCGCGCGTGTGGCGCGGCTGTTCGAGGAGCTGGTCCTGCTGCTCGACCGCGGCCAGGCCATCGACCGGGGGGTGGTACGCCAGACCGTGCGGATGATCCGCGATGACGCGTCCGAGCGTCCTTCCGAGGTGCTCTCCGAGACCCTGATCACCCACCGGGGCCGCACGATCCGGGCCAAGACGCTCGGCCAGAAGCGCTACCTCGACGCGATCCGGTCCAACACCGTGACCTTCGGCATCGGGCCGGCCGGGACGGGCAAGACCTACCTGGCCATGGGTGCGGCCGTCCAGGCGCTGCGCGCCAAGCAGGTCAACCGGCTGATCCTGACCCGGCCGGCCGTCGAGGCGGGCGAGCGGCTCGGGTTCCTCCCGGGCACGCTGCACGAGAAGATCGATCCCTACCTCAAGCCGTTGTGGGACGCCCTGCACGACATGATGGAGGCGGAGGAGCTCGTCAACCACGTCGATCGGGGCACGATCGAGATCGCGCCCCTGGCCTACATGCGCGGTCGGACCCTCAAC
>JAWLDJ010000008.1:0-54570 GCA_041686695.1 Nitriliruptoraceae bacterium
GCGCCTGAAGGACAGGGCGCGAGCGCGCCTGCGCGCGTCGGCTTGGCGGCCTTCCCCCGGGCCTGGCAGGCTGTGCCCCGTCCCCGTGCCACCGCGCTCATCCCGAGCTCGGCCGCCGGGAGAAGGGGTCGCCCGTGACTGCACTCACCCACGCCCACGCCCTGATCGGTGCGGTGACCGATGCCCTGGAGACGGCCAGCCGGCACCTCGCCGCCGCCTGCACCGTCGACGGCCGGATCGACGGAGGACGGCTCGACGACCACCAGGCGGCCGCCTACGACCTCGCGTCGTTGTCCTCGGCCCTGGTCGCGGCGCGAGCCCTGAGCCAACTCGGCGACCCGGACGAGCTGCAGTCACAGCTGGCGCTGGTCGCCGCGGCTGACGTCGCGGCCGACCTCCTGGCCCGCATCGCCGGTCGGGAGGCCGACTTCGGCCTGGAGCGCGACCCACTGGCAGCGGTCGCAGACGCGCTGGCCGCCGGTCGGGACACGACCCTGCTCGGTGAGGTCGGTGATCGGGTCCTGGCCACGGGCGAGGCAGGGCCGCGTCACCTCGATGAGGACCTCGAGATGGTCCGTTCGACCTTCCGGCGCTACGCCGAGGACAAGGTGATGCCCGTCGCCGAGCACGTCCACCGCGCCGACGAGGACATCCCCGAGGACATCATCTCCGGTCTCGCGGAGCTCGGCTGCTTCGCGCTGTCCATCCCCGAGGAGCACGGCGGCTTCGCCACCGGTGGCGAGGACGAGCTGCTGAACATGGTGCTCGTCACCGAGGAGCTGTCCCGGGGGTCGCTGGGCGTCGCCGGCTCGCTCATCACCCGTCCGGAGATCATCGGCACGGCGATCCTCAAGGGTGGGACCGACGCGCAGAAGGCCACCTGGCTGCCGGCCATCGCCGCTGGTGAGCGGATGTGCGCTGTCGCGGTGACCGAGCCGGACTTCGGGTCCGACGTCGCCGGGGTGAAGACCACGGCCCGCCGCGATGGGGACCACTGGGTGCTCGACGGCGTCAAGACCTGGTGCACCTTCGCCGGGCGGGCGGAGTACCTGCTGGTGCTGGCCCGCACCGACCCCGATCGCTCGCTCGGCCACAAGGGCCTGAGCCTGTTCGTCGTGGAGAAGCCGGCGGCCAGTGGCCACCACTTCACCTTCGAGCAGGACCCGGAGGGCACTGTCGGTGGCGTCGGCGGTGGGCGGATGGATGCGCGGGCCATCCCGACGCTCGGTTACCGCGGTATGCACTCCTTCGAGGTGTCGTTCGAGGGGTGGCGGGTCCCGGCCGAGGCGTTGATCGGTGAGCAGGACGGCCTCGGCCGCGGCTTCTACCTGCAGATGCAGGCCTTCGCCAACGCGCGGTTGCAGACCGCCGCCCGGGCCCAGGGTGTGATGCAGGCGGCACTGGAGCGGGCGGTCACCTACACCAGCGAGCGTCGGGTGTTCGACCAGCCGATCGCGGCCTTCCAGCTCACCCGGGTGCGCATCGCACGGATGGCGGCGACGTTGGCCGCCTGTCGGGCGCTGTCGGTCCAGGTGGCCCGCGAGCTGGCCCGGGGCGAGCAGCAGGCGGCGCTCACCGCCAGTCAGGTCAAACAGTTCGCCTGTCGGGCGGCGGAGTGGGTCACCCGGGAGGCGCAGCAGCTCCACGGCGGCTACGGCTACGCCGAGGAGTACGAGGTCAGTCGCCTGTTCGTGGACGCGCGGGTCCTGTCGATCTTCGAGGGGACCGATGAGGTGCTGGCCCTGAAGGTGATCGCCCGCGGGCTGCTCGCCCGGGAGCTGGCGCCGGTCGGCTGAGACCCGGTCAGTGGCCGGGGAAGCGTGCCGGCCGCTTGGCACGCGCGGCCGCCAGCCCCTCGGCGAGATCGGCGCTGGCGTAGCTGACGGCCTGGGCAGCGGCCTCACCGGCCAGGGCCGTGGCCAGGTCCAGCTGCGGGGTGGCCGTCAGGGTGCGCTTCAGTTGCCGCACGACCACGGGCGAGGAGGCCGCGATCTCGGCCGCGAGCTCGAGCGCGCGCGGCAGCGCCGCGTCGGACTCCACGGCCTCGAGCGCGAGTCCCTGCGCGGTGGCGGTCGCGCCGTCGTACAGCGCGCCGGTGTAGAGCCAGGCGGCTGCACGCTCCGGGCCGAGGAGCCGGGGCAGGAACCAGGAACCGCCCATGCCCGGGTGGAGACCGAGGCGTGCGAAGTTCAGGCCGAGCTTCGCGGAGGTGGACACGATCCGCAGATCGGCGGCCAGGGCCACGCACAACCCGGCGCCGACGGCGTGCCCGTTCACCGCGGCGATCACCGGGACCGGCAACTCGCCCACCCGCAGGAAGCGGGTGTAGAAGGCCCGCATGACGGGTCCGGCGTCGAAGTGCTCCTCGCGGGCCCGGCGGGCCAGGTCCTCGAGCATGTCGAGGTCGCCGCCGGCGGAGAAGGCCGGTGGCGTGCCGGTCAGGACGACCACCCGCAGGCCATCATCGGCGGTGAGTTCGTCGCAGCGTCGGGCCAGCTCGTCGCCCATCGCGGCCGTCATGGCGTTGCGGCGGTCGGGGTCGTCCAACGTGAGGACGGCGACGCCGTCGTCGTGGCGCTCGAGGTTCACGGGCACGCGGCACCTCCGGGGCAGCGGTGCGGGTAGCGGTCGTCAGCCGGAGCCTACGCCCGCTACCGGGATGGACAGCGTCGCGAGGCGGACGGTACGGTGTCGATGAGCAACGGCGCTCGCGATCCAGAGGATCCCGCGGGCGCCGTTCCTGCGTTTGCGGCCCCCGAGCGCTCCCGCCGGCCTCGCGCAGCCGGCCGTCCCGACCGCCCCGGTCATCGCCGCTGACAGCGGGATGACTTGGAGACCCCGGAGGTCCCCAGTTGGCCGAGCTCGACCGCACCCCGCCCACGTCCACCTCGCCGTTGCGCGGTTTCGATCTCGCTGCTCAGCGGGACGCGTGCGGCATCGGGTTCGTGGCACACGTCGACGGGCAGCCGCGTCGCAGCATCGTGGCCATGGCGCTCGAGGGGCTGTGCGGGGTCAAGCACCGCGGCGCGGTGGCGGCCGACGCGCGGTCGGGGGATGGCGCCGGGCTGCTGACCCAGATCCCCCGGGAGCTCGCCGCGGCCTGGGCGCTCGAGCTCGGCGGCGAGCCGGTCGACCCCGCGCGTACCGGACTGGCGATGCTGTTCCTCCAGGCTGGCGAGGCCGACGCCGAGCGTGCGGCCCGCGCGGCCGCCCGGGACGCCTTCGCTGCGGCCTGCGACGCCGAGGAGGTGCAACTCGTCGGCTTCCGGACGGTGCCCACCCAGCCACAGGCCATCGGGGAGATCGCCCTGGCCGCTCAGCCGGCACTGGAGCAGGCCGTGCTGGTACGCCCCGCCGGGGTCGACGACCGCGAGGCCGAACGGCTCGCCTACCGGATCCGCCGGCGCGCCCGCAAGAGCGCCGAGGGCGCCGGCGTGCGCTTCTACGCCGCCAGCTGCTCCTTCCTGACGGTGACCTACAAGGCCATGGCCGACGCGGACCAGCTCGACGCCTTCTACCCCGACCTGCGCGACCCCCGGTTCGTGTCCGCGTTGGCCGTCTACCACTCACGGTTCTCCACCAACACCGCGCCCTCCTGGGAGCGTGCGCAACCCTTCCGCAACCTGTGCCACAACGGCGAGATCAACACCATCGAGGGCAACCTCAACCTGATGCGGGCGCGCGAGGGGCAGTTCGTCCCCGGTGCCATGTCGGTGGACGGCGTCGACTGGGCGACGCCGGAGCTGCTGGCACCGGTGATCGACGACGAGCAGTCCGATTCCGCCAAGCTGGACGCCGCGTTCGAGCTGCTCGTGCTCGGCGGCCGGGATGTCCGCCACGCCCAGGCCATGCTGGTGCCCCAGGTCTGGGAAGGCGCCCGCGATCTCGAGCCGTCGGTCCACGACTTCTACCGCTACCACTCCGGCCTGATCGAGCCCTGGGACGGACCCGCCGGGCTGATCTTCACCGATGGGATCCGGGTCGGAGCGGGTCTCGACCGCAACGGGTTGCGGCCGTTGCGCTACCACGTCTGCGAGGACGGCACCGTGGTGGCCTCCTCGGAGGTCGGTGCGGTCTCCACCTCGCTGCCCACCGACCATCCCGAGCACCGCGGCACGGTGCGCCGGGAACGCCTGGGTCCCGGACAGATGCTGTGTGTCGACCCGACCGAGGGCGGGCTGCAGGAGGACCGGGAGATCAAGCTGCGCCTCGGGGCGCAGGCTCCCTACGGGGACTGGTTGGCCGAACGGTTGATCCCGGTCAACGCCGGACGTCCGATCGAGGGGGTGCCCGTCGACCTCGTCCAACGGCAACTGGCCTACGGCATCACCAAGGAGGAGATCATCTCGATCCTGCGTCCGATGGCGACGCAGGGCAAGGAGACGACCTCCTCGATGGGGGACGACACCCCGATCGAGGCCCTCAGCCACGTCCGCCGGCCGGTGTCCCACTTCTTCAAGCAACGCTTCGCGCAGGTGACCAACCCGCCGATCGACCACTACCGCGAATCCGAGGTGATGAGCCTGAGGACGCTGCTGGGTCCGCGGGCCTCGGTGCTCACCGAGGTGAGCGCCGCAGCGGATCTCGTCGAGCTCGGGTCGTTCTTCCTCTACCCGGAGGGACTCCAGCGCCTGTTCATGTCCCCGGACCTGCCCTTCGCGGTCCAGGCCGTCGACGCGACCTTCCCGGTGGTGGAGGGCTCAGACGGGCTCGAGACGGCGTTGCGGCGGCTCGGGGAGGAGGCCGTGGAGCACGTCCGCGCCGGCGCGGGGGTCGTGGTGGTCTCCGATGTCGGCGTCGACGCCGACCGGGTCCGGGTCCCGATCCTGCTCGCCATCGGGGCGGTCCACCAGCGGTTGCTGGCCGAGAACCTGCGCACCGCGACCTCCCTGATCGCCGAGACCGACGAAGCCCGTGAGACCCACGACGCGGCGACGCTGCTCGGCTACGGCGCCGATGCGATCGTGCCCCGGCTGGTCCTGCAGACCATCGCCGACCTCGCCGACGAGGGCCGCATCGGTGGGGACAACCCGAGTGCGTCGGTCGCCCAGGAGCGCTACCGCAACGCGCTCGAGGACGGGGTGCTCAAGATCATGTCGAAGATGGGCATCAGCGTCCTCGACAGCTACCGCAGCGCCCAGATCTTCGAGTGCCTCGGGCTCGGCAACGACGTGATCGAGACCTGCTTCGCCGGCACCGTCTCGACGTTGGGGGGGCTGCACCTGACGGATCTGGCCGGCGAGGTGCTCGCCCAGCACGCCGAGGCGTTCCCGGCAGCCGGCCCCGACGGCGAGGTGGAGCTGCCGGCCCTGGCCAGCCCCGGGATCATCAAGTGGCGCAAGGGCGGTGAGTTCCACGACATGTCCAAGCCGGTCGTGGACGCGCTGCACGACGTCCTCGGTCTCGGCCGCTCGCCCGCGACCGCCCCCTTCCGTCTCGACGGCGTCGGCGTCGGCAACGAGGTGGACGGGACGACCGCGGGGCTGCTGCGCACCGCGGCGGCCGAGGGGCGCACGGAGCTGTACGAGCGCTTCAGTGCCGCCGTCCGGGCGCGACCGGCGGCCTACCCCCGCGACTTCCTCGCGCCGCTGCACCCGACGACGGCGATCGCGCTGGAGGAGGTCGAGCCCGTCGCGGCCATCACGCGCCGCTTCTCCACCGGAGCGATGTCCCACGGCGCCCTCTCGGCGGAGGCCCACGAGACCCTGGCGGCGGCGCTGAACATGATCGGCGGCAAGGCCAACTCCGGCGAGGGCGGGGAGGATCCCGCGCGGTTCCGCACGCGCTGGAGCGACCTCGACCTCGACTGTCGGATGAAGCAGGTCGCCTCGGGACGCTTCGGGGTCACCCCGGAGTACCTCGCGAACGCCCACCTCCTGCAGATCAAGATCGCGCAGGGCTCCAAGCCAGGCGAAGGCGGGCAGATCCCGGGACACAAGGTCACCGACGAGATCGCGCGACTGCGGCACACCACCGCAGGGGTCACGTTGATCAGCCCACCCCCGCACCACGACATCTACTCGATCGAGGACCTCGCCCAGCTGATCTTCGACCTCAAGCAGGTCAACCCCGAGGCGCTGGTCGACGTGAAGCTGGTCGCTGAAGCCGGGATCGGCACGATCGCGGCCGGGGTGGTCAAGGCACTGGCGGACTCGATCCACATCTCGGGCAACGACGGTGGGACCGGAGCGTCCCCGCTGTCGTCGATCCAGCACGCGGGCCTGCCCTGGGAGCTCGGCCTGGCCGAGGTCCAGCAGACCCTGCGGCACAACGGGCTGCGTGGACGGGTCAAGCTGCGGGTCGACGGTGGTTTCAAGACCGGGCACGACGTGCTGCTGGCTGCCCTGCTGGGGGCGGATGAGTACTCCTTCGGCACCGCCGCGCTGTTCGCGGAAGGGTGCATCATGGCCCGGGCCTGCCACCGCGACACCTGTCCGGTCGGGATCGCGACCCAGCGGCTCGATCTGCGCGAGAAGTTCGCGGGCACCCCGGAGATGGTCGCCGCCTACCTGACCATGGTCGCCGAGGAGGTCCGCCACCTGCTGGCCGATCTGGGGCTGCGCACCCTCGATGAGGCGATCGGTCGGGTGGAGCTGCTCACCCGGCGCGAGGGGATGACCGGGAAGGCCGAGCGCATCGACGTGTCCCCGCTCCTGCACGATCCCGGCGTGGGGGAGCGGCGCTACACCGGCCGGGTCGCGATCCAGGATCCGCGCTCCGCGCTGGGGGACCGCGTCTTCGAGGATGCGCTCGAGACGATCTTCCTCGGCGGCATCACGGAGTTCACCTACCCGATCACCAACGCGGACCGCACGGTCGGTGCCCGCATCGGCGGTGCGGTGGGTCTGGAGTTCGGCGAGGAGGACCCGCCGGGGCTGGCGCGGTTGCGCTTCTCCGGCGCCGCCGGGCAGTCCTTCGGGGCCTTCGCCAGCCGCGGGGTGGAGCTCGTGCTGGACGGCGAGGCCAATGACTACGTGGGCAAGGGTCTGGGCGGGGGTCGCATCGTGATCCGTGCTCCCGAGGACGACGCGGGGGATCCGGTCCTGGTCGGCAACACGGTGCTCTACGGGGCGACCGGCGGGCAGCTGTTCGTCGCCGGGCGTGCCGGCGAACGGTTCGCGGTCCGCAACTCCGGCGCCGCCGCCGTCGTCGAGGGCACCGGTGACCACGCCTGCGAGTACATGACCGGCGGCACCGTGGTCGTGCTCGGTCCCACCGGCCACAACATCGGGGCCGGGATGAGCGGCGGCGAGTGCTTCGTGCACGATCCGCGTGGCGAGGTCCTGGCCCGGGTCAACCGGCAGCTGGTCGAGGCACGTCGCCCCGACGGTGGCCAGCTCGCCCGGGTCCGTGCCCTGGTCGAGGAGCATGCCACGGTCACCGGTTCCCAGCGTGCCCACGACCTGCTGTTGGACTGGCACCACACCGCCGACGCCTTCTGGCGCATCGGTCCCAAGACCGAGATGGACCGTGTGGCCTCGGCCGGCACCGCCGGCGCGAAGGCGGACTGAGCGTCCCGCGTCCGTTCGGCCCGGGGCCCGCGACGTCAGCAGCTATCCTCCGCGGCCGCTCACCCCGCACCCCGTCCCTCCCACCCCTGCGAGTGCCCCGTGCGTCGACACCACCCCCGTCAGCCCGTGGCCTGGGTCCTGACATCACTGCTGTCGGCCCTGCTGCTGGTCGAGCTCACGGGCGTCGCCCAAGCACGCGACCTGGCGGAGATCCAGCGCGACCTGGCCGAGGCCCAGGACGACCGCGAGGTGATCGAAGAGGAGATCGCGGCGGCGAACCGGGCGTACGAGCAGCTGGTCGCCCGTATCGCGGAGCTGGAGAGCGAGGGGGAGGAGCTCGAGCTCGAGATCGTCGGCCTGCGCGCGCAGTTGGGGGAACTCGACGAGCTGGTGACCGACCGGCTGCGTGCGGTGTTCAAGCACGGCTCCAACCTCGACCCCTTGTCGGTGTTCCTGGCCAGCGAGGATCCCAACGCGGCGCTCGCGCGTGCCGAGACCGTGCAACGCGCCGTGGTCTCGGACCGGGCGCGGACCGAGGATCTCGCGGCCGCGCGGACGCGGTTGCACGCCGCGGAGACCCGTCTCGAGGCGCAGCGCGAGGAGCTCGACGGCGCCCGGGCGGAGCAGCAGGAGGTGACCGCCGACCTCGAGCGCAGCTTCGCGGACCTCGGCGAACTCGTCGGGGACCTGCAGGCCGAGGAGCAGGCCGAGAAGGATCGTCTGGAACGCGAGCGCCGGGAGCGTGAGCGTGCGGAGCGGGAGCGCCAAGAGCGGCTGGCCGCGGAACGCCGGGCCCGCGAGCGGGCGGCGGCGACTCCCGCGTCGTCGTCCTCGTCGTCGTCCTCGTCGTCGTCCTCGTCGTCGTCGAGCAGCAGCGCAGCACCGGCGCCGAGCTCGGGCGGGATGGCCTGCCCGCTCGATCAGCCCCGGTCTTTCATCGACTCGTGGGGGTACGCGCGCTCGGGTGGTCGTTCGCACCGCGGGACCGACATCATGGGGCCGCTGGGGATCCCGGTCCGCGCCATCACCAGCGGCGTCTGGAGCATCCAGAGTCCGGGTCCCAGCGCCGGTCTCTGGGCGATCCTGCGGGCCGACAACGGTGACCACTTCTGGTACCTGCACCTCGACAGCCACACCGTGTCGAACGGGGCCCGGGTGAGCGCGGGGCAGCAGGTCGGGACCAACGGGTCGACCGGCAACGCCGTGGCCGGCGCCGAGCACATCCACTTCGAGTGGCACCCCGGCGGTGGAGGCGCGGTCAACCCCTACTCGCTGCTACGCGGCGTCTGCGGCTGACGCTTGGAGTACCACACCCTCCGCGGTGCACGGTAGGTTCGTGGGTGGTGCCCGAGCTCCCCGTTCGTTCCTCCTCCAAAGGGTGGGACGCGGTCGGGCACGAGGGCCCGCGTGGGCCTCCACGCGGTAACAGTCGATGGTCGTGCGTGACCGGCAGGTAGGGCGATGAGCGACATCAGCACCACGGAGCGAGAGCGGATCCAGCTGTCCAGCGCGGTGGTCCGGTTCGCCGGGGACTCCGGTGACGGGATGCAGCTGACCGGTGACCGGTTCACCACCCAGACCGCCCTGGCGGGCAACGATCTGGCGACCCTGCCGGACTTCCCGGCGGAGATCCGGGCACCTGCCGGCACGCTGGCGGGGGTGAGCTCCTTCCAGCTCCACTTCTCCGACCAGGACATCCACACCCCGGGTGACTCGCCCGACGTCCTCGTCGCGATGAACCCGGCCGCTCTGCAGAAGCATCTCAGCGCTCTGAAGCCCGGTGGGATCGTCATCGTCAACACCGATGCGTTCACCGAGCGCAACCTGCAGAAGGCGGGGTACGACGAGTCGCCCCTGCACGACGAGACGATGACGGACTACCAGCTCCACGAGGTCCCCATCACCGACCTGACGCTGCGCGCTCTGGAGCGTCACATCGAGGAGGGGCAGCTCAACAAGAAGGAGGCCGAGCGCTGCAAGAACATGCTGGCGCTCGGGCTGGTGTCGTGGATGTACTCCCGGCCGATCACGGAGACCGAGGACTGGCTGGAGACCAAGTTCTCCGCCAAGCCGGAGATCGCGGACGCGAACGTCACCGCGCTGCGGGCCGGCTGGAACTACGGCGACACCACCGAGGCCTTCGCCTTCACCTACGAGGTCAAGCCGGCCAAGCTGTCTCCCGGCCGCTACCGCAACATCACGGGCAACCAGGCGATGGCCTATGGGCTGGTCGCGGCCAGCGCACGCAGTGGGTTGCCGCTGTTCTACGGGTCGTACCCGATCACGCCCGCGTCGGACATCCTGCACGAGCTCGCCAAGCTCAAGCACTTCGGCGTGTCGACCTACCAGGCCGAGGACGAGATCGCGGCCATCGGTTCGGTGATCGGCGCAGCGTTCGGCGGCAACCTGGCGGTGACCGCGTCCTCCGGTCCGGGCATCGCGCTGAAGACCGAGGCGATGGGCCTGGCGGTGATCACCGAACTGCCGCTGGTCGTGATCAACGTCCAGCGGGGAGGTCCCTCCACGGGCCTGCCCACCAAGACCGAGCAGTCGGACCTCTTCCAGGCCCTGTTCGGACGCAACGGTGAGGCCCCGTTGCCGGTGGTCGCCGCGTCCTCGCCGGCCGACTGCTTCGACGCGGCGATCGAGGCGGCGCGTATCGCGCTGACCTACCGCACGCCGGTCGTGCTCCTCTCCGACGGTTACCTCGCCAACTCCGCCGAGCCGTGGAAGCTGCCGGCGATCGATGACCTACCGGCCCTGAGCGAGGACTTCTCCTTCACGACCGAGCCCAACACCCCGGAGGGCGGCTTCGCCCCCTACCTGCGCGATGAGCAGACGCTGGCCCGACCGTGGGCGTTGCCAGGGACCCCTGGCCTCGAGCACCGTCTCGGCGGGATCGAGAAGGAGGCCGAGAGCGGGCACATCAGCTACGACCCCGCGAACCATCACGCCCAGACAGAGACGCGCTACGCGCGGTTGGAACGCATCGGGGCCCAGCTGCCCCCGTTGGAGGTGGTGGACCCCAGCGGTGAGGCCGACGTGCTCGTGGTCGGTTGGGGCTCGACCAAGGGGCCACTGCAGGCGGCCTGCCATGATCTGCGCACGCGCGGCCGGAAGGTGGCCCAGGTGCACCTCCAGCATCTCTCGCCGCTGCACCCGGACCTCGCCGAGGTGTTGCGCTCCTACCGTGTCGTGGTGTGCCCGGAGAACAACATGGGGCAGCTCGCGATGCTGCTGCGGGCCAGGACACTGGTCGACGTCAAGGCCTACGACCGGGTCACCGGCCAACCGTTCGGATCCACCGAGCTCGCCGAGGTGATCGAGCACCTCGGCTGGGGAGAGCAGGCATGACCACCAAGGACGCCAAGCTGACCAAGAAGGACTTCACCTCCGATCGCGAGGTGCGTTGGTGCCCGGGCTGCGGCGACTACGCCATCCTGGCCACGGTGCAGACGCTGCTGGCCGACCTGGAGGCGCGGCCGGAGAAGACGGTGTTCATCTCCGGGATCGGGTGCTCTTCGCGGTTCCCGTACTACATGGACACCTACGGCTTCCACTCGATCCACGGTCGTGCGCCGACCCTGGCCACCGGGCTGGCGATCGCGCGTCCCGACCTCGACATCTGGATCGTGACCGGTGACGGCGATGGGCTGTCCATCGGGGGCAACCACCTGATGCACATCCTGCGCCGCAACGTCAACGTCAACATCCTGCTGTTCAACAACGAGATCTACGGGCTGACGAAGGGGCAGTACTCACCCACCTCACCGATGGGCTCGGTGCACAAGTCCACACCGATGGGCTCCCTGGACCGACCCATCAACCCGGTGTCGCTGGCGCTCGGCGCCGAGGCGACCTACGTCGCCCGTTCGATCGACACCGATCGCAAGCACCTCAGCGAGGTGCTGCGGGGTGCCTACCAGCACCACGGGTCCTCCTTCGTGGAGATCTACCAGAACTGCAACATCTTCAACGACGGTGCCTTCGCGGCGTTGCGCGAACCCGGTCAGAAGGAGCACAACCAGATCCGCCTCACGACGGGGGAGCCGATCACCTTCGGCCCCGAAGGTGAGCAGGCGGTGATCGCCGAGGCCGACGGCTCCATGCGGATCGTGCCCACCGAGGAGGCCGGTGACCGCGTGGTGGTCCACGATCCGACGCGTCCCGAGCCGACCACCGCGTTCGCCCTGTCCCGGCTGGCGCCGAGTCCGACGGGTCCCACACCCATCGGGGTGTTCCGTTCCGTCGACCGCCCGGTGTACGACGACGAACTGCGGCAACAGGTCGCTGCTGCTCGTGAGCGCTACGGCGAGGGTGACCTCGTCGAGCTCCTCGAGTCGGGCAACGTCTGGGACGTGCTCTGACCGGCGGGCTGACGACTGGCGAGAGCTCGCCGCCGTGCTGCCCCGCGGGCCTCAGGTGCTGGGGTGCGGCGGGCCATCGTCCGGTTCGCCGTCGGGCTCCGGATCGTCGGGTCGTCGTGGCGGGGCGGTCGGGACGAGCAGCACCGTGACGTAGACGACCTGCGCGGCCAGAGCGGCGAACCCCGCCAGCGCCAGGCCGATGGAGGCCGGCAGCGGGATCGCGGTCGGGATGATGGCCCCGAGCACCCAGGCCACGGAGAACAGCGTCTCCGAGCGGGTGAAGGCGGCTCCGCGTCGGCTGGCCGGCACGCTGGCCTGCAACAGCCCGTCGAACGCCAGCTTGGCCACCCCCCAAGCGACCCCGGCCGCCCCTGCCAGCGCCGCGGCGGCCAGGAGCCCGAACCACTGCCCCGCGGAGAAGGCGGCAGCCGCGGTCATCGCCAGCGCGGCGAGCACCATGGGTTCCTCACGCACCCGCCGGGCCAGCACCGGGACCAGGCGCGATGCCACGGCGAAGCCGGCCCCGGCGGCGGCGAGCAACGCTCCGAAGTCGAGGAGGTCGGCCTCCTGCTGCTGCAGCTCGAAGGCCAGCAGCAGCAGCAGGAAGCCGTTGAACACGCGGACGCCCGCGGTGGCGAGCTGCGCCAGGCGGACCTCGCGGGGCAGCTGGAGCCGGACCCCGCGCCAGGGTTCGCCGGGCATCCGTGTCCCGGCGCCGTCGGGATCGGGCAGACGTCGCCCGAACAGGGCTGCGCCCAGTGCCATCAGCGCGGCCAGCGCCATGGCGCCGTTCGCGCCGACCACGGCCAGGGCTCCCATCCCAGCGGCTGCGGCGAGCCCGCCCGACAGCACACCGATCCATGCCAGACGGGCGTTGGCGGCCACCAACGCCTGCGGGGTGTCCAGCGCCAGCGGGAGCAGCGCGTTGCGCGTGATGCCGTGCACCCGGGACAGCACCAACAGCATGAACGCCATCGGGAACAGCCACAGGCTGTCGAGCTGCCCGAGCGTCGTCACGGCGAACAGCGCCCGGCCGAGTGCGGCGGCCACGAGCATGGCACGCGTGGCGACGGGTGTCCGGTCGAGCACGCGGCCGAGGAGCGGCCCGATGATGGCGAAGGGTGCCACGGTCAGGAGCAGGTACAGCGCCACGTTGCCCCGGGCCTCGGCGGTCGGCACGGAGAAGAACAGGGTGCCGGCCAACCCGATGGCCACCAGGGTGTCGGTCGCGGCCGAGAAGGCCTGTGTGATCGCGAGGTGTCGGAAGCCGCGGCCGCCGGCGTCGAACAGCGACCGCACGCTGCCGGTGAGCTTGCGTGCGCCGGCGCGTGACGCCCGGGCCAGCGATGCACCGGCGGTCGATGGTTCCGGTGCGTCCTCGGCCGCCCAGGCCGCCACACGGTGCCGACGACGGCTCCCGCGGCTGCCGCCGGGGCGTGGGGGAGAGCCGGAGGGTGGTGTGGTCACACCTCGACGCTACCCCTGTCGCGGCGCCGTGGGCGAACGCAGCGGACGGCTTGGCGCCGGACACCCTGGTCTGCCAGGCTGCGTGCTCCCGACACCAGCAGGGGGACACAGTGGATGACCAGCGGCCTGCGGCAGCACACGAGGATCCCCCCGGCCTCGACCTCGCGGCGGTCACCGCCTGGCTCAGGCAACGGATCGATCTCGTGGACCCGGTGGCTGCCACCGTCGTCGCCGGTGGACGCTCCAACCTGACCTACATCCTCGAGGATGGGGACGGTCAGCGTGTCGTCGTCCGGCGTCCGCCCCTGCACGGCGTCCTGCAATCCGCCCACGATGTCGCCCGCGAGCATCGCATCATCACCGCGCTCGAGGACACCGACGTGCCCGTGCCCGCCGGTCTGGGCCTCGAGGAGGACGAGACCGTCACCGGTGCGCCGTTCTACGCGATGCGCTACGTCGACGGGGTGGTCGCGCGCGACACGGCCACGGCCGCCACCGCGCTGAGCGCTGCCGCGCGAGCGGCGAGCGGCGCCGCGATGGTCGACACCCTGGTGCGCCTCCACGGGGTCGACATCGACCGGGTGGGTCTGGGTGGGTTGGCTCGCCGCGAGGGGTACCTCGAGCGGCAGCTGAGACGCTGGAGCACCCAGCTGGAGCGCGGTCGCACCCGTGACCTGCCGGTGCTCGAAGAGGTCCATCGTCGCCTGGCTGCCGAGGTACCCGACCAGGGCCCGGCCACCGTCGTCCACGGCGACTTCCGGCTCGACAACGTCATCCTCGATCCCGACACCGGCGCCGTGCGCGCGGTCCTCGACTGGGAGCTGACCACCCTCGGGGATCCGCTGGCCGATCTCGGGTTGTTGCTGGTGTACTGGTCCGAACCCGGGGAGCAGGAGGTGGCACTGCCCGACCCGCCGACCAAGGCCCCGGGCTTCGCTTCCCGTGCCGAGCTCGTCGCGCGCTACGCCGAGCGTTCGGGGCGGGATGTCAGCGACCTGGGCTACTACGTCGCCTTCGGGTACTGGAAGCTGGCCTGCATCCTCGAAGGTGTGCACGGTCGGTACCGCTCGGGCGCGTACGGCGACGAGGCCGCCGGCTTCGACCAGCTCGGCGATCTGGTCCTGCTGCTCGGCGAACGTGCGCTGGACGGCGTCGCCGCCCTGGGTCGATGAGTCCGTCGGGCGCCGGGATCGGGCTCGGCCGCCGCGCGCTGCTCCTCGACTACGGCGGGGTGCTGACCGGTCCGGTCCACGCGTCCTTCGCCCGCTTCGAGCGCCGCCTGGGTATCCCGGACGGCCGCAGCTTCGAGCTGCTGGTCGCCGCGTCACGCACCGCCGGTGGGGGGATGATCGGTGCGCTCGAACGGGGGGAGATGACGATGGAGGCCTTCGACGCGTCCCTGCGCGGTCTGCTCGAGGAGGCCGGCCATCCACTGGACCCTGGGACCGGGTTGCTGGCTGGCATGTTCGCGGCGGTGCAGCCGGCGGGCGAGCTGTGGGAGCTCGCGGCCACGGTGCGTGGACGCGGTGTGCGCACCGGGCTGCTCTCGAACTCCTGGGGGGACGGCATCTACCCCTTCGATCGGCTCGAGCAGCACTTCGATGACCTGGTCCTGTCGGGGCACGTCGGTCTGCGCAAGCCCGATCCGGCGATCTACCGGCTCGCGGCCGAGCGCCTCGGCGTCGAGGTGGAGGCGTGCGTGTTCGTGGACGATCTGGAGCACAACGTCGAGGCGGCCACCGCGCTCGGGATGGTGGGGGTGCACCACAGCGGGGACGACGATGCGACACGTTCGGCCGTGCTGTCTGCACTGGAGCTGGGGCCCGCGGGCCGAGGGTCCCAAGGACACCGCCGGTGACCGAGACGAGCCCTCCTGTCGAGTAGGGTGCACCCATGGCTACCACTGACGCATCGGAAGAGCGGCTCGCGCTGTACGTCGACCACGAGAACGTGGCGATCGGTGCACGTGACATCGGCTACCGCTTCGATCCCAAGCCCCTCCTCGAGGCGCTCGCGGAGCGGGGACGGTTGATCACCCGGCGGGCCTACGCGGACTGGAACCTGTTCCGCGACGACCGGCGAGGCATGGTCGACGCCAACGTCGAACTGATCGAGATCCCGCAGCGCTCGGATTCGGTCCGCAAGAACGCCGCGGACATCCAGATGGCCGTGGACGCCATGGAACTCGCGTTGACGCGGGACTTCGTGTCGACGTTCGTGATCGTCTCCGGCGACTCCGATTTCACCCCGCTGGTGAGCAAGCTGCGGGAGCTGAACAAGCGGGTCATCGGGGTGGGCCTGAAGGGCTCCACCTCGGCGATGCTGCCGCCCGCGTGCGACGAGTTCATCTTCTACGACCGGCTCGAGGGGATCCCGCGCCGGGAGTCCAAGGCCGGTGGGCCGTCGCAGGGCCGTTCGAAGAAGAAGGCCGGTCCGCAGGCCAAGCCGGCAGCGGCCGGCAAGTCCACGCCCGTGCCCGCTGCCAGCGAGGCCGCAGCGGCCGGTGCCGCCACGTCCTCGCAGAAGCAGGGGCTGCGCAAGCTCGAGCGCGACATCACCCGCACCCTGTCGGGTATCCAGTCGTCCTCGGCGGGCGCGGTGCAGGCGTCCAACCTCAAACGCGCCCTCCTGCGCAAGGACCCCACCTTCAACGAGGGCGACTTCGGGTTCCGTGGGTTCCGGGAGCTCCTGCGCCACCTCGCCGACAACGGGGTCATCACCCTGACCGACGGCCCGGCGCCCGGAGACCCGGAGGTGGATTTCCCCTCCGCCCCGCGCGACGAGGACGCGGCGTTCAAGCTGCTGCGTGACACCGTCAAGGAGCTGATGGTCGAG
Organism: Nitriliruptoraceae bacterium; assembly: GCA_041686695.1. Taxonomy (GTDB): domain Bacteria; phylum Actinomycetota; class Nitriliruptoria; order Nitriliruptorales; family Nitriliruptoraceae; genus T1Sed10-7. The sequence continues at coordinate 16,181 of JAWLDJ010000008.1, forward strand.
CTCGGTGGCGATCCACCGCTGTCTGGACTCAAGGACCAGCTCCGCAAACGCCAGCCCGACTTCTCCGAGAAGGATCTCGGGTACTCGGGTTTCCTCCAGTTCTGCAAGGCGGCGGTCACCAAGGACGTCGTCGAGATGGACTGGGAGGAGGAGGACGCGGAGTACTACCTCTACGTCGAGGACGACGCGAAGACGTCCTGAACCGCGTCCACCTCGATGCGACGAGGGGGCCGCAGCTGCTCGGGACGCGGTGAGCGCCCGTGCTGGGAGCACGGTGGTTCGCCGGCCGCGCTCGTTGGCTCTACGGTCGTGGCCGACCGGTCCGGGAGGGATGCCATGTACCGCAGGTTGTCGGAGAGCTCGGACAACGTGCTCGCGTACGATCTCGAGGTCGAACTGACGGCGGAGGATGTCGAGGGCATCCAGGCGGAGTTGTCGGCGGCCATCGAAGCGCACGACACCGTCCGCTTGCTGGTGATGGCCGACCGTCTGCAGGCCATCGAGCCCGCTGCGGTGTGGCGGGAGCTCGGGATGACCCCCGACCTGCTCGGTCACGTCGAGCGCTTGGCGGTGGTCGGTGACGAACGTTGGCATGCCTGGGTCGCGACGCTGTCGGACACCCTCGCCGAGGCCGAGAGCTTCGAGCCCGATGCGCTCGCAACGGCGCTGGCGTGGGTGGGCGCGGAACCTGGCACCTCCTAGCCGCGCGAGGGAGCAACGAAGGTCGGTCGGGGGAGCTGACCCTGCCCGCACGGTCCGGTTGCGGCGTGCCAACGCTGCGACCTCCATCGTCACGGTGGCGTCACCTGCGGTGTCCGAACGTCCTGGTAGCCGAGCTCCGCGCGACCATCGGTGGTGCTTCGATGGAGGTCGCACCACGGGTGCGCTCCCTCGATCGAGGAGCTGGCAGTGGCCACGCGCGAGCACGATGAGCCGGATCGGGACGTGGGCGAGGGTGGGTCGCAGGACACCGGGATGTACCTGCGCTTCGCTGCGATGCTCCTGACCGCGATGGTGGTGATGTACTGGGTGATGTTCGTCGCCTCGTGGGAGCTGAGCCACGTGCGGTGGAGTCAGAGCCGCGTGTTCATGGCCATCACCATGGGCGGGACGATGGGCCTGGTCATGCTCGCGTGGATGCTGAACATGTACCGCAACACGAAGCTCAACCTGGCCATCGTGGTGGTGAGCCTCCTGCTGTTCGCGGGCGGCGCGGCGCTCGATCGGAGCCAGACCACGGTGGACGACTCCGCCTTCATGAGCGCGATGATCCCTCACCACTCGTTGGCGATCACCCGCTCCGAGCGCTTCGCCAACGACGACGTGCGCGTCTGCGAGCTCGCCGTGGCGATCAGTGAGGCACAACGCCGGGAGATCTTCGAGATGGACTGGCTGATCGAGGACATCGAGGAGAACGGGGTCGCCGAGACCGCCGAGGAGGCGCAGGCCCGCCCCGTTCCCGACTACGAGGTGTCCGCCGTACGCGCTTGCCCCACCGGCTGAGCCGGCGGGGCTGCTGTCGCGGCGGCCAGCACGGCACCGCACCGGGGCCCGGCTCATCGTCCATGGTGACACCGGCCACCGAGCTCTACGCTGAGCCCTACCACCCATCGCGACCGACGGGAGGTCCATGATGCGGATCACGCAGGGAGATGCGATCGAGATCGTGTCGAACAAGGTCGACCAGCCGAGCCGGCAGGGGGTCGTGCAGCAGGTCCTGGAGCAGGAGCCGCTGCGTCTGGAGGTGACCTGGGACGACGGGCATACGACCATCCTCGTGCCCGCCGGCGGCAACCTCCGGCTGCTGGACAGCTCGAACTGAACCGGGTGCCCTCGTCGCGGCCAGTGCGGCGGGGGTCAGCCGAACGGACACGAGGCGGCCGTCGCCGCGACAGTGAGGCCACGATGTCAGACGCACCCAACGGTGATGCGCTCGCCGGCTCGGGGGGACCCCCCAGCGGGGACGGCTCGCCGACCGCGCTCGAACACGTCGCCGAGGAGGACACCCGCGACGCGATCGCGGAGCCGGCTCGGCTCATCCGCATCGCCTCGACCGTCCAGACGCTGCTGGCCGAGGTGCAGACGACCGAGCTCGACGAGGCTGCCCGGCAGCGCCTCACGGAGATCCACAACCGCACCGTCGAGGATCTGCGCTCGGTGGTCTCCGGCGACCTCGGATCGGAGCTCGACGAGTTGAGCCTCGAGCCCGAGGACGGCACCCCGACGGGGGCGGAGCTGCGCGTGATGCAGGCCCAGCTGTCAGGGTGGCTGCAGGGGCTGTTCCACGGCATCCAGGCGTCCATCGCCACGCAGCAGCTGGCAGCCCAGCAGCAGTTGGCACGGATGCGCGAGCAGCCGGGCACACGGGAGTCCGAGGAACCGGTGGGCCACCGGTACCTGTGAACACCCGGGCCGCCTCCAGCCCAGTGGCGGTCACCGCACGACCATGACGGCGAGGCAGGAGCGGGTCATCGCACGTGCGATCGGACTCCGTGCGGTTGCCGCCAAGGTCGAGGAGCGGACACCGGTCGAGCGAGATCGCTTCGCGGACCTGGTGCGGGTGGTCGCCCTCCTGCTGGTCGTGCTCGGCCACTGGCTCGTCGCCGTGATCGTGGTCGACGATGACCGCTTCGTCGCGACCCAGCTGCTCGTCGTCGAGCCGTGGACCCGGTGGGCGACCTGGGTGTGGCAGGTGATGCCGCTGTTCTTCCTCGTGGGCGGGCGGGTGAACGCGGGATCGCTGCGTCGTCACCGGGCGCGCGGGGACGCCTGGTCGGCCTGGGTGCGTCGACGCTCCCGTCGCTTGCTGCGCCCGATGCTGCCCCTGCTGCTGGTCTGGATGGTGCTCGGTCCCGTCCTCGAAGCGGCCGGGATGCGGCTGGTCATCGTCGAACGGGCCGCCGAGGTGGCCTTCATGCCGCTGTGGTTCCTGGTCGTCTACACGCTGGTCATCGTGCTCGCCCCGGCCAGTTGGTGGCTGCATCGACGGGCCGGTTGGTGGCTCCCGGCAGTGGCCACGGTGCTGGTGGCCGTCGTCGATGCGCTCCACGGCACCGGCGTCCCGGTGGTGGGTCAGAGCAACCACCTGCTCGTGTTCGCGGTCGCGCACCAGGTGGGCTACCTGTGGGCGGACGACCGGCTGCCGTTCGGGCGACGTGGCCTGTGGCTGGCCGGCGGGGGAGCGATCTGGCTGGTCCTGCTGGTCCTCGTGCTCGACTACCCCGTCAGCATGGTCGGGGTGGAGGGTCCGACCCGCTCCAACGCCGCCCCTGCGAGTCTGGCGCTGGTGGCCCTGACCGTGACGCAGACCGGGATCCTGCTGGTGCTGCGGCGGCCGTGCGAACGCTGGCTGCACCGATCCGAGGTGGCCTGGGCGGCGGTGGCGACCACCGGCGCATCGATCATCACGATCTTCCTGTGGCACATGAGCGCGCTGGTCGTGGTCGCCTCCCTGACCCATCTCACGGGCTGGTGGCCCGACGTCGCGCCGGTCGGGCCCGCCTGGTGGGCGCTGCGGCCCGTCTGGGTCCTGCTGTGCACCGTCGCGCTCGTCGCGCTGGTCCTACTCTTCCGCGATGTCGAGCGGGTGGGGCCAGCCCCGCCGGGGGGATGGCTGCGCACCAGCGGCGGGGTGCTGGCGGCGGCTGGTGGGCTCTACCTCATCCTCGTCGAGGGGTGGTACGACGCCGACCGCGCGTTGCGGCTGCCCGTCCCGGCCCTGGTGCTGCTGTTCGCGGGTCTGTGGTTGCTGGGCGTCCTCGGGCGCACCCCGCGCGAGGGCACGTCGCCCTGAGCGCCGGGCCCACCGGCGCCCCGGCACCCGAGCCGGGGGTCACTGCGCCGGTGAGCGTTCCTTGACCGCCTCGTCGTGATCGTGGTCGTGCGCCTCCTCGTGGTGCTCGGCCTCGAGATCCTCGTGGGGGACGTGGGAGTGGGTGACCTCCGCGTGATCGTGCTCGTGGGAGTGTTTCCAGCTCAGGTGCTCGAAGCCGCCGGTCATCTCTCGATGGTTGTGGGTCACGTGCCAGTGGTCGTGGTCGTGGACGACCGGGTCGTGATGGTGCTCCTCGAACCGTGTTTCGTCCGTCATCGACGATCCTCCTCGCGCGCATGTCGGGCTCTCCGGCACGCGTTGTCACCATCGTCCCAGACCCCTGGCAGGACCCCGGTGGCCATCCGTACGGGGCGTGCGGCTCGGGTCGGCCAGGATGAGCGCGGCGCGCCCGAGGAGCACCGCGCTCAGCCCCGCAGCTCCAGGGCGACATCCAGCCGCGGAGCCGAGTGGGTCAGCCAGCCGAGCGAGATCACGTCGACCCCGGTGCTGGCCACGGCCGCTGCGCGTTCGGGGGTGATGCCGCCGGAGGCCTCGGTGACGGCACGTCCGGCCACGAGCGCGACGGCGTCGTGCAGCTCGTCGTCGCCGAGGTTGTCCAGCAGGATCGAATCGGCCCCGGCGGCCAGGGCCTCGTGCACCTGCGCCAGATGATCGACCTCCACCTCGACGTGGACGGTGTGGCCGATCTGGGTCCGGACCGCAGCCACCGCCGGACCGATGCCGCCCGAGGCGACGAGGTGGTTGTCCTTGAGCATCACCGCGTCGAACAAGCCGAACCGGTGGTTGTGGCCGCCACCGCACCGCACGGCGTGCTTCTCGAGCGCCCGCAGCCCGGGGGTCGTCTTGCGGGTGTCGATGATCCGGCTACCGGTGCCGGCCACGGCGTCCACCACCGCGCGGGTGGCCGTGGCGATGCCGCTGGCATGGCCGAGCAGGTTCAGCGCCGCCCGTTCCCCGGTCAGCAGCGCGCGGGTCGGCCCCTGCACCCGGGCGAGCAGCGTGCCGGCGTCCACCCGGTCGCCGTCCGACACCTCGGCAGTGGTCGTGACCTCCTGGTCGAGCACCGGGAACACCGCCAACGCCACGGCCAGCCCGGCGATCGTGCCCGCCTGCCGGGCGACGACCTCGGCGACACCCCGGGCCTGCCGGTCGATCGCCGCGTCGGTGGTCACGTCTCCGGCGAGGCCGAGGTCCTCGGCCAGGGTGCGCTGGACCAGCTCGTCGACGAGGTGGCGGGGCAGTGGCGCGATCACGGCGCTCCCCGCCCCGGCATGGCCGGTACCAGCGGCATCGAGGTGGTCGCGGCCAGCGCGATCCGTGGGCCGAGGGTGGCCGCGGTGGCGGCGTCCACGACCGTCGAGCGGGCCTGGGTCGGGTCGGTGGCCGGATGGTCGCGCCGATGGTGCGCGCCGCGGGACTCCGTCCGCGCGAGCGCGGTGCGCAGCACCACCTCCGCCAGCACGATCAGGTTGCGTCCGTCGGCACCGCTGCTGAGCCGGGGCAGCAGCCCGACCAGCTGCTCCAGACCGGTCCGCAGGTCCTCGGCGTCGCGGATCGGGCCGGCGTGCTCCCACATCAGCGTGCGCAGCGCCGCCACCGCCGCCGGATCGTCGCTGGTGGGCAGCGTCAGATCCGCCGGGCGGCGCGGCGTTCGGGCATGGCCGAGATCGGCGACCACGTGGGGGTCGGCATCGAGGACGCCGGCGACCCGTCGCGCCACCACCATGGCCTCGAGGAGGGAGTTGCTGGCCAGCCGGTTGGCTCCGTGGAGGCCGGTCGAGGCCACCTCGCCGCAGGCGAACAGCCCCGGCAGGGACGTGCGGCCATCGAGGTCGGTGGCGATGCCCCCCATGGCGTAGTGCTGGGCCGGGGTGACCGGCAGCGGCGCCAGCGGGTCGAGCCCAGCGGCCCGGGCCAGGCCGACCACCGTGGGGAAGCGGCGTTCGATGTCGGGGCCGAGATGGGTCGCGTCCAGCCACACCGGTCCTCGCTGGCCCGCCGCGAAGTTGGCGCGGGCGACGACGTCGCGGGGGGCGAGTTCCGCGTCCGGGTGCAGCTCGGCGAGGAAGCGCCGGCCCTGGTCGTCGCGGAGGACCGCGCCGGCGCCGCGGAGCGCCTCGGTGACCAGCGGGAGCGGGTCCGCGCCGGTGTCCAGCGCCGTGGGGTGGAACTGGACGAACTCCGGATCGCGGACGGTGACCCCGGCCCGCAGGGCCATCGCCAGCCCGTCGCCGGTGGCGATCGCCGGGTTGGTCGTGCGCGCGTAGAGGTGGCCGAGACCGCCGGTGGCCAGCACCACCGCCCGGGTGCTGAGCACCTCGAGCCGACCGTGGCGCTCGAGGGCGAGCCCGGTCACCCGGCCGCCGTCGTGGAGCAGGTCCACGGCCCGCGCGTCGGTGACCACGGTGATGTCCTCGCGGGCCTCGACGGCGGCTCTAAGGCGTGCCATCACCGCGGCGCCCGTGGCGTCGCCGGCGGCATGCACGATGCGGTGGCGGCGGTGGCCGGCCTCGCGACCCAACGCGAGGTCCGCGCCGTCGCGGTCGAAGGGCACCGCCAGGGCGTCCAGCCAGCCGATGCGTTCCGCCGCACCGGCGGCGACCGCGCGGGCCACCTCGGCGTCGGCGAGTCCCGCGCTGACCGCCACGGTGTCAGTGGCGTGGATCGTTGGATCGTCGTCCGCGCCGATCGCCGCGGCGATCCCTCCCTGCGCCCAGCCGCTGGCGCCGTCGCCGAGAGCCGTGCGGGTCACCAGGGTGCAGTGTCCGAGCTCCAGGGCGACGGTGAGTCCGGCCAGGCCGGAGCCGACGACCACGGCCCGGTGGTCGCCGTTGGCGGCCGTGGGAAGCGTCACGTGACGGCCAGCATGGCTTCGACCGCGCTGCGGGCACGGGCGGCGGTGTCGGGATCGACGACCACCTCGTGGGTCATGGTCTCCAGCGACGTGCGGATGTTCTGGATCGTGATGCGCTTCATGTGAGGGCACATGTTGCAGGGCCGGATGAACTCGGTGTCGGGAGCGTCGGCAGCGACGTTGTCGGCCATCGAGCACTCGGTGATCATCGCCACCGAGGTGGGCTGGTGGTCCCGGACCCAGTCGTGCATGAGCTTGGTGGAACCGACCACGTCCGCGGCGGCGAGGACGTCCGGTGGGCACTCGGGGTGGGCCAGCACCGCGACCCCGTCGTGCTGGGTGCGCAGCTCGTCGATCTCGGCACCGGTGAAACGCTCGTGCACCTCGCACGCCCCGTCGTGGACCACGACCTCGATGTCGGGGACCTGCGAGGCGACCCAGCTGCCGAGGTAGCGGTCGGGGATGAAGATGACCTTGTCCGTGCCGAGGGAGCGGACCACCTCGACGGCGTTGGAGGAGGTGCAGGTGATGTCGGAGGCGGCCTTGACCGCGGCCGAGGTGTTGACGTAGGTGACCACCGGCGCGCCGGGGTGGTGGCGGCGCAGCTCGGCGATGTCGGCCGGGGTGATCGACTCCGCCAGCGAGCACCCGGCCCTGAGATCGGGGATCAGGACCGTGCGCTCGGGGGAGAGGATCTTGGCGGTCTCGGCCATGAAGTGCACCCCGGCCATCACGATCACCGAGGCGTCGGTGTCGGCGGCCATGCGGGCCAGCTGCAGCGAGTCGCCGGCCAGGTCCGCCACCCCGTGGAAGATGTCGGGCGTCATGTAGTTGTGGGCCAGCACGATCGCGTCGCGCTCCTGCTTGAGCCGTTCGATGTCGGCGATGATCGGCCCGACGATGTGGCGCTCGACGTCGGGCAGGATGCCCTCGAGTCGGTCGCTCGGCAGGACCGGCAGCGTGGGGCGCTCGGGTGCGGTGGCGGACATCGTGGACTCCCTGACCTATTATGCTCCGGCTGAGCATAACGGGAGGTTACCAACCCGTGCCAGCGGCTGCCAACCGCGCTCAGCGGTAGGGCTGGCCGAGGCCCGGGCGGGGCCGCTCCAGCTGCACCTCGGGGCGGTAGCGGAACAGCTGGGCGGGACGACCGGCGCCGGTGTGGCGGGTCTCGCCGGTGCCCTCGACCAGCCCGGACCCCAGCACGAGGCGGCGGAAGTTCTGCTTGTGCAGCCCGACGCCGGAGAGGGCTTCCACCGTGCGTTGGAGCTCGAGCAGGGTGAAGGGCTCGCTGACCACTTCGAACACGATCGGTCGGTAGGTGAGCTTGCCGCGGATCCGTCCGATGGCGGTGGCCAGGATGCGCCGGTGGTCGGCACGCATCGCGCGGCCCGCCCCCGGCGGTGTCGGGGTGGCATGGTCGTCGTGGGCACGTTCGGCGACCAGGCCCACGCCGTAGAGCAGCTCGTAGCGCTCCAGGGCTCGGATGCCGTCCCAGGGTGGTCCGAAGGTGATGGCGATCCGGTGACGGCGATGGTGATCCGCCCCCGCCCAGGCCGCCAGCCGTGCCTGCAGATCGTCCACCGCAGCCGGGCGACCGTCACGGTGATCCTCCCACGGGAGGAACTCGTGGACGTCCGCCCAGCGGGTGCCCGGGGCGGCCGCCGTCTCGTGCACCAGCGCGAGGTAGCCCACGCTCAGTCGGCGCATCCGGGCGGCGTCGGGCGCCCGGTCGCGATCGCCGAAGGTGTAGAGCTGCTCCACGTAGCCGAGATCCAGGCCGGTCTGCTCCCGGACGTAGCGTCGCAGCCCGCGCTCCAGCGTCGCGTCGTGATCCACGTCCAGGGGGCCCGACGGCAGTGCCGGGAGCGCCCCCGACTCCTCGGTCACCAGCACGCGTGGGGTGTCGTCGGTCACCGCCAGGACCACGGCGTCCAGTGAGACCGCCAGCCGGCGGCTGCTCACGAGGACCTGCCGGTGAGGTGTCGACCGATCCAGCGGGCGATCGCCGCATGGTCGGTCGGTGTGTCCAGGGTCCGTCGCGCGGCGGCGACGACCTCGGTGCCGATGCGCTCGCTGCGCCGCTCCATCAGCGCGGCAGCGAAGCGGGGGCTGAACTCCGGATGCCCCTGGAAGCCGAGCAGTGAGCCGACCCTGAAGGCCGCGACCGGTGCGTGCTGGCTGGTCGCCAGCAGCTCGGCACCCGGTGGCAGTGTCAGGACCTGGTCCTGGTGGCTGAGCAGGAGCCGGAAGCGGTCGGGGATCTCGGGTGAGGTGGCATCGGGGGTGACCTCGGCCGTGTGGACCCCCACGCCCCAACCGTGCGCCGCCCGGTCGACGTGGCCTCCCAGCACGTGTGCGATCAGCTGGTGGCCGAAGCAGATCCCCACGGCCGGGATGTCGGACCCGTGGGCCTGGCGGACGAAGTCGCCCAGGGCCAGGACCCAGGGGGCGGTGACCACGGCGTCGAGCCGCGAGCCGGTCACCACGTAGGCGTCGAAGGCCTCGGGCCTCGGCAGCGGTGCCCCACCGATCAGGTCGATCCTCGTCAACTCGAGGTGTGGAGCGTGCTCGGCGAACAACCGGACGAACATCTCGCCGTAGTCGCCGTCGATGGCTCGCAGGTCCGGGTCGGTGTGGTCGCACTCGAGCAGACCGACCCGGACCGTCGCCGGGCCGTCAGCGCGCGGCGAGCCGTCGACCGCTGGCACCGGTGAACCGTCCGTCAGCTACCGAGGCCCGGTGTGTTGACCTCGTCGATCAGCCCGTACTCCAGCGCCTCGGCGGCGGTCATCCACTTGTCGCGATCGGTGTCCTTCTGGATCGTCTCCAGGTCCTGACCCGTGCGTTCGGCCAGGATCTCGTTGATCCGCTCGCGGATCCACACGATGTTCTTGGCCTGGATCTCGATGTCCTTGGCGGTCCCGCGCGCACCACCGAGAGGCTGGTGGATCATGATCCGGGCGTTCTCGCTCGCTGAGCGTGTGCCGGTCCCGGTCGCCAGCAGGAACGCACCGGCCGAGGCCGCCAGACCGATGCAACGCACGTTCACCTTGCTCTTGAGCAGGCGCATCGCGTCGTAGATGGCGAACATCCCGGTGATGATGCCGCCGGGGGAGTTGATGTAGAGCGTGATGTCCTCGTGGCCCTCGGCGTCGAGCGCCAACAGTTGCGCGATCAGCTGGTCGGCGACATCGTCCTCCAGCGGCCCCTTGAGGAACAGGATGCGCGACTCGAACAGGGTGTCGAAGGCGCGGCGTGAGCCACCCAGCAGCTTCTCGATCTCCTCGGCCACGGACCGTCCTTCTCGTCGGGATGGTGACGTCTGCCGTCACGTTCGGCGATGGTAGCGACGGGTCGCGGTCGGCCTGCGAGCCTGCGTCGCCGCCGCTCAGGCACCCGACGACGTCCGAGAACGTGGGCCCGGCCACGGCGGTTCGGCCCTTGACCGTGCGCGGGTCGCGCAGCACACTCACGCGACCACCGCACGCCGGTGTGCGGCGATGCGGAACCTGATGCGGTGACGACCCGCCCGTGCGGGCGATGTCCACCACCGCGACGGGAGGAGGGAACTCCGTGAGCGAGACCGAGGTCGGCACCAAGAACAGCCGGCGATCGAGCGGGTCACGCACCCTGTCGCGGGGGCTGTCGCTGCTGAACGCCCTGGGGGAGCACAACGACGGGGCCACCGTCTCCGGGCTCGCGGAGAGCACCGGGCTCGATCGGGCCGTGCTGTACCGCCTCCTCGACACCCTGGTCGCCGAGGGTTTCGTGACCCGGGATGCGGAGACCCGGCGCTACCGACTGGGACTGTCGATGCTGGAACTCGGCGTGCGCGCCGCCCAGGGACTGGAGGTGCGCCGCCTCGCCGGGCCACCGCTGCGGTCGTTGTCGGACGACACGGGGGAGACGGCCTGCCTGGCGGTGCGTGACCGCGACGACCTCGTGGTCGTGGAGGTGATCGAGCCCGGAGACCGCTTCGTCCAGGTCAACTACCGGGTCGGCTTCCGGCACGGGCTGGGCGTGGCAGCCCACGGCAAGGCGTTGCTGGCCTTCCTGCCGGAGGGTGCCCGCAACCCGGACCTGCAGTCGGTCCGCCAGCGCGGGGTCGCCTACACCCGCGACGAGCTGGAGCCCGGTGCTTCCGGGGTGGCGGCACCGGTCTTCGACCACACGGGCAAGGCGGTCGCCGCGGTCGGTATCGTGGCGCCCACGGCCCGGCTCCCGGAGCCGGAGACCATCGCACTGCGCGTGCTGCGGTCCGCGCGGGAGATCTCGGAGCGGCTCGGTTGGCGACCGCGGAGGGTGACCTGATCGTGACTGACACCATCGATGCACCGACACCCCAGGACGTCGAAGCCGCGACCACGGAGCTCCTGGCGGCGCTGACCTACGGACAGCTGCGTGCGATCGAAGCGGCGGCGAACCTGATCGCGGTCGCCCCCGATGCCGGCACCGCGGCCGACGCAGCGGAGGTGGTCGGATACGAGCTCGACGCCTACCGGGCACTGCTGGCCGACCTCGAGGCCCGGTCCTCGACACCGGCCGCGCTGATGGACGGCATCAAGCCCCACTTCGACGCCTACTTCGACCGTGCGCCGCTGGGGGACTGGTTCGGGGCCAGCGTCTTCTTCGCGCTCGGGCTGCCCATCGCCGCCGACTTCGCCCAGGCGATCGCTCCGGTCCTGGACCGTCGAACGGCTGCACTCGTCACCGACGCGATCGGTGGTCGTGAGGAGCAGGAGGTCTCTGCCGTCGAGCAACTGAAGGCGCAGCTGGTGGACGATGAGGCGGTGGAGCGGGCCCGTCGTCTCGCCGGTGATCTGCTGGGCAGGGCCCTGACCAGCTACCAGGAGGCGATGGGCTCGACGGACGCCCTCAAGGTCCTGTTCGCCGGTGCCGCCGTCGCCGAGGGCACCAGCGCGGAGTCGCAGGTCAAGCGCCTGGCGATGGAGGTGTTGACCGGGCACCGTCGACGCACCGTCACCCTCGGGCTCGAGGACCTCGACGAGGCCTGACACCAGGCAGCCGCCGGTGCGCGGTCCCGAAGCGGGTCAAGCCCGGTCCCCTTCACCTCCGTCCAGGTCGGCGGGGTCGATTGGCGGAGGTCGGCTGGCTAGGTTCGGGGCACCTCGCCGACGACCGGATCACCGTGCCGACCCCGCACCCGCTCCGCCCGCTGCGACCGCAACTGCCCGCGGGACTGCAGTACGAGGTGAACCTGCTGGACGGTGTCCTCGAGGACGCCCTCGCCGAGTGTGAGGGGCAGGGCTTCGTCGACACGTTCACCTGGCTGCGCGATGCGGCCATCCGGCAGCGCACGCTGACCGACCGCAGCATCGATGCGCTCCTGGTCGAGGTCGGCGAGCTCGATCCGGAGGTGTGCCGCAAGGTCGCCTACGCGCTGACGGCCCACTGCCTGCTGCTCAACATCGCCGAGGACCGCCAACGGATCAAGACGACCCGGATGAAGAACCGGGCGGGGCAGGTCGACGGCGAGGGCATCGTCGCCGGTGTCAGCGAGGCGACCTCGCTGATCGGCAAGTACGACACGCGCCGGCTGGTCGGGCGTCTGCGGGTCCACCCGGTGTTCACCGCGCATCCGACCGAGGCCCGTCGGCGTTCGGTCACCCGCATCCTCAGCCGGATCGCGGCGGAGTTGAAGCGCTTCGACGAGATCGAGGTGGACGACGCCCTGATCCAGGACATCCGGCGTCGACTGGTCGAGGAGGTGACCAACCTGTGGCGGACCTCGCCCTTCCGCCCGACCCGCCCCCAGCCGGTCGACGAGGTCGAGCGTGTGATCGCGGTGCTCGGGCGTCAGGTGTTCCAGGTGGTCGCCGACGTCTACCGGGAGGTGGACCGGGCGCTGGATCCGACGCTGGTCGGTGGCCGAGCGCCGTTGGTCGGCGCGTTCCTGCGGTACGGCAGCTGGGTCGGGGGTGATCGCGATGGCAACCCGTTCGTGACCGCCGAGGTGACCCGTGAGACCGGGCGTCGCTACGCCGACGAGGCACTCGGCCGGCTCGAGGAACACACCCGGGCGGTGGCGCTCAGCCTCACCGCTGATCCGGCGAGCGGGGCCCCGATCACCTCGGAGCTGTCCGCCAGCCTTCAGGCCGACCGTCGACGTTGGCCGGAGGTCGCCGCTGCGCTCGAACGCATCGCCCCTGAGCAGCCCTACCGGCACCTGCTGGAGTTCGCCGCCGACCGGCTGGCGGCGACCCGCACCGGGGACCCGGACGGCTACGACGGCCCCGAGACGTTCATCGCGCAGCTGGACCGCATCCAACGCAGCCTGCTGGACGGGGGCAACCCGCGCCTGGCCTACGGGGTGATCCAGGATCTGCGGTGGCGGGCGGAGACCTTCGGGTTCCACCTCGCCTCCCTGGAGGTGCGCCAGCACTCGGCGGTCCACGAGCGGGTGCTCGAGGAGCTGCAGCCCGGGGTGGTCGGCGACGTCGAGGCGCTGGCCCGGATCGTGCGCGACGGCTGGCCCGCGGGGACCGAGCCGACCTCCGAGACGGCCCGTGAGGCGCTGGACACGATCCGGGCGATGGCGGAGCTCCAGCAGGTCTACGGACGCGAGGCCTGCTACCGCTACGTCATCTCCTTCACCCGGACCGCCGCGGACATCCTGGCGGTGCGTGCCCTGGCCCGGGCAGCGCTGTCGGCCGAGGCCCACGCCGCGTTCCGTCTGCGGGTCGTGCCGCTGTTCGAGACCAGGGCCGATCTGCAGCGGGCCCCCGCCGTGCTGGAGGAGTTGCTCGCGGCACCCGGTGAGCGGGAGCGGTTGGAGGTCGCCGGGCGTGAGCTGGAGGTGATGATCGGCTACTCCGACTCTGCCAAGGACGCCGGCCTGCTGGCGGCACACGTCGCGCTGCACCAGCTCCAGGGTCGACTGGCCCGCTGGGCGCGGGAGCGGGACATCGAGCTGACCTTCTTCCACGGCCGCGGCGGGTCGATGGGCCGTGGCGGGGGCCCCCTCAACCGGGCGATCCGTGGACAGGGTGGGGGATCGGTCGACGGCCGCTTCAAGGTCACCGAGCAGGGCGAGGTCATCTTCGCGCGCTACCGGTCGGTCAACACCGGCCGGCGACACCTGGAGCGCACCATCAACGCGGTGCTGGCGACCTCGACGCCGCATGCCGAGGAACGGGCCTGGGCGCAGGAGGAGCGGTTCGCCGAGGTCGCGGACCAGATGGCCACCGCCAGCGAGCGCCGGTTCCGGGAACTGCTCGACGCGGAGGGCTTCGCCGAGTTCTTCATGTTGGCGACCCCCTATGACGAGATCGGTCAGCTCGCGATCGGGTCGCGGCCGGCGCATCGGACCAGGGCCCGTGACCTCGCGTCGCTGCGGGCCATCCCGTGGGTGTTCGCCTGGTCCCAGAGCCGGGTCAACCTCACCGGCTGGTACGGCGTGGGCACCGGTCTGGCCGCGGTCGGTCGGCAGCCGGGCGGCCTCGATCAGCTGCGGGCCATGCGTCGCGAGTGGCCCTTCTTCCAACCCGTGCTCGAGATGGCCGAGATGAGCCTGGCCAAGGCCGACAAGCTGCTCGGACGCTACGCGCTGGAGCTCGGTCGCAACGCGTCGTTGACGGCCGCGATCATGGAGGAGTGGGAGCTGACCGAGGAGTGGCTCCTCAAGGTCACCGGGCAGGAGCGGCTGCTGGAACGCCAACCGGCGCTCAGAGCGGCCGTCAGCCTGCGCCGTCCGGACATCGACGCTCTGTCGCTGCTGCAGCTGGCGACCCTGTCACGGCTGCGGGCGCAGGAGGAGCCCGATCCCTTCGATCAGCTGGTGGTCAAGACGACCGTGGCCGGGCTGTCGGCCGGCTTGCAGAACACCGGCTGACGCCGCGGCGTCCCCGGCTGCCGGCCGGGCCGTCCGGGACGGGCCTACCGGCGCTCAGGCGCTGCGGCCCATCGGGCCCTGCCCCTCACGAGGTCGATCCGGGTCGACCGTGCGCTCGGCCAGGGTCTGCTGGACCGTGAGCGAGTTGGTGACCAACTCGCCGAAGCCCTCGGGGTCGGCGATCAACCACGAGTGCCCCGCCTGGGGGATGATGTCGCCGGGGGCGCCCGCCGCGTCGCACATCGCGAGGAACGTCGCCTCGGGCACGACCTGGTCCTCCGAGCCCCACAGGATCGACACGGGCAGGCCCTGCTCTGCCAGGGTGGTCAGCTCGGTGCGCAGATCGGCGGTGCGGGCCAGGTCGGCAGCCCGCCGCATCGCCCCGGGGTTGGCGAGCGCGTTGCCCACCAGATCGCGGACGACGACCGGCAGCACCTTGCGGTAGTCGCGGCGCCGGAACTCACCCGGCATGCGCAACCCCCAGTCCCACAGGGGACGGTCGGCAAGGCTCCGCTCCCCCTTGCGTGACTCCTTCCAGACCGACCCTCCGACGGAGTTGACGAGCACCAGCGCCTTGATGCGTTCCGGCGCCTCCCAGGCGGTCGCCGTGGCGACCGCGCCACCGAAGGAGTGGCCGATCATCGTCACCGGCTCGCGCAGGTCGATCTCGTCGAGGAGTTCGAGGACCCAGGCAGCCAGCCTCGGGAAGGTGTACTCGCCCTCCAGCGGGTCGCTGCGACCGAAGCCGGGTAACGCCGGAGCGATCACCCGCGAACCGGTGGCGGCGATCAACGGGAACGCCTGGGCGTAGGAGCGGGCGGTGAGCCCCCAACCGTGCAGGAACACCACCGCAGGGCCCTCGCCGGCGTCGCCGTAGGCCACGGTGCCCCCGGCGATGGTGGTGCGGTGCCAGCGCAGACCGGTGTCGGGTCGCGCTGCCACGTCGGCCTCCCTCATCGCCGGCTGACCGGGATGCCACCCGGACCGCCAGGTGCCGAGCGCATCCCCCGTGCGTGGCATCGGGGAGCCCCCGGCGCCACGCACGCAGTCTATCCAGGCCGTCACCCCCGTCGCGGGTGATCGGCCACGGCTGGGTCGTGCGGGGCCGGACCGGCGACGTCTCGGCGTCTCAGCTCCTGGGCGCACCGATCCGCGACAGCGGCAGCGAGGTGGTGGCCACCAGCTCCTGCAGACCGGCGGCCAACCGGCGGGTGAGCATCCCGGGCGTGCCGTCGCCGATGGGCCGTTCCTCGAGCGCGACCAGCGGCTGCACCCCACGGACCGCTGAGGTCAGCAGGACCTCCTCCGCGGTCGCGAGCTCGGTGCGGTCCATCGCACGCTCGTCGACGTCCACACCCAGTGCCGTGGCGATCTGCAGTACGGCCGCCCGGGTGATGCCGGGAAGCACCCCTGCAGCGACCGGCGCGGTCACCAGGGTGTTGCCGCTGACGGCGAAGAGGTTGGCCGTCGCGGCCTCCAGGGGGCGCCCGGCGGCATCGCACAGCAGGGCGTCGCTGGCCCCGTGTCGTCGGGCCTCGCGCGCCGCCGTCAGGGCCACCAGGTACGAGGTGGTCTTCCACGCGGCCAGTGGACGGTGGAGCTCGACGAAGTGGCCGGAGGCGGGCGGCAAGGGTGGCGCGCCGGCTGCTCGCGTTCGCTGGGCCGTGACGACCACGGTCGCCGGCCCCGCGCTGTGGCCGGGGAAGGGGCTGGAGAGCTCGATCGGGCCGGCCGAGCACGTCAGGCGAACGACCAGGTCCGCACCGAGGTGGGCGTTGGCCTCGACCACGGCGGCGATGGCCTCGGTCAGGGCCGGTGGCCTCACGTGCAGCCCGATGCCGGCGGCCCCCGTCTGCAGCCGTTCGAGGTGCGCGGCGAGCCGGAAGGTGCGGCCCTGACGCACGCGGAGCGTCTCGAAGACCCCCTCACCGGATCGGAAGCCGCGGTCCAGCGCGCTGATGGTGGCCAGGTGCGCTGGGAGCAGACGGTCATCGACCCAGACCATCGGTGCGGTCACGGCTGCTGCCTGCTCGTCGCGGGGTAGCCGGCAGCGGGGTGCGCGCGTGCCGGCGCGTGATCCGCCACCCGCCTCGCGCGGACGGCCCGCAGGAACGCCGCTGCCTTGTCCAGCGTCTCGGCGTGCTCGCTCGTGGGGTCCGAGTCGGCCACGATGCCCCCGCCGGCGCCGTGGTCGACGACGCCGTCGGCGCCGAGGACGGCGGTGCGGATGGCGACCGAGAGCCGGGCATGGCCGGGCGCCAGGAACCCGATCGCGCCGCAGTACCAGCCGCGCCGGACCCGTTCCAGGCGTTCGATCAGCGCCATGGCGGCGATCTTCGGCGCTCCCGTGATCGAGCCACAGGGGAAGGTGGCGCGCAACAGGCCGCCGTAGCCCGTCCCGGGTCGTAACTCACCCTGGACCGTGGAGACGAGGTGCCACACCGTGGGATGCTCCTCGACCCGGGTCAGTTCGGGCACGCGCACCGTGCCGGGGCGGCACACCCGACCCAGGTCGTTGCGCTCGAGGTCGACGACCATCACGTTCTCGGCACGGTCCTTGGTGGCGGTCGCGAGATCGTCCGCGAGGGCGGCGTCCAGGGCGGCGTCCCCGGCGCGTGGGCGGGTGCCCTTGATCGGTCGGGTGGTGACCGAGGGCCCGTCCACGGACAGGAAGGTCTCCGGGGAGATGGAGGCCACGCCGATGTCGGGCAGGGCGGCGCCGAACGCGGCGGGCGACGCCGCGCGCAGGGCGCGGTAGAGGTCGTGCACGTCCCCGGGCCAGTGTGCGGAGAGGCGTTGCGCCAGGTTCACCTGGAAGACCGCGCCCGCCTCGATCGCCGCGAGGATCGTCGCTACCGCCGTGAGGTGATCCTCGCGCGGGAGGCTCGTCCAGGCGATCTGGGGGCCGGGCGCAGCGGGCTCGGGTGCGCGGGGTCGGTCGTGAGCGCGCGTCGCTCGGGCGAGGCGGTCGCGCACCTCCTCCCAGCGTGTGCGCGCTCGCTGTTCGGCTGCCCGCACCCCGGTCAGATGCGCCGGCAGCGGTCGCGCGAGCAGCAACGCCCGGTCCCGTCCCGGTGTGATCGCGCAGATCACCTCGGCGATCCTGAACGACAGGTGGGCACCGCCCCGGTCCACGACGGCGAGGTCGGGCAGTCGCTCGACGCGGCGTCCCAGGTCGTAGGACAGCGCGCCGATCAGCCCGCCGGACAGCGTCGGTAGGCCGGCCTCGACGGTGGCGTCGGGCTGTGCACCGAGCTCGGTGCACACCCGGTCGATCGCGGCGAAGGGGTCGGGTCCGAGGTCACGGACGGCCCGGCCCTCAGCCAGCAGGTGGCTGCGCTGCCCGTCGTCCACCAAGCGCCAGGGCCCGTGCGGCACGAGGTAGTGCCATCCGGCATCGTCGCCGCTCTCGAGCAGGTCGACCGGCTCGAGCGCTCGCGTGCAGGCCTGCAGGTCGACCCGGCCGTGGACGTCCCGCGGGACCGTGACCTCGTCGAGGACCAGTGCCCCTGCCCCCGCCACAGCGCCGGCGCCCCGCGTCGCGGTCATGTACTGAGCGGGACGCCGTACTTCCGCCGGAACGACGCCGCGTCCATCGAGGTCAGGTCGTCCTCGAGCTGGTGCTGGAAGGCATCGGCCTGATCGCTGTCGGAGAACGTCTGGGCCCAGACCAGAGCACCCGTGGCCGCCACCTGGAGCTGGACGTCCACCATCGCCGCGCCGTCGTAGCCGCCGCGTCGACGGGTCAGCACGCGGAAGTCCTGCCGGGGGGAACGCGTCTGGCTCACGGATGCCTCGCGTGGGTCGTTGGCCGGGACGGTAGCGCCCGGCCGTCGGAGCCGACAACGACGGCGCGGGTCGTGTCCGCGGCTACGCTCGGGCGCCCGACGGCGCAGTGGCCCGCGACACGAGGTGACCGCAGTGAAGGTCTACACCAAGACCGGCGATGATGGGACGACCGGGCTGCTCTACGGCGGCCGGGTGGACAAGCACGACGTCCGCACCACCGCCTACGGCACGGTCGACGAGACCTGTAGCGCGTTGGGGTTGGCCCGAGCCGAACTGAGCGGCCACCTGCACGACGCCGTGCTCGTGGTGCAACGGGAGCTGTTCGTCGTCGGTGCCCAGCTCGCCACCCGCGCTGACCACTGGGAGCGGCTGGAGGTGGGGATCAGCCGGGTCGACGCGACGATGGTCGAAGCGCTGGACGAGCGCATCGATGCCTGCGTGGCCCGTCATCCACTGCCGCAGCAGTTCGTCGTCCCCGGCGGCAACCGTGCCGCGGCGGGGCTGGACCTGGCCCGGACCGTCTGCCGTCGTGCGGAGCGGCACACCGTGGCGATGGACCGTGCGGGGCTGTTGCCCGACGACGCGCCGGTCCGCTACCTCAACCGGTGCGCCGACTACCTCTACGTGCTGGCCCGCGAGGTGGAGGGTGTCCACCTGCCCTCACGCGATCCGCAGTGACCGAGCAGGCAGCGGTCACCGACGACCTCGGCGACCCCGTGGGGGTGGGCGCAGGTCCGCAGCGACTGGTGTCGTTGGTGCCCAACATCTCGGAGCTGCTGTGGGACTGGGGGTTCGCCGACCAGCTGGTCGGGGTCACCGAGTGGTGTGTGGCGCCACCGGATGGCTTCCCCGACGCGCAGCGCGTGCGGGGGACGAAGAACCCGGACGTCGCCGCCATCGTCGCGCTGGCCCCGGACCTGGTGATCGCCAACGAGGAGGAGAACCGGGCCCGCGACGTCGAGCGGCTGCGGGCGGCCGGGGTCCCCGTGCACGTGACCCGGGTCCGGTCGCTGGCGGCACTGCCGGGCAGTCTCGGCCGTCTGGCGGTCGCCCTCGGTGCACCGTCGGCAGCCACACCCCTGGTCGCCGCCATCGAGCAGGCGCGCAGCGCGCTCTCGCCCCCGACGGGGCGTCGTCGCGTGGCCTGCGCGGTGTGGCGTGATGCGCCACAGGACGCCGGACCCGACGAGGGCTGGTGGGTCCTGGGGCGTGACACCTACGCCGCGGATCTGCTCGCCACGGTCGGTGTCGAGGTCGTGCCGCCGGAGCCGGATGGCCGCTACCCACGCTGCACCTTCGCGGCACTCACGGCGCTGGCCCCCGAGGTCGTCCTGCTCCCGGATGAGCCCTACGCCTTCGGCCCGGATGACGTCCGGGACCTCGAGCACGCCGGCATCGAGGCACGGTTGGTCGATGGCATGGCGCTGTGGTGGTGGGGGCCCCGCACCCCCGAGGCGATCGCGGAGCTCGCGCCGCTCGCGGTGAGGTGACCGCGCACGCTCAGTAGGTGTGCTCGGGACCCGGGTACTCGCCGTCGGCGACCTCGCTCTGGAACGCCTTGATCGCGCCGCTGATCTCCGAGCGCAGATCGGCGTACGCCTTCACGAAGCGGGGGAGACGCCCGGCGGTCAACCCCAGCAGGTCGTGCCAGACCAGCACCTGCGCATCGGTGTGCGGTCCGGCGCCGATGCCGATCGTCGGCACGTCGATCGCCGCGCTCACCCGGCGGCCGATCTCCGCGGGCACCGCCTCCAGCACCACGGCGAACGCACCGGCCTGCGCCAGGTCCACGGCATCGTCGACGATCCGCTCGGCGGCGCCCTCGTCACGGCCCTGGACCTTGAACCCCCCGAACTGGTGGACGGACTGCGGGGTCAGTCCCAGGTGCCCCATGACGGGGACACCGGCGCCGACGAGGTGCGCGGTCACCTCGACCATGGGGCCACCACCCTCGAGCTTGACGGCAGCGGCGCCGCCCTCCTTGAGCAGGCGCACCGCCGAGGCCAGCGCCTGGGAGGGGCCGTCCTGGTAGGTCCCGAACGGCAGGTCGCCGACGACCAGGGCATGCCCGGCGCCGCGAGCCACCGCCCGGGTGTGGTGCAGCATCTCGTCGAGCGTGACGGGGATGGTCGAGTCGTAGCCCAGCACGACCATGCCGAGGCTGTCGCCGACCAGCAGGACGGGCACGCCCAACTCGTCGAGCAGGGCAGCGCTGCCCGCGTCGTAGGCGGTCACCATCACGAACCGCTCGCCCCGGGTCTTGGCGGCGGCGAGGTCGTGGATGGAGACGGGACGGCCCGGTCGTGCGCCGGACCCGACCGGGGACGTGTGCACGGACACCTCGGGAACCTTCCTGCCGGCCCGTGTGGCGCGGGTGCGCCGTGGGTCCAGCGGATCATCCGGTGGCGGTCCACGTAGTGTGCCCGGTCCGGAGCATGGATGTGCGATCGGTCGGGACGGTGGTCGTCAGGTCCGGCACGGTCGTACTGACCGGCACGGTCGTGCTGACCGGCACCATCGGCCGCGGGCCGGCCGAGGACAGGAGGACGGCGAGGTGGCAGCGAACCCGAGCCACCCCGACCTCGTGGCCTTCCACCACGACGGTCGCACGGCACGAGCGACGATCGCCCGGCTCTCGCGCGCCGGCGTCGACGGGGCCGACATCGAACTGCTCGGTCCCATCGAGGTGGTCACCGCCGGGCGGTACGGGGATCGGCAGACCGACAAGGGCGCCAGCCTGGCGCTCGGTGGTCTGGTCCTGCGCGGCCTGCTCATCGGCCTGGTGCCAGGGGCGCTCTTCGGTGCGGTGCTGCTTGCGGTCATGGCCGGTCCCTCGGCGTCGGTGCTGTGGGCCGGCGCCGGGGGAGGGGCGTTCTTCGGCGCGGCCGTGGGTGCTCTCGCCGGACTGCTGGTGGCACCGACGATGGTCAGCTCCTGGGAGCGCACCTTCGCTCCGCTGGTGCCGGGGGCCGTGGCGGTCGGGGTCCGCTGCGCGAACGCGCGCAGCGCGCGCCGGGCCGAACGGGTGCTCAGGGTCTGCGGGGCACACACGATCCGTCAGGTCGAGGATCTGGACGCGCTGCCGCCCGGTCCGCTCGATCCGACGACGCTGGAGGATCCCTTCGGCCCCGTGGCCGGGTCCGAGTGACGGCGAGCAGGAAGCATGTGTGGTACACACATCTAGATGCTGACCTCACCACCCACCGGCACCGCCACGCCGGCTGCGACCGCCCGCGTCCACGACGCGGGCCTGGACCACCTCGACGAGCTCCTGGTGGAGCTGCGTCGCGTCATGCTGCGGCCGGGCTACCGGCGTGCCCTGCTCGGCGATCTCGCCGGCACGGTCGGCCTGGCCACCGTCCGGCTGCTGCGCAGCGTGCAGCGAGCACCCGAGCCACCCTCGATCGGCGAGGTCGCCGAGGTGCTGGCCATCGATCCCTCGACCGCCAGCCGACTGGTCGAGCGTGCGGCCGCTGCGGAGCTGCTGGAACGACGCGCCTGCGCCGATGACCGACGTCGTGCGCGGCTGCACCTGCGTCCCGCCGGGGTGGAGCTGCTCGCCACGGTCACCGCCCGGCGTCGCGACCTGTTGACCGCTGCGGTCGAGGGTTGGGACCAGGAGGAGCTCGCCACCCTGCAGCGGCTCGTCGAACGGCTGCTGGCCGGCTTCGACGCCGCGACGGGGTCGGCGTGATCGAGCGCCTGCGTCGCCCGAGCCCCACCCTGCCCGCATCGGCGCCGCCACGGACGTCCTGGCAGCTGCTGGCGGACCCGGTCTTCGGCCCGTTCTTCGCCGGCAAGATCCTCTCGACGGCCGGGATCTGGGTCCACAACATCGTGGCAGCCATCCTGGCGTGGGAACTCTCCCGCTCGGCGTTGGTGGTCGGGCTGGTGAGCGTGGCGCAGTTCGGCCCGCAGCTGCTCTTCGCGCCCCTGAGCGGTGCCCTGGCCGATCGCGGTGACCGACGTGTGCAACTCATCGCGGGTCGCCTGATCGTGGCCGCCGGCTCCGGCGGCCTGGCGCTGTGGCTCGCGCTGGTCGGGGTGGACGGTCTGCCCGGCGCGTGGCCGGTCGTTGCCACCGCGCTCGTCGTCGGGATCGGCTTCGTGGTGGGCGGACCGGCCATGAACGCGCTGGTCCCAACACTGGTGCGGCCCAACGAGCTCGCTGCCGCGGTGGCGCTGAACTCGATCCCCGTCACCGTCGCCCGGGCCGCCGGCCCGGCCCTCGGCGCGCTGCTGGCCGCCACGCTGGGGCCGGCGTCCGCCTTCGCGCTGACCGCCGGGACCAACCTGGTCTTCGCCCTGCTCCTGGTGCCGTTGCCGATCCGTAGCCGGGCAGACGGGCCGGCAGGCGGTGACCGCCGGGTGCGGGCGGGTGTGCGCTACCTGCGGGAGGACCGTGGCATCGGCCTGCTGCTGCTCGGCGTCGCCGCGGTCGGGATCGGCGCGGACCCGGTCATCACGCTGACCCCCTCGTTGGCTGCGGAGCTCGGGGCCGGCAGCGCACTGGTGGGGGTGTTCGCCTCCTCCTTCGGCATCGGCGCCGGGCTCGCCTTCGTGGTGCTGACCAGGCTGCGGCACCGGTTCGGTCTGGACGGCGTCGCGGTGCGCGGCCTCCTGCTGCTGGCCACCGGCACCGCGCTCGCCGGACTCGCGCCGGCGGCCCCCCTCGTGATCGTCGCCTTCGCGATCGGTGGGGCCGGCATGACCATGTCGCTCACGGCGCTGAGCACGCTGCTCCTCGGCCGCCTCCCGGACGCGCTGCGCGGCCGCGTCATGGCCCTGTGGGCGATGGCCTTCCTCGGTTCCCGACCCGTCGCGGCGGCGGTCAACGGGGCGGTGGCCGACGCCACCGCACCGGTCGTGGCGTTCCTGATCGTGGGGGTCGTGGTGGCGCTGGTCGCCGTGGCGGTGCGTCCGTCGCGGCTGGCCGCTCGACCCGCTCCGGCGGGCGCTCCCGGTGGGGACCTGAGCTGACGCCCGGGCGCACCGTTGCCGTGGCGCCACCGCCGCGCCGCGGTCAACCCCGCCAGCCGTTGGTGATCGGGACGCGACGATCGCGGCCGAAGGCGCGCTCGGTGATCTTCGGACCGGGTGCCGCCTGCCGGCGCTTGTACTCGGCCCGGTCGATCAGCTGGACGACACGTCGGACCTCCGCCTCGTCGTGGCCCCGAGCCACGAGCTCGTCGATGCCGAGGTCCAGCTCGACGTAGCCGATGACCAGATCATCGAGGACCTCGTAGGTCGGCAGGGAGTCCTGGTCGCGTTGCCCGGGCCGCAGCTCCGCCGAGGGGGGTTTGGTGATCGTGCTGCTCGGGATCACCTCCGTCTCGGTGTTGCGCCACCGGGCGAGGTCGTAGACCAGGAGCTTCGGGATGTCCTTGATCGGTGCGAACCCACCGGCCATGTCGCCGTAGAGCGTGGCGTAGCCGACCGCGTACTCGGACTTGTTGCCCGTGGTCAGCACGATGGCGCCGCTCTCGTTGGACAGCGCCATCAGGGTGAGCCCGCGCAGCCGCGACTGCAGGTTCTCGTAGGCCACGCCGGGCTCCCGCCCGTCGGTGCGACCGAAGCCGGTGACCACCAGGTCGCCGAGCAGCCGTCCGACCGCGGACAGCGGGTCCGAGATCGGTAGGACGTGATGCTCGGTACCGAGCGCTTCGGCACAGGCCTGGGCGTCGGCGATCGAACCGGGGGAGGAGTAGGGCGACGGCATGGCCACGGTCGTGACCTGCGGACCACCAAGCGCATCGGCGGCCAGGGCGGCCACCACCGCCGAGTCGATACCGCCGGACAGGCCGACGATCGCGGAGGTGAACCCGTTGCGGTGGCAGTAGTCCCGGGTCGCACGGGTCAGCGCGTGCCACACCTCGCCGTACTCGTCGAGCCGGTCGGCCTGGCGCCAGGTGATCGCCGGCCGATCGACCGGTGCGGCGCGGGGCGGCGTGGCAGGGACCTCGAGGTCGACGACGATCAGCTCCTGCTGGAACTGCGCGCCGCGCGCGACCACCTCGCCGTCGGCGCCCACGACCATGGAGTCACCGTCGAAGACGACCTCGTCCTGGCCGCCGACCACGTTGCAGTACAGGACCGGGGTCCCGGCGGTGATCGCGTGGTGGCGCGCCCAGTCCTCGCGGTCCTGGCGCTTGCCACGGTGGTAGGGCGAGGCGTTGAGGTTGGCGATGATCCGCGCGCCGGCAGCCGCGGCGGCCTGCACGGGACCCTGCTCGCTCCACAGGTCCTCGCACACCGTGATACCCACCGGCACACCGGCCACGTCGACCACGCAGGGTGCGTCCCTGGGCGTGAAGTACCGCGCCTCGTCGAACACGCCGTAGTTCGGCAGCCGTAGCTTGTCGTAGGTGGCGACGATCCGACCGTCGCGCAGGACCGCCGCCGAGTTGGTCAGATCACGGGTCGCCAGCGCGACGTCCCAGTGCTCGGCGTCGGTGGCATCGCCCTCGCCCGCACCGACGTAGCCGACCACGGCGGTGCAGCCCTGCGGCCCCTCGGCGACCAGCCGGTCGAGCGCGGCGAGGTTGGCGGCGACGAACTCCCGCTTGAGCAGCAGGTCCTCGGGCGGGTAGCCGGTGATCGTGAGCTCGGTGGCCACCAGCAGGTCGGCGCCGCCGACGGCCGCGGCGCGCCAGGCGTCGAGGATCCGCGCGACGTTGCCGTCGATGTCGCCGACACGGGCATCGAGCTGTGCCAGGGCGACTCGGATCGTCATGGCGGGCTCCTCGGACACGAAACACGGTCGAAACGCGAGATCAACGGTGGAGAAACCCCCCCTCCGTAGCGTCCCGGACCGTACCGGTGGAACCGGGCAGGGTCTCGTGCGCAGTGCCGCGACGATGGCACCTCGCGAGGCCACCGAACCAACGAGCCAACCTGGAGGACACGGTGAAGCGTCTGTTGAAGTTGGGGGTGGTCACGTCCGCACTGGTGCTGATGTTGGGTGCGCCTGCGTACGCGCAGGACAGCACCGGCATCGAAGAACTGGCGGTCGCGACCATCGTGCTCTACCTGATGGTGTCGACGGTGCTCGTCTTCATCATGCACGCCGGGTTCGCGATGCTCGAGGCCGGGTTCACCCGGTCGAAGAACACCGCGAACATCATCGGCAAGAACCTGATGACGATCTCGCTCGGGATCCTCGTCTACTACGCCATCGGCTGGGGGCTGATGTACGGGGAGCAGGTGGCCGGGCTGTTCGGCTCCGACGGCTTCTTCCTCACCACCGCGGCCTACGACACCGCGGAGACCGGCTACACGCTGGAGATCGACTTCGCCTTCCAGGCGATGTTCGCGGCCACGGCGGCCACGATCGTCTCCGGTGCGGTCGCCGAGCGGATGAAGTTCGGGGCCTACGTCGCCGTCGCGGTGGTCATGACCGGGATCATCTACCCGATCGTCGGTGCCTGGACGTGGGGCGGCGGCTGGGTGGACGCCCTCGGCTTCAGCGACTTCGCCGGCTCGACGATCGTGCACCTGACCGGTGGCGTGGCCGCGTTGGTCGGGGCAGCCTTCCTCGGACCCCGTATCGGCAAGTTCGATCCGAAGACCGGCAAGGCGCGCGGTATCCCCGGTCACTCGATCGCGCTGGGTGCGCTCGGCACGCTGCTGCTGTTCTTCGGCTGGTTCGGTTTCAACGGCGGCTCGGTGTTGGCGCTCGACGGTGAGCTCATCGGCTTCGTGATCGTCACGACCGCGCTGGCCGGTGGTGCCGGTGGTGCCGCCGCCGGGATCTACACCCGGCTCAAGAACGGCAAGTGGGACGTCGCCATGACCGCCAACGGCATCCTCGCCGGTCTGGTCGGGATCACGGCCGGCGCCGACTCGGTGTCGTTCAACATGGCGGTGCTCGTGGGCCTGATCGCGGGTGTCCTCGTGGCGGTGTCGGTCCAGATGATCGATGCGCTCAAGATCGACGACCCGGTCGGCGCCGTGAGCGTCCACGGCACCTGCGGGATCCTCGGGACCCTGTGGGTCGGTCTGGCAGCCACCGAGGGTGGGTTGTTCTTCGGTGGCGGCACCGAGCTCCTGATCGCCCAGGTGCTCGGGATCCTGGGGGTCGTCGCGTGGGTCGGTGTGTCCTCGGCCATCCTCTTCGGCGTGCTGAAGGCCATGGGCCAGCTGCGCGTCTCCGAGGAGGAGGAGATCGAGGGCCTCGACGTCCACGAGCACGGCGTGGCGGGGTACCCGGAGCTCGCCCGCAGCTGAGGGTGCCGACCACCCGGCAGCATCGTGAGGACGACGGAGGCCGCGGGACCGACCAGGTCCCGCGGCCTCCGCGGCTGCGCGCCGGGGTCCGCCCGTCCACCGCCGGTCAGCCCGACGAGGGTGGCCGTCCCGATCCCCGCGACCCGCGCCACTACGCTGCCCGCACCGCCACCTCGGTGCCGGCAGCGCTGACGACCCGTACCCGCTGCCGACCAGGGGACCTGCGAGGATGAGGCTCATGGACAAGCAGCAGGAGTACGTGCTCCGGACCGTCGAGGAGCGGGATGTCCGCTTCATCAGGTTGTGGTTCACCGACGTGCTCGGGTTCCTCAAGAGCGTGGCGATCACCGCGGCCGAGCTCGAGAACGCCTTCAGCGAGGGCATGGGCTTCGATGGGTCGGCCATCGACGGCTTCGCCCGGGTGCACGAAGCCGACATGGTGCTGGTGCCGGATGCCGCGACGTTCCAGATCCTGCCCTGGCGTCCCGAGTCGCAGGGCGTGGCCCGGATGTTCTGCGACATCCTCACGCCCGACGGCCAGCCCTTCGCGGCCGATCCCCGTATGGTCCTCAAGCGCCAGCTCGAACGTGCGGCGCAGATGGGGTTCACCTTCTACGTGCATCCGGAGATGGAGTTCTTCCTCTTCGCCGGCCCTGACGACCCGACCCCGCTGGACAACGGGTCCTACTTCGACATGACCCCGTTGGACGTCCAGCAGGACTTCCGTCGTCAGACCATCAACACCCTCGAGCGCATGGGCATCAGCGTCGAGTTCTCCCACCACGAGGTCGCGCCCTCCCAGCACGAGATCGACCTGCGCTACGCCGACGCGCTGACCATGGCCGACAACATCATGACCTTCCGGCTCGTGGTCAAGGAGACCGCGCTCCAACGCGGGATCTACGCCTCCTTCATGCCGAAGCCGATGGAGGGGCAGTGGGGCAGTGCCATGCACCTGCACCTGTCGCTGTTCGAGGGCGACACCAACGCCTTCCACGACCCGTCCGAGCCGTACCTGCTCTCGCCGATCGCCCGGTCCTTCACCGCCGGGCTGCTCCGGCACTCGCGTGAGATCACCGCGGTCACCAACCAGTGGGTGAACTCCTACAAGCGGCTCGCCGCTCGGCTCCACGGGCCGCTGCCCTCGGGCGAGGCCCCGGTGTTCGCCACCTGGGGACACTCCAACCGCAGCGCGTTGATCCGCGTGCCCATGCACAAGCCACGCAAGGGTGCTTCCAGCCGCATCGAGTACCGCGCGCCGGACCCGGCGTGCAACCCCTACCTCGCCTTCGCCCTGCTGCTCGCCGCGGGGCTCAAGGGCATCGAGGAGGAGTACGTGCTGCCCGAGGAGAGCGAGGACAACGCCTTCGAGCTCACCGACGCCGAACGTGCGGCGGAGGGCATCGAGCGCCTGCCCGCCAGCCTCGGTGAGGCGCTGAAGGTGATGGAGTCCTCGGAGCTGGTGGCCGACACCCTCGGCGAGCACCTCTTCGGCCACTTCCTGGTCAACAAGCGGCACGAGTGGAACGAGTACTCCTCCCACGTCACAGCGTTCGAGCTCGAGCGTTACCTCCCGCTGCTCTGAGGGGACGTCGAGGTGGCGGCCGACGATCAGCGCGTCCTGCGCGGCCAGCTGGCTCGTGCGGGGCTGGACCCTGTCCACGCGATGGCCGTGCTCGACGACGCCGGGCTGCTCATCGGTGGTCATCCCGAGGAGGGACTGCTCGACGCGCTCTCCGAGGCGGCGTCGCCAGGGGACGCGCTGCTGTCGGTGGCCGCACTGGCACGTCTCGACCCCGAGCTCTACGAGCGGGTCCGCTCGACCCCGGACTGGTTCGGCCGGGTGGTGGCGGTCGCCGGGGCGTCACGGCCCCTGGGAGAGCTGCTCGGTCGCTTCCAGGATGCCGTCGACGCCCTGCGCACATTGGACCAGGTCGAGGTCGACGCCACGGCCGCCGCGGTCGCCGAGGCGGTGAGCGCCAGCGAGGATCCGGCCGAGCAGGCCAGGGGGATCGCCGCGATCCGGCGGCGGGCGACCGCCGACCTCGCCGGCCGCGACCTGACCGGGTTCGCGACGCTCGACGAGGTCGGTACCGAGCTCGCCCGGTTG
Organism: Nitriliruptoraceae bacterium; assembly: GCA_041686695.1. Classification (GTDB taxonomy): domain Bacteria; phylum Actinomycetota; class Nitriliruptoria; order Nitriliruptorales; family Nitriliruptoraceae; genus T1Sed10-7. The sequence continues at coordinate 44,850 of JAWLDJ010000008.1, forward strand.
GCCGAGGGCGTACTCACCGGGACGTTGCAGGCCGTGCATGCCCGCCTCGCCGGCGACGACCCCGCTGCGCGGATCGCGGTGATCGGGATGGGCAAACTCGGGGGCTCGGAGCTGAACTACGTCTCGGACGTGGACGTGGTCTTCGTGCACGAGCCGACCGCGGGCGCGGGGGAGGAGGAGGCTGCCCGCGAGGCCAAGCAGGTGCTCACCAGGCTGCTCGAGCTGCTCAACGCCTCCACGACGATGGGCCGGGCCTACGACGTCGACCCCACGCTGCGTCCCGAAGGTCGTGCCGGCCCCCTGTCGCGTCGGGTCGCCTCCTTCGAGGCCTACTGGGAGCGCTGGGCCAAGACCTGGGAGTTCCAGGCCCTGCTCAAGGCTCGCCCGGTCGCCGGGGACCTGCAGCTCGGCGAGACCCTGCTGCAGGCCGCGGAGCCGTACGTGTGGCCCGAGCACCTCGACCCGGGCGTGATCGCCGAGATCCGCGAGATGAAGGGACGGATCGAGGCCAAACCGGAGGTCCGCCGGGACGGTGAGCGCCAGCTCAAGCTCGGCCCGGGCGGCATCCGCGACATCGAGTTCACCGTCCAGTTGCTGCAGCTGGTCCACGGTCGCGGGGACCGCTCGCTGCGGCTGACCGGGACCCTGCCGACCCTGGAGGCGCTGGCGGCCAACGGCTACGTGGACGAGGACGACGCCAACGCGTTCGCCGACGCCTACCGGCGACTGCGGACCGTGGAGCACCGGCTCCAGCTCGCTCACGAACGGCGCACGCACACGATCCCCGACGATCCCGAGCGTCAGGAGTGGCTGGCACGCACGCTGGGCTACCGGGCCGAGGCCGACGTGGGGGCCCGCGAGGCGTTCCTGTCGCAGCTGACCCGGGTGCAGCACCAGGTCTCGGTGCTCCACGCCCGGTTGTTCTACCGACCGTTGCTCGAGGCCTACGCGACCGTCCCTGCGCGCGCCGCCGGCATGAGCGTCCCGGGTGAGATCAGCGCGATGGGCCAGGCAGCGGCCGTCGAGCGGCTGCGGGCGATCGGTTTCCAGGATCCTGCCAACGCACTGCGCGACATCGGCTCGGTGACCGGTGGGGTCTCGCGGCGGGCCCGGACCGTGCGTGCCGTGCTGCCGGCGGTCCTCCAGGTCCTGCAGGACACCCCCGACCCGGACACCGGCCTGGCCGCCTTCCGTCGACTGGTCGAGGCGCAGGGTGACTCCAGCGAGCTCCTGGCCTACCTCAGGGATCATCCGGACTCCGCGGACCTGGTCGGCCGCGTGCTCGGCACCAGCCAGGTCGCGGGCGAGCTGCTGGTGAGCCAGCCCCAGGGGGTGGACTGGCTCAAGGACGAGCAGCTGCGCCGGCGGCCACGCACCCGCGACGAGCTCGTCACGCTGGCGGTCGGTCGCCTCCACTGGCAGGACACGACCGCTGCGCTGCGCCGCTTCAAGCGGCACGAGCTGCTGCGGATCGTGCTGCGCGATCTGTCGGGCGGGACGACCGTCGGCGGGGTCGGCGAGGAGCTCACGGCGCTCGGCGAGGCCTGCCTGACCGGTGCGCTGCGCGACGAGCTCCGGCGGCAGGCACACGATCGTGGCCTGGCGGGTCCCGACGACCTCCCGGTCAGCATCGCGATCGTCGGGATGGGCAAGCTCGGCGGGTGCGAGCTGCACTACGTCTCCGACCTCGACGTGCTGTTCGTCCACGAGGCGGTCGAGGGCGCCGAGCCCCAGGAGGCCACCAGGCTGGCGCTGGAGATCGCCGGCAACGTGCTGCGTTCCCTGTCGGCGATCACCTCGGAGGGCACCGCCTTCATGGTGGATGCCGATCTCCGCCCGGAGGGTCGCAACGGCCCGCTGTCGCGATCCTTCGACTCCTACACCGCCTACTGGGAGCGCTGGGCCGAGCCGTGGGAACACCAGGCGTTGCTGCGCGCCCGTCACGTCGCCGGCGACCGCGAGCTCGGCGGGCGGTTCGTCACGGCGGCGGAGCGCCACGCCTACCCCACGCAGGGCGACGAGGTGGCGGCGCCGATGCGCCGGATGAAGGCCCGGCTGGAGAAGGAGCGCATCCCACGCCGGACGGCCGCCGAGCGCCACCTCAAGCTCGGGCCCGGCGGGTTGTCCGACGTGGAGTGGACGGTGCAGCTCAAGCTGCAGCAGCACGGTGGAGCGGACCTGGGGCTCAGGACCCCGTCGACGATGACGGCGATCGATCTGCTCCAGGACGCCGAGCTCCTCGAGCACCGGGACGCCATGTGGCTACGGGATGGCTACCGCTTCCTCTCGGAGCTGCGCAACCGGATGTATCTGCGCCGGCACCGGGACGTGGACGTGCTGCCGTCGTCACAGCGCCAGCTCGAGACGTTGGCGCGGGCCATGGGGTACGGACGCGGAGGGTGGCAGGAACTCGATGCGGACCGGCGACGGCACGCGCGGCACGTGCGGGCGGTCTGTGAACGCGAGTTCTACGGCCTGTAGACCTTCGGTCGGCGAGCCCGGGGTAGCGGTGCGGTGGCCCGGAGGTCGTAGGCTGTGCGGCAGGAGGTGTTGCCGGTGTGGCGTGAAGGCTACGTACGGGGTGGTGACACCCGTTTCTACGTCCGGGCGCTCGGCTCGCCGGCCTGGCGCGAGCCGGCTGGCGCCACCGGCGCTGCGGCGCTGCGGTCGGCGGTCGGCGACGGGGAGGAACCCGCGGACGATCTGGCGCTGTTGCTGCACGGCTGGCCGCAGGATGGGTCGAGCTGGTCACCGGTCGCTGCCCGCCTGGCTGCTTCGGGCTACCGCGTGGTCTGTCCGGACCTCAAGGGCTTCGGCCGGTCCGATACCCCGCACAGCGGCTACGACCCCGCCACCCTCGCGGACGAGATCGCGCAACTGATCCGCAACCTCCACGCCCGCAAGGCGCTGCTGGTCGGCCATGACTGGGGTGGTGCGGTGGCCATGGCGACCGCGTTCCGGCATCCGGGTCGGGTGCGTGCGCTCGCCGTGGCCTCCTCGCCGTTCCGGCAGCTCGATCTGACCGTGTCGTGGCACGTCCCGCTGTTCAACCTGCCGCTGGCTCCGCAGCTGGCCTTCCGGCTCGCCGGCCGGCCCCTGACCCGCGCGGCGATCCGGTACTCGTCCGTGGTCCAGACCCCGTTCGACGAGGCGGCGATGGATCGTTACGCCGACGCTGTGACCGCCGATCCGGCCGCCTGGCTCGCCTACTACCGCACGCTCTCGCGCCAGGCGCTGCTCGACTGGGGGGTACGCAAGGTCCGTCGACGGATGCGCTTCCTGGCGCCGCCACCCGAGCCCCATCGGCTGCGTGTGCCCGTGGTCGTGATCTGGGGTGAGGAGGACCGGGTCACCCCCTTCCACCTCGCCGGCCGGGTCGCCCACGACCTCGATGCCGGTCTCGTCGCCGTGCCCGGGGTGGGTCACCTCGTGCACGAGGAGGCCCCGTCGATCTTCAGCGACGCGGTGCTCGACCTCGCGGGTCCAGGGCCGCTCGGGTCCGGTGCCGACAGGGTCGACGTGACGGACGGCGACTGATGTCCGGAGCCTCGGCTCGTGCGGTCGTGTTCGACTGCGACGGCACGCTGGCCGACACCGAGCCGATCTCCGATCGCGCCTGGGCCGATGTGCTCGGGGAGCTCGGCTACGTGCCGACCCTCGACGATCGTCGCGCGACGGTCGGTCGCACCTACGCCGCGACCTTCGCCCACTTCGCCCAGCGTGTGCCGCTCGGTGATCCAGCGGTCTTCCGCGAGCGGGTACGTGCCCGCTTCCTGGCGCGCTTCGACACCGAGCTCGAGCTGTTCGACGACGCGGTGGGCACCCTGCGGTCGGTGACCGCCGCGGGGCTCAAGGTCGCCGTCGCATCGTCGTCGACCCGCGACCACGTCGTGCGGGTGCTCGAGCGGGCCGAGCTGACCGCCGAGGTCACGGCGATCGTCGCTGCTGAGGACGTGGCCCGGCACAAGCCCCATCCCGCGCCGTACCTGCGTGCGGCGGCCACACTCGGGACCCCTGCGGCGCGGTGTCGGGCGGTGGAGGACACCGCCGTGGGCGTGACCAGTGCCCGGGCCGCCGGTCTGTACACCGTCGCCGTGGTGCGTGGCCATGTCCCGGGCGACGAACTGGCCCACGCCGATCGGGTGGTGTCCACGCTCAGCGTGCGCGATCTGGACCTCGGGCTGGAGGCGAGGTGAGTCGGTGCCCGGGTGCCCGGTGCGCGGGAAGCCACACCCGTCACCACAGGTGGGCGGCCGCGAAGGCCAGCTCCTCACGCACGCGGTGGGAGCCGCCACCGTCGTGGCCGTCGAAGGGGTAGGCCAGCACGGTCGCCTCCCCGCCGTGGTGGTTGGCGGCCGCGTACACCGTCGACGGCGGACAGATCACGTCACCCAACCCGGCGGCGAACAACGTCGGCGCCGTCAGGCGGCGCGCGTGGTGGACGACGTCGTGGTAGGCCAACGTGGCGAACACCTGCGGGAGGTGATCCGGGTGCGTGGTGCAGTAGCTGGCGATCTCCGCGTAGGGATCCTCATCGGTGAGGTCGAGGGCGCGTCGGATGTGGGCCAGGAAGGGCACGGCGGCCAGGACCGCGCGGACGGGACCGCCGAGGTGCGCGGCCGCGAGCGCGAGGCCGCCACCCTGACTGACGCCGGCGACGGCGACACGCTCGGGGTCCACGGCATCGTGGCCACGGGCCACCTCGACCGCCCGGGCGGCGTCGACGTAGAGGCGGGTGAGGTAGGCGGTGTGCGGATCGAGGATGCCGCGGGTCAGGTAGCCCGGCGCCGCGGGGCCGCCGAGCTCCTGCGGGTCCGCGGTCACCCCCTCCGTGGAGCTCGATCCCTGCGCCCGGGAGTCCATGATCAGGTGGGCGTACCCGGCAGCCGACCAGACGAGCCGATCGTGCGGGCGCCCGCGGCCACCGCCATAGCTCGCGAACTCCACGATGACGGGTAGGGGGCGGTCGCGCTCGGCGGGCAGCAGCAGCCAGGCGGCGATGTGCGCACCGGCGTACCCACGGAAGCGCAGGTCGATGACCTCGACGGTGCGCAGGTGCGTGGCCACCGCGGCGCTCACCACGTCCAGCGGGTGCTTGCGGGCGGTGTCGAGCTGTTCGGCCCAGAACCGATCGAAGTCGGCGGGCTCGGCGAGCTCGGGGCGGTAGGTCTCGAGCTGCTCGAGAGGGAGGTCGCTGAGCACGCGGTCGCTCCTGTGCGTCGGGCCAGCGTTCTACCACGCGGCGCCGGCCCCTCGGTCGGTGCGGGTGCGGATCAGATGTCGCAGGACACAACGTTGCGCGTGGTTGAGAGGCCCATGACCACAGGGAATGCAGCGGAACGGCGGCTACGCCCGCCTTCCGAGGGGTCAGCGTTGAGCTCCTTGTGTCAGGCGGCGATGGCACGCAGCCACCACGAACGCGGCGAGCGCGTGCCGAGCATGGGGTGGTTTCGAGACATGGCTGTTCTCCTGTCGCTAGGCCACGACAGCAGGCAGGGCTACAGTCCTCCCGAAGATCGCGAGATGGTGACGGTCGTCAGGTTGGGGGGCATCTACCGATGGCAGTCAGGCAGCAACCGGACTCCCCGCTCGAACCGGACTGGATGCCCATCCAGGCGAAGCTGGAGCAGAACCGCAGCCCTGCCTCCTTCGCGTACAAGGTCCGCGAGCTTCTACGGCGCAAGGCGCTGCAGCCCGAGGCTCCGGAGTGGCGTCTCATCACGAAATTGGGCGCCTATGCCTTCCTCGACAAGCTCCAGTTGCCCCACGCCAGGGTCTACGCGGTCCTCGACGGCATCGAACGACTGGGCGACGTCGAGCTACCGGACCGCTTCGTGTTGAAGCCGCTGCATGGCGACTCAGCAGCCGGGGTGATGCTCCTCAGCCGTTCGGACGGTGGCTGGGTCGACGAGCTACGTGGCGCCTGGTTGAGCGACGATCAGCTGTTGGAGTCGGCCCGAAAGGCACGGCGGCGCCGAGGCTTCATCGACCGTTGGCTGATCGAGCAACCTCTCACCAGCCTCGATGGGCAACGCGTGCCCGACGACTTCAAGTTGTATGCCTTCCAGGGCGAGATCGCGCTGGCGCTGCAACGGCGCGGATGGGTCGATGGCGAACGAGCCGGTCGCTACCGCTGGTATGACGCGAACTGGCAACCGGTCGTCAACACCGGCAAACATGCGGACGCGGTGGACGACCGGCTTGCTCCACCGCGCCCTGACGCGGCGGCGGCCCTGATCGATGTGGCGGTGCACATCTCTCGGACGGTGCCGTTCGCGTTCTGCAGGGTCGATACCTACGTCACAGATCACGGCGTGCGAGTTGGCGAGATCAACTCCTACGTGGGGGCCTACGACCGGTTCGCAGACGAGTGGGACCTGCGGCTCGGGGGCATGTGGGAGCTCGCGGAGCTCCGCGTCCCCGACCGGTGGCCGCTGATCCCTGCCGCCGTTGTCGATGGCGACTACAGAGCCGCGACGATGTAGACGTGTCTCCACGTCTCTGCCGAAGCAGCGTCGGCCCGGAATGGGCGGCGTGCCCGTCGATGCCGTAGGGCTCGTCGTTGCCGCACAGGCCGCAGGTGCCCTCGTCATGCCAGCAGCAGAGGACCGAGCGCGGTCTGCGGTAGACGTGGCGCTCGGTCCTCGTGCGGACGCTGTGCGGGACCGTGAGGTGCAGTCGCGAACGTGCAGGTCAGAGTCGGTATAGCTGGGCTGGGGACTAGATGTCGTAGTACATCTGGAACTCGTGCGGGTGGGGGCGCAAGGCCACCTGGGCGACCTCGTTCTCCATCTTGTACTCGATCCAGGTCTCGATGAGGTCCTCGGTGAAGACGTCACCCTCGAGCAGGAACTCGTGGTCCTCGGCGAGCCCGTCGAGGGCCTCCTCCAGCGACCGGGGCACGGCCGGGAGGTTCAGCAGCTCCTCCGGCGGCAGGTCGTAGATGTCCTTGTCGACCGGGTCCGGCGGCTCGATGCGGTTCTTCACCCCGTCGACCCCGGCCATCATCATCGCCGCGAAGGCGAGGTAGGGGTTGGAGGAGGGGTCCGGTACCCGGAACTCGATGCGCTTGGCCTTGGGGGACTCACCGGAGATCGGGATGCGCACCGCGGCCGAGCGGTTGCGGGCCGAGTACACCAGGTTGACCGGTGCCTCGAAGCCCGGCACGAGCCGGCGGTAGGAGTTGGTGGTCGGGTTGGTGAACGCGAGGATGGACTTCGCGTGCGCCAGCAGGCCACCGATGTACCAGCGCGCGGTGTCCGAGAGCTGGCCGTAGCCCGACTCGTCGAAGAACAGCGGCTCACCGTCCTTCCACAGCGACTGGTGGGTGTGCATCCCCGAGCCGTTGTCACCGAAGATGGGCTTGGGCATGAACGTCACCGTCTTGCCCGCGGCTGCGCCGGTGTTCTTCACCACGTACTTGAAGGTCATCAGCTTGTCGGCGATCTTGGCCAGCGTGTCGAACTGGATGCCGATCTCACCCTGACCACCCGAACCCACCTCGTGGTGGTGCAGCTGGGTCTGGATGCCGAACGCCTCGAGGTTGTGGATCATCTCGGAACGCAGATCGGTGTAGTGATCCATCGGCGGGACCGGGAAGTAGCCTCCCTTGGTCCGCGGCTTGTACCCCTTGTTTCCGCCGTCCTCGTCCCGGCCGGTGTTCCACGCACCCTCGATGGAGTCGACCTCGTAGAACGAGGCGTTCCCGCCCGAGTCGAACCGGACCGAGTCCAGGATGAAGAACTCCGCCTCGGGGCCCATGAACGCCGTGTCGGCGACGCCGGTGGAGGCGAGGTAGGCCTCGGCCTTGCGGGCGATGTTGCGCGGGTCCCGCGAGTACGCCTCGCCGGTGACGGGGTCGAGGATGTGGCAGTAGAGCATCAACGTCTTGCGCTCGCGGAAGGTGTCCTCGACCGCGGTCGTCGGATCGGGCATCAGCAGCATGTCCGATTCCTGGATGCCCTGGAACCCACGGACCGACGAGCCGTCGAAGTAGATGCCGTTCTCGAAGGTCGCGGCATCGACGTTGGTGGTCGGGAACGTGGTGTGCTGCGTCACGCCTGGCAGGTCGATGAAGCGGAGGTCGATGAACTCGAACCCCTCGCTCTCGATCAGGTCCAGGACCTGTTGTGCGTTCTGCGGTGAGCTACCCAACTTCTCGCTCCTTGTCCGTTCCTGCGTGGTGTCGGCGCACCGCCTCCCGCCGACGGCGGAGCAGGTGCGCTGTCTGATGATCGCTTGGTGGTCGCAGCAGGTGGGCGAGGCGCCCGCAACCGACGCGACCGGACAACCCCCGGGAGGGCACCGAAGCACCCTCGCCGCGGCGGGTCGGCCGCGGTTGGGACTCGGCGGGGCGCCTCGCCCGTCCGGAGGGCGGCGCCTTCGCACCGCCCAGGTCGGTCCTGCGTCGCGGACGCTAGGAGCGGGGCGTTCCCCCGCCTTTTCCCGCGGGTTTCCGGGGTGTTACACGGCCGCGGGGTCGCGGTCTCTGCGGTCTCGACACCGTCGCTAACCTCCGCAGCCGCGAGTGTCTTCTTGCTGCCGAAGGAGCGCGGATGCTCATGCTGTTCGCCCAGGGCGTGCCGGGTACCACCGGCACCGAGGACGCCGGCGAGGAGGAGGCCCCCACCGTCGAGGTGGTGGAACCCGCTCGGCCGCTGACGGAGCTCCTCGAGAACTGGTTCGGGGACGGCCCGTTGGTCACGCTGCTCGCCGGGGGCATCGACGTGATCGCCCAGGTGCTGGTGATCTTCGTGGTCGCCACGCTCGCGCTGGTGTTGCTCAAGCGCTTGATCCGGCGGGCCGTGCGGGCTGCGAGCGATCCGAAGACGTCCATGGTCAGGCGCCGCCACAGCCTCTCCGAGGGCGGGAACGTCGGGGCGCCGGTGTCGGTACGTCGCGCGCAGCGTGCTGAGGCGCTCGGTGCCCTCGCCGGCAGTGTGCTCAGCGTCCTGATCTGGTCGGTGGCGGTGCTCATCCTGCTGTCCACGGCCTTCGGGATCAGCCTCGCCCCCCTGCTGGCGGGTGCCGGGATCCTCGGTATCGCGCTCGGGTTCGGGGCCCAGGGGCTGGTCAGCGACTTCCTCGCGGGGATCTTCATGCTCGCCGAGGACCAGTACGGGGTCGGCGACATCATCGACGTCGGGGACGCCAGCGGGGTGGTCGAGGGTGTCTCGCTGCGTACCACCCGGGTGCGGGACGTGACCGGCATCCTGTGGCACTTCCCCAACGGCCAGATCGCCCGGGTCGGCAACAAGAGCCAGGGCTGGGCGCGTGCACTGCTCGACATCGGCGTCGCCTACGGCACCGACATCGATGCGGCCAGCGATCTGATCCACAAGATCGCCTCCGACATGGCGCAGGAGGAGGACTTCAAGGAGATCTTCCTCGACGAGCCGCGGATCTGGGGCGTGGAGAACCTCGGCAGCGACAGCGTCGACATCCGCCTGGTCATCAAGACGCAACCGGGACAGCAGTGGGCGATCTCCCGAGAGCTGCGCCGGCGTCTCAAGAACGGCTTCGACGCCGCCGGGGTGGAGATCCCGTTCCCGCAGCGCACCGTGTGGTTGCGCACCGAACAGCCGGTCTCGCTCGGGGCCGAGGACGCGCCGCCCTTCGAACACGTGCCGCCGGACGCCGCCGCGGTGGCTCGGGCCCGGTCCGCGGCCCTGCGCGGCGACACCTCTCCGCCACCCGCGGACCTGGCGGAAGCCGGGGCCGA
>JAWLDJ010000009.1:0-46639 GCA_041686695.1 Nitriliruptoraceae bacterium
GTACCTCGATCGCGCCAAAGCCGACCATCGGATCCTGTGCGTCGCCATGGCGATCGATGCCACGCTGGTCACCAAGGACGCGGCGCTGCGCATCAAGGGAAGCCAACTGGGGCTCGAGGTCGAGGACTACCGCGGTGACACCGCCCGGGTCGAGGAGCACAGCACCGGCATCGTCGAACTGGAGGTGGACGGCACGGTGCTCGACGCCCTCCACCGCGATGGGAAGGCCCAACTCGAGGCAGGACTGGCCGATCTCTCCCAGGTCGGCGAGTTGTGGCCGAACGCCTGCCTGGTGCTGCGATCCGGCAGGTCCACCTCCGGTCTCGCGCGCGTCACCGAGGTCGCGGACGACGGAACGGCCACCCTCCATCGGGTCCAGGGTCACCGGCCCGTGTTCCAGATGGCGCCACGGGACGTGCGGCAGACCTTCGCGATCGACCTGCTCCTCGATCCGGAGGTGCCCTGCGTCTCGCTGATGGGGATGGCAGGCACCGGCAAGACCTTCCTCGCGCTGGCCGCCGGTCTGGAGCAGGTGCTGGAAGCGTCGGCGTACCGACGGCTCAGCGTCTACCGCCCACTCATCGCGGTCGGCAAGCAGGAGGTGGGGTTCCTCCCGGGGGATCTGGACGAGAAGCTGGCACCGTGGATGGCCGCCGTCCACGACAACCTCTACGCGCTGCTGCGGACCGACGTGGCAGGCGGTCGGGGCATGCGTGAGCACCGGCAGGTGCAGACCACGATCGAGTCGCTGGTCGACCGTGGCCAGCTCGAACTGGCCGCGATCACCTACCTCAGGGGACGTTCGATCACCGACGAGTTCGTCGTGGTCGACGAGGCACAGAACATCGAACTGTCGGCCCTCAAGGTCGTGCTGACCCGCATGGCGACGGGCTCCAAGGTGGTCTTCTGCGGCGACCTCGGACAGGTCGACAACCCCTACATCTCGCCGTACGGCGGCATGGCAGCGCTGATCGAGAAGATGAAGGACAGCCCACTGTTCGGTCACGTCACGCTCACCAAGGGGGTACGCAGCCCGCTGGCAGAGCACGCGGCAGCCATCTTCTGACACCGATCGGCTGGCACCTGCGGGTGGCCTGTGCTGCCGGCCGCGATGGCGCTGTCGTGCTGTCTCCCGCCGACCGACCGGGACCTGGGGTGAGCTTCGCTGTCGACCGCCACGGCCGCGAGGCCGCCCGGGCGGCGCGACCCGCCACCAGGGATCGCAGGGCTCGCCGCTGGCCACCGTCACCAGCGCGTGGCCCCTGCGCCCCGCCCCGTGGCCCCTGCGCCCCGCCCCGTGGCTCCTGCACCCCGCCCCCGTTGCCCCTGCACCCGACCCCCGCGGTCCGCCACGGCCGGTGGCCGGGCACCTTGCCCCTGGCCTCGCAACGACGTGGCCCTCTACGGTGGATCGACCGCACCCGTCGGCTCAGCGGGTGCCCGACGCAGGTCCGGGCGCGCCGTGGGGGCCGCCCGGCCCAGCCTTTCCGGACGGAACCTGCTGGGGGGAACCCCGTGGCCGACCAACAGCCGCATCGCGCGCAACCGCAGCTCGGTGGCGCCGAGGAACCGGCCCGTTCGGGTCGGCGCGCGCGGATCGGCATGGCGCTCGGGCCGGTGGCGGCGGTCGCGACCTACCTCCTGTTGCCGGTCGGGGAGGGGGGTCTGACCGACGGTGGCCGCGCGACGGCGGCGGTCGCGGTGCTGATGGCGGTGTGGTGGGTGGCCGAGACGCTGCCGTTGGCCGTGACCTCGCTCCTGCCGGTCGTGCTGCTCCCGTTGACCGGCGCCCTGGAACTGTCGGCAACGACCCGGGCCTATGGGAACCCGCTGGTGTTCCTGTTCCTCGGGGGCTTCGTGCTCGCGCTGGCGATGCAGCGCTGGGGGCTGCACCGGCGCATCGCGCTGCTCACGATCCGGCTCGTCGGCACGCGGCCGACGCGCATGGTGGGCGGGTTCATGGTGGCCGCCGGTGGTCTCTCGATGTGGGTGAGCAACACGGCCACGACGGTGATGATGCTGCCGATCGGGGTGTCGGTGCTGGGGTTGGTGGCGGTCAAGCTCGGCGCGGGCGCCGACGAGCACCCACCGGAGGCATCGATCACGGAGATCGCCGGCGATGAGGCGCCGACCTCCGCCCAGGAGATCGCGGACAGTCCGGCGCCCAACCTCGGTGCCGGCCTGATGCTCGGCATCGCCTACGGCGCCAGTATCGGGTCGTTGGCCACCCTGATCGGGACCCCGCCGAACACCTTCCTGGCGGGTTTCCTCGGGCAGACCTACGGCATCGAGCTGGGCTTCGGTCAGTGGATGCTGTTCGCCCTCCCGCTGTCGCTGACGTTCCTGGCCATCGCCTGGTTCGTCCTGACACGGTGGATGTACCCGCCGGAGATCGCCGAGATCCCCGGGGGTGCGCAGTTGATCGACGACGAGCTCGAGGCGCTCGGACCGCTCGGTCGCGGGGAGCGCAACGTTCTGGTCGTGTTCGTCCTGATGGCCGGTTCCTGGGTCCTGCGCGGCTCGGTGCAGGACCTGCTGGCCGACACCCCGTTGGCAGCGGTCGACGACCCGATCATCGCGATCGCCGGTGCCATCCTGCTGTTCGCGCTGCCGGTCGACTGGCACCGGGGCGTGTTCACGATGGACTGGGCGACCGCCCGTCAGCTGCCCTGGGGCGTGCTGCTGCTCTTCGGTGGTGGACTCGCCCTGGCAGCCGCCCTCTCCGACAACGGCGTGGACGTGTTCGTCGGTGAGCAGCTCACCCAGCTCTCCAGCCTCCCGATCCCGGTCCTGATCGCGACCGTGGTCGTCACCGTCATCCTGTTGACCGAGCTCACCTCCAACACCGCGACCACGGCGGCGCTGGTGCCGGTCGTGGCCGGGACGGCCGTGGTCCTCGGGCTGGACCCCAGAGCGCTCGCCATCCCCACCGCGCTGGCGGCGACCTGCGCGTTCGCGCTCCCGGTCGCCACACCCCCCAACGCCATCGTGTTCGGGTCGGGGTTCGTGACGATCCCGCAGATGGTGCGTGTCGGGCTGGTCCTGAACGTGATCGGCACCGTGCTCATCGTGGCGGTGTCGGTGTGGCTCGCTCCGCTGCTGTTCGGCTTCTGAACGGTGCCGGGGCCCCGCGGCTCAGTTCAGACGGGCCCGCGTTTCGATGGCCGCGCGTCGTGCGGCCTGTCGCTGCGGTGTGTCCCCGTCGGTGAGTTCGAGGAAGCGCTCGTAGGCGTCGGCTGCGACGTCGAACCGGCCCGTACGCGCGCTCAGGTCGCCGAGGTCGCGGTGGTCCTGGGGATGGCGGTTCGGGAGCGCGAGCTTGACCTCCACCGTCCACCGCGCCTCGGCCAGCCGTCCTGCCGTGGTCAGGTCGCGCGTGAGGTTGTTGAGCAGCCGACGGGCGATGCTCACCGCCGGTGTGGGCCGCAGCATCGAGCGTCGGAACGTGACCCGACCGCCGGTCGTGCTGGCGACGCGCTCGATCAGCGCCGGTTCGTCGAGCCGGATCCCGCCGTGGTAGGGGTCCAGCACGGTCGGATGAGTGCCGTCGGCGACGCCGACGACGACGTGGCCGGGGAGCCCGATCGCGTAGGCCGGGAGCTGGAGCCGACGCGCGAGCGCGACGTAGACGATCGACAGGGTGATCGGTAGGCCCTGACGGGTCTCGAGGACGCGGTGCAGCAGCGAGCTGTCGGGATCGTGGTAGCGGGCCGGGTCGCCGGCGAAGCCCAGACGGCCACCGAGGTGGTCGCGGAGCGCGTCGGCGACCGGCGGGCCGGAGCCGAGGCGGGGTTCCAGGGTCCGCACGCTGTCGGCCAGCGCGTCCAGGCGCAGGAGCTCGCGGTCGACGTCGAGGTCCGGAGCGCACCCGGTGGCGCACAGCAAGGCCATCTCGGCGAGGTCGGCGTCACTGCGCCGGACCAGGCGGACGAGCCGATCGCGTACGTCGTCGGTCATGGCGCCCACGCTAGCGGCGGTCGCCCCGCCAGCGGTGATCGGAGGGGTCCGGGCGGTGTGTGGTCAGCCCCACCTGCGACTAGGTTCGTCCCTACGTCGAGGTGGCGGCCGGCGCGCCCGCGGAGCGGACGCGCCACCGACGCCTCCTCCGCCTCGCGACATGCTCGGAGCACGTGGTGGCAACGATCTTCATCCCGCAGGAGCGGGCCGCCGGGGAACGCCGTGTGGCGGCCACCCCGGCGAGCATCGGCAAGCTGCAACGCACGGGCATCGAGGTGGCCGTCGAGTCAGGCGCCGGTGCCCACGCCCGGGTCGCCGACGACGACTACCTCGCCGCGGGAGCCGAGGTCACCGAGGCGTCGTCGATCGCCGACGCATCGGTGGTCGCACGGGTCGCGCCGCCGAGCCTCGACGACGTCGCGGCGATGGCGCCAGGCACGATCCTGCTCAGCTTCGTGGCCCCGCACCGCAACCTCGAGGTGGTGGGGGCGCTCGCGCAGCGCGGGGTCACGACCCTCGCCATGGAGCTCGTTCCCCGGATCAGCCGTGCGCAGTCCATCGACGCGCTCTCCAGCCAGGCGAACATCTCCGGGTACCGGGCCGTGATCGCCGCCGCGTACGAGCTCGACAAGTACTTCCCGCTGTTCATGACCGCTGCCGGCACGATCAAGCCGGCGACCCTGGTCGTGCTCGGCGCCGGGGTCGCCGGGCTGCAGGCCGTGGCCACCGGCCGTCGCCTGGGGGCGGTGGTCAAGGTCTCCGACATCCGTGAGGCCGCCAAGCAGGAGGTCGCCTCGCTCGGCGGCACCTTCATCGACGTGCCCTCCGATGAGGACCTGACCGGCGAGGGCGGGTACGCGAAGGAAGCGGGCGAGGACTTCCTCAGCCGCCAGCGGCGCATCCTGACCGAGCACCTGAGCACGGCGCATGCCGCGATCACCACGGCGCAGATCCCCGGCCGCCCCGCGCCGCTGCTGCTGACCACGGAGATGGTCGAGGCGATGCCGGCCGGTGGGGTCGTGATCGATCTCGCGGCCGCCGACGGCGGCAACTGCGAGCTCACCGAGACCACCGGTGTGGTGGAACACCGCGGGATCCGCGTCCTGCCCGGTCACGAGCTCGCTTCCGCGATGCCGGCGGAGGCCAGCGCGATGTACGGCAACAACATCGCCGCCTTCGTCGAGTTGTTCGTCACCGAGGGCGAGGTCACGCTCGATCTCGACGACGAGGTCGTGGCCGGCGCCCTGCTCACCCACGACGGCGAGGTGGTGCACGCACGCACCGCCGAACTGCTCCGAGGAGAAGGACGATGATGGGTCCCCTGCTGGTGAGCCTGTACGTGTTCGTGCTCGCGGCGTTCCTCGGGTTCGAGCTGATCAACAAGGTGCCGCCGACGCTGCACACGCCGTTGATGTCCGGTGCGAACGCCATGTCGGGCATCACCGTGATCGGAGCGCTGACGCTGGTGACCGTCGCGAGTCCCTCGGTGGGGGTCGTGCTCGGTGTGCTGGCACTGATCCTCGCCACGATCAACGTCGTCGGCGGGTTCCTGGTGACCGACCGGATGCTGGCGACCTTCGGGGGCCGCAAGTGACGCTCACCGACCTGACCGCCCTGCTGGCCCTCGGTTCGATCGCGCTGTTCGTCGTCGGCCTCAAGCGTCTGTCCAGGGTGCGCACCGCCCGCAGCGGCAACGCTCTGATGGCCGCCGGCATGCTGCTCGCCGTCCTCATCACCCTGCTCGAGATCGGGTTGGTCGACTACCGGTGGATCATCGCCGGGCTCCTCATCGGTGGGGGCATCGGGGTGGCGATCGTGCTCCGTGCTCAGGCCACGCAGATGCCGGAGATCGTCGCCCGATTCAACGGGTTCGGAGGTGCCGGCTCCGCGTTGGTCGCGCTGTCGCTGTTCTGGCTCGCCGTGGTGGAGGTGCCCGGCGCGACCACCGCCGCGGAGGCCCTCGGCGGCACCGCCGCCGTCACCCTGGTGCTATCGGTGTTGATCGGGAGTGCCACGCTGTCGGGCAGCATCCTGGCCGAGCTGAAGCTGCGGGGCACCCTGTCCAAGGACCCGCGGGTCCCGGCACGCACGGCCGTCATGGCGATCCTGGTCCTGTTCGGGCTCGGGCTCGGCCTGGCCGCGATGTTCTCCATCGCCGACACCGCCGGTGCCGCCCTGGCCGTGATCGCGGTCGTGGTCGCCAGCCTGGTGGTCGGCGTGGTGCTCGTGCTGCCGATCGGCGGCGCGGACATGCCGGTCGTCATCAGTCTGCTGAACTCGTTGTCGGGGCTCGCGGCGGCGGCGGCCGGGTTCGCGTTGTCCAACCAGCTGCTCATCATCGCGGGCACGATCGTGGGTGCCGCCGGGCTGATCCTGACCCAGATCATGTGCGTGGCCATGAACCGGTCCCTGCTCAACGTGATCGCCGGCAGCTTCGGCGAGGCCGGGGAGGTCGAACACGGGGAGTACGGCCACGTCGTCTCCGCCGACGCCGAGTCCGCAGCGATGGTGCTGGAAGCGGCCGGCTCGGTGATCATCGTGCCCGGCTACGGACTGGCGGCCGCCCGCGCGCAGAACGCCGCCTACGATCTCGCCAGGGCGCTGATCGACCGTGGCACCGAGGTCAGGTTCGCGATCCACCCGGTGGCCGGGCGCATGCCAGGTCACATGAACGTGGTGCTGGCCGAAGCCGAGGTGCCCTACGAGCTGCTGCACGAGATGTCGGAGATCAACCCGGAGTTCTCCCAGACCGATGTCGCCATCGTCGTCGGCGCCAACGACGTCGTGAACCCGGCGGCCAACGACACGCCCGGCAGCCCGATCGCCGGCATGCCGATCCTCGAGGTGGACAACGCCCGCCGGGTCTTCGTGATCAAACGGAGCCTGTCGCCGGGCTACGCCGGGATCAAGAACGCCCTCTTCGAGCGTGACCACACGGTGATGCTCTTCGGGGACGCCAAGGAGATGCTCACCGAGCTGGCAGGCGAGGTCGTCAAGGCGCCCTGACCTCCGGATCCCGGCCACGCGGCACTAAGCTCCCGCTCAGCGGGCCGACGGTGCCCCGCCGACCGAGTCAGCGTCGCTGGCGACGCGCATGGGGGTGTGACGTGAGCCCGGAGAAGCCCGACCGCAACCTCGCCATCGAACTGGTCCGGGTCACCGAGGCCGCCGCCATGTCGGCGGCCCGCTGGCAGGGCCGCGGGGACAAGGAGTCCGGCGACCAGGCGGCGGTGGACGCCATGCGCACCGTGCTCGACACCGTCGATTTCGACGGCACGGTCATCATCGGGGAGGGGGAGAAGGACGAGGCCCCGATGCTCTACAACGGGGAGCGGGTCGGGACGGGGAACCCGCCCGCGGTCGACATCGCCGTCGACCCCGTCGAGGGCACGCGCCTGCTCGCGGAGGGGCGCCCAGGGTCACTGGCGGTCATGGCGGGAGCGCCGTCCGGCACCATGTTCGACCCTGGTCCGTGCGTGTACATGGAGAAGCTGGTCGTCGGGCCCGACGCCGTGGGAGCGGTCGACCTCGAGCGGCCGATCGACCAGAACCTCGCCGCCATAGCCGAGGCCACCGGCCGGCCGCTGGAGGACCTGACGGTGGTCATGCTGGACCGTGAGCGTCACGACGACGCCAAGCGTCTCGTACGTGGGGCCGGTTGCCGCCTGCAGTTGATCACCGACGGCGACGTCGCCGCGGGTCTGGTGGCGGCGTGGGTCGACCGTCCACAGATCGACGTCCTGTACGGCATCGGGGGGACGCCCGAGGGGGTGATCACCGCGTGCGCGGTCAAGGCGCTCGACGGGCAGATGCTCGGACGGCTGTGGCCACGCTCCGGGGCGGAGCGGCAGGCAGCGCTCGATGGCGGTTACGACCTGTCGGCGGTCCTCACCCAGGATGATCTGGTGACCGCCGACGACTGCTTCATCGCCTGCACCGGGATCACCACGAGCCAGCTGCTCCGCGGGGTCAGCTTCGATCGCCGTGGTGCGACCACCGAGTCGCTGGTGATGCGGGCCAAATCCGGCACCGTGCGCACGATCCGCGCCCGACATCGCCTGGAGAAGCTGCGGGCCTACTCGGCCGTGCCGTACTGAGGGTGCTCCCGCGCGGCCTACTGCGCGGCGAGCAGTGACCGCTCGCCATCGCTCCTCGGGTGCCGCCGGACCCCGGCCAGCGCCCGCAGCTGCGGCTCGATGAGCTCGGGGAACTCGATCGGGAGCCCGTGGCTGCCCTCGGGGATGACCAACAGCCGAGCATCGGGCAGCATCCCCACCAGTCGCTCACCGACCTCCGCGGGCGCCCACGCGTCCGCGGATCCGACGATGACCAGCGCGGGGACGTCCACCTCCTGCAGCCAGGGGGTCGGCTCGAAGTCGTGCATCCCGCGGGCGGTCCAGATGGCGGTACGCGGATCGACCTCGCTCAGGTGCCACCGGTAGTCCCGCATCCCCTCGTCGGGGGTGTGTGGACCGAGCGCTCTGATCGCCCGGGCGACCGGCAGCGTGATGGGCAGTTCCAACGCCCGCATCGCCACCCCGGTCACCGCCCGGGGCAGTGCCGGAACGGAGATGGAGACGAAGGGGAACACCGCTGCAGCGATCCGCGACCCGTAGAAGGTGAGCAGCGGCGAGGCGTACGGACCGGCGATCAGCGCGAGGGCCCCGACGAGGTCCGGCCGTTCCCGCCACAACGCCAACGCCACCTCGACGCCCATCGAGTGCCCGACGACCATCGCTGAGTCGATGGCTTCGGCGTCGGCAACGGCCGCCACGTCGGCCGCCAGCAACTCCATCGAGTAGCCGCTGGCGTCCGGTGGGCGCTCGGCGCCGCCCGCCTCGCTGGAGGCGCCGACACCGCGGTAGTTGAGGACCACGACGCGGTGGTCCACCGCCAGTCCCGGCGCCAGGTCCCGCCAGAAGTTGTCCGGGCACAGGTACCCGGCACACAACAGCACGGGCGGTGCCCCCACCGGGCCGCGGACCGTGTAGGCGATGCGGGCACCGTCCACGCTGGTCGCGGTGCGGTCCTTCGGCCACAGGTGCCCACCGCGGTCGCGCCACCGGCCCACGGACGCTGCCACCTGGTCCACCTCGCTGTCATCCACCGGCTCGACCGGTGGGCCCGCACCCGCACCGGTCCTTGGCCGTGGCCCTGGGTCGCGGGCAGCCTACGCGACCGCGTGCTCGTCGGTCGCCCGGCGGTCTCGTCGGCTCGCTGGGACGAGGCGTCGCCGCGCTCGACGTGAACGCGTCAGCCGCCGTTCACGTACCGTTCACCCTGTCGACAGGGTCCGTGACCGCGCCAGGCTTACCGTCATTCCACGAGCCTCGCTCCCTCGGGGAGCCAGGGCGGACCGCGGTCGGCGCACTGCAGGCGACCACGGACGAGCGAAGGGCAGAGCGTGGGCGGACCGGGCCGGGGTGAGGTCCCAGCGTCGCTGCTGGCCGGCGGGGCGGGAGAGCTGCGCGGTGAGTACGCCGCGTGGTTGGACGAGATCGACGACGAACTGATCGGCGGTGCCCTGATCGTCGCCGAGGCGATGCCTCGCATCACCCGCGCGTTCCTGGCGGCCGACCGTGCGGTGCTCGACGAGGCCACCGCGCTCAACGCGGACGTCCGCGACCACTGCCGCCGGGTCGAGGAGCAGGGCTTCGTGCTCCTGGCCCGCGAGTCGCCGGTCTCCGGGGACCTGCGCCGGCTGGTGGCGATGCTGCGACTGGTGCACGACGCCGAGCGATCGGGACGGCTGATGCGCCACGTGGCTGAAGGGGTCGAACGACTGGATGCGCGTCTGCTCCCGTTGGCGCTGCGCCAGCAGCTCGAGGAGCTCGCCGGCCGCTCGATCGAGGTCTACCGCCGCGGGGTCGACGCCTGGCGACAGCGCGATGCCCTGGCGGTGCACGAGCTCGATCGCAGGGACGGAGACGTCGACACCCTGCGCATCGGGCTGATCTCCCACGCCCAGGAGCTGCACGGCGCCCCGAGCGAGGTCATGGTGCTGGGGTTACTCGGACGCTACTTCGAGCGGCTCGCCGATCACGGCGTGGCGTTCGCCCAGCACGTCACCTTCGTCGTGACGGGCGAGCGGGTCGATGTCGGGCCGTGAGGAGGGTGCGGGTGCGGACGTGCCCACATCAGTTGCCGGCGACCGCCTCGGACGACAGCTCGCGGTTCTTCCCGGTGGCGACGAACACCGCCTGCTCGGCGATGTCCACGCCGTGGTCGGCGTAGCGTTCGAGCTGCCGGGTCAACTGGATCATGCGCGTCGCCCACTCGAGACGCTCCTCGTCGGCGGCGAGCCGGACCAGACGGCGGAAGATGCCGGCGTTGAGCCGGTCCACCCCGTCGTCGAGCCGGCTCGCGGCAGCGGCCAGCTCGGCATCGGCCTGGACGAAGGCCCCCAGGGATTGTCGGCCGACAGCTCGCGCCAGTTCACCCATCTCGACCAGCTGCTCGAGCAGGTCCGGGTCCGGCTCCTCGGCCGCGACCCGCTTGACCGTCCGGGCCACCCCGACCGCGTAGTCGGCCATGCGTTCGGCGTGGAGGCTGACGTGCAACAGGCCGGTCAGCGTCCGCAGGTCACGTCCGACGGGCCCATGGAGAGCGACCGTGGCCAGCACCCCGTTCTGGATCTGCTCGTAGGCGCGGTCCAGGGCCCGATCGGCGTCGATCACGACGTCCGCCAAGGCCAGATCGGTGTCCTGCAGCGCTTGCAGGGCACGCCCCAGCATCTCGTCGGCACGTTCGCCCATCGTGACGACCGTGCTGCTCAGTTGGTCGATCTGTCGGTCGAGTTCGTCTCGCATGGCGCACCTCCCGCCGCACTATAACCCCACGTGACGAAGGTCCGACGTATGCCGAAGCTGCTGTTGGTCGAGGACGAGAAGTCGATCGCCGAGGGCTTGGCGATCACCCTCGAGGCCGAGGGCTTCCAGGTCGCGTGGGTCAAGGACGGATTGGATGCGATCCCCACCTGGGAGCGGATCCGTCCCGATCTGGTCGTCCTCGATCTCATGCTGCCCGGGATGAGCGGGACCGAGATCTGCCGGACGCTGCGGAGCCGCTCCGACGTGCCCATCATCATGCTGACGGCCCGGGAAGCGGAGGTCGACCGGGTCGTGGGCCTCGAACTCGGTGCCGACGACTACGTGACCAAGCCGTTCTCGACCCGGGAGCTGGTCGCTCGGATCAAGGCCATCCTGCGTCGCGCTCCACTCACCGAGCAACTGGAGGACGAGGCTCCCGTGGAGGCCTCGGGTGTGCGGGTCGACCGTGTCCGTCACGAGGTGCAGGTCGACGGCAGTGCGGTGGAGCTGCCACCCAAGGAGTTCGACCTGCTCGCCTACCTCGTCGAGCACGCCGGTCGGGTCCTCACCCGCGGCCAGCTGATCGACGAGATCTGGGGCAGCGACTACGTCGGGGACACCAAGACCCTCGACGTGCACATCCGGCGCCTGCGCACCCGGATCGAGCAGGACCCCCACGAGCCGAACCGCATCCAGACCGTGCGGGGGGTCGGCTACCGCTTCGCCGACCGGTGAGCCAGCTGCGCGCCCTTTGGATCGGCGCCGGTGCGTTGGCCGGCGTGCTCGCGGGGATCGCCCTGCCGAGGCTCCCGGCGATCGCGCTGACCGTGGTCGCGGCGCTGGTGCTGATCGTGGCTGCGGAGGTCCGGGAGCGGCGCCGGATCCGGCAGCTCACCACGCAGTTGAACGACTGGCTGGGGACGGGGTCGGCAGCCCCCCTCACGGTCGAGGGGTCGGGGCCCTGGCGTGAGCTCACCGTGACGCTGAACGCGCTGTGCGCCTCCCACGCCCGCCGGGGTGCCCGTCTCGACCAGGAGCGTCCGTGGCGATGGGAACTGGTCGACTCCCTCGTCCAGGCGGCGTTGCTGTTCGATCGGGATGCGCGGCTGCAGGCCGCCAACGACGCGGCACGGGAGCTGCTGTCGATCCCGATCGACATCGGGGAGGCGACGGTCCTGCAGGCGGTGGGCAGCCCCGCGATCGCCGACGCGGTGCGCGAGGCCCGCCGTCACGGCAACCCGGTGCGTATCGACGTCGAACACAACGACCGTGACCTCAGGGTCACGGTCTCGATGGTCGGGGAGGAGACGCTCGTGATCATCACCGACCGGACGCGTGAGCGACGGGTCGAGGAGTTGCGTCGCAACTTCGTCGTCAACGCCTCGCACGAGCTCAAGACGCCGGTGACGAGTATCCAGACCCTCGCGGAGGCGCTGGCGGTCACCGTCCGGGACGACCCCGAACGCACGGCCACGCTGGTCTCCCGGCTGGGGATCGAGGCCGAACGTCTGGCCCGCCTGCTGCATGACCTGCTCGACCTGCGCCGACTGGAGGAGCGGGGGCCACTGGAGCGTGTGCCCGTCGATCTCGCCGAGCTGGTCCGGCTCACCATGGCCGAGCTGATCCCACGCGCCGAGGAGCTGGAGATCACGCTCGACCTGGATGCCCCCGACCACGCCGTGATCGCCGGTGTCCCCGGCGATGTCGAGGTGATCGTGAAGAACCTGATCGGCAACGCCGTCCAGTACAACCGGCCGGGGGGCAGCGTCAGCGTGTCGATCGAACCGCGACGGGGACAGCAGGTCCTGACGGTGAGCGACTCCGGTCTCGGCATCCCGCAGCAGGATCTCGCCCGCATCTTCGAGCGCTTCTACCGGGTGGACACCGCGCGGTCCCGTGAGACCGGCGGTACCGGGCTGGGTCTGTCGATCGTCCGCCACGCCATCGAGCGGCATGGTGGCAGCATCCGGGTCGACAGTCTCCTCGGCGAGGGCACGACCTTCACGGTCACGCTGCCGGTGGAACCACCTCGATGAGGACCGTGGTCGGAGGTCGCCGGTAGCGTTCCGGCCGGCGCTGGCCGAGGAGGGTGTGGTGGTGGACGACGGCGGCACGGACATCGAGGTGGCGGTCGACGATCGCCTCCCGCTCGGGCTGACACGGGAACGGGGCAAGACCCTGCGTGCGCCGGTGATCCTCGACCTCCTGGCCGAGGCGCTGCCCGACGCCACCATCGCTCTGGAGTTCACCGACCGGTGGGAGCTGTTGGCGGCGACCCTGCTGTCGGCGCAGTCGACCGATGTCAAGGTCAACGAGGTGACGAGCGTGCTGTTCAGGGAGCTGCCAGGTCCCCAGGCGGTGGCGACGGCCCCCCTGGCGCGGATCGAGCAGCTGATCGGCTCGCTCGGGCTGTACCGCCAGAAGGCCAAGAACCTCAAGGCCACCGCGGCCCTCCTCCTGGAGCGGCACGGGGGAGAGGTGCCCGGGACCATGGCCGAGCTCGTCGCCCTGCCCGGCGTCGCCCGCAAGACCGCGAACGTGGTCCTCTCGAACGGCTTCGGTCGGCACGAGGGCATCGTCGTCGACACCCACGTGGCCCGACTGGCACGCCGCCTGCGGTTCACCCGCGAGCGCGATCCCGTGCGGATCGAGCGGGACCTCGTCCGGCTCTTCCCCCGTGAGCGGTGGTTGGAGGTCTCCGATCTGTTCATCCACCACGGCCGACGGACCTGCCATGCCCGTGCGCCTCGGTGCGGCGCGTGCGTGATCGAACCGCTGTGTCCGTCATCGCAGGAGGCGGGGCTCACCGACAAGCGTTGACCACCGTCGGGCCTCGTGGGTCAGCGGCGCCGGACCCGTCCCGCCCACAGGGTGGCAGCCAGGGCCAACACGGACAGCACCCCGGCGACGACCACCTGGAGCACGTGGAGCGGCGGGTCGATCTCCAGCGGCGGCGCGAGTGTCTCCAGCTCGGTCGCTCGCAGCGTGATGCCGCCGCCGTCGTCGGGATCGGCCCGCAGGATGGTGCCGCGCAGCAGCACGACGTCGCCGCGCAGCGCCGGACGGCCCGGGGCGGTGATGTCCTCGACCAGCGGCGCGTCCAGCCACACCGAGAGCCCGGTGTTGAAGCCCGCATGTTCGCGGTGGCCGACGACGGGTCCGGTGACCAGGGCGTAGTCGTCGTCGTTGACCTGGGCCCAGGCACCACCGTCGCGGGGGAGCAGCTCGCCGACGACCTCCCCGACGTAGCTCACCGTCAACCCGTCGTAGGCCGCCGGGCAGGCGTAGATCTGGACCGAACCGACCCGCCCACCGCGAGGGAAGGTCTCCCGGATCCGGGAGATGGGCTCGCTGTCGACCGTGCGACGACAGCTCGGCACGTCCGTCGTCGCCAGCGGTGGGACCCCCTCGACGCGGTTGCCGTCGGTGTCGAGTTGGGGGTGGACGGCCTCCAGCCACACGGCACCGAGGATCGTCAGCACGATCGCGCCGATGGTGCCGAGCAGGATCCAACGCGTCGGAGCTGAGGGCCGCGAGGGGTTCATGCGCCGGCCCTGCCGCGGGCCAGAGCAGCCACGTAGCCGAGCAGGGCGAAGACGGCGACGAACTCCAGGCGTCCGAGCCACATCTGGACGATGTAGACGGCCATCAGGCCGCTCGGCATCTCCGGGGAGACCACGCCGATCGAGATGCCGATGTTCGCACCGACCGACACCGACTCGAACAGCGTCTGCGTGATGTCCAGGTCGCCGTAGACCAGGCCCACGACCGCGCCGACGAGGAAGCTCGCGATGAACAGCAGCAGCACCGTCGTCGCGGCCCGGGCCGTCTGGTCGCGGAGCACCTGCGGCTTGCCGGCGTGGTAGGTCGTGATGACCATCGCGGACTCCGGGAGGAGGATCCGGCGGATCTCATGGGTCATCGCCTTGAAGGCGATCCCGATCCGCATGGCCTTGATGCCGCCGGCCGTGGAGGAGGCCATGCCGCCGATCGCCATGGCCCCCACGATCGCGGCCGGCGCGAGGACCCCCCAGTCGTACAGGTAGGTGTCGCCGACGTTGACCTGGTGGCCGGTGCTCGAGACGGCGGAGGCCAGCGTGAACAGTCCCTTGCGCAGCAGCGGCTCCAGGGAGTCGTAGGAGCCCGCGCGCAGGAGGCCGAACGTCATGAGCGCGAAGAACACCAGGGAGGTGAGCGCCAGCGTGCGGGTCTCGAGGTGGCGGAAGACCTCGGTGGCCGAGCCCCGCCACAGCGACAGGTGCAGCCCGAAGGAGAAGGTGCCGGCCAGCATCACGAACGCGACCAGCAACTCCACCCATGGCGAGTGGTAGTAGATCATCGAGGCTTGCATGACGGAGAACCCGCCGGTCGCGAAGGACGCGAAGAACAGGTTCACGGCGTGGTAGAGGGCTCGCCCGGGCGTGAAGCCGCCGCTCAGCAGCGCGACGAACAACGCCGAGGTGAAGACGACGAACAGCGTGCTGGCGACCTGGAAGATGAAGCGCGCTGTGCGGATGATGTTGGGTAGGACGCGCTCGTCTCGCGCCTCGGAGACGTAGAGGGTGCTGACGCGTGCCCCGCCGGCGCTGAACACCGACAGGACCACGATCACGATGCCGAGGCCGCCGGAGATCTGCAGCAGGTGCCGGAAGAGATCCTCGGAGATCGGGGTGTGATCGAGGTCGTGGATCACCGACATCCCGGTCGTGGTCAGGGCCGACATCGACTCGAAGAGCGCGGGTAGCGGGCCCGAGAACCGTCCCGACAACAGCATCGGGATGGACGTCACGATGGCGCCGAACAGCCAGGACAGGGCCACGATCACCATCCCGTGCGCCCAGGTCAGCGAGCGTCGCGTCGCCAACAGCGCGTCGCTCAGCGCCCAGATCAGCACCGCGATCGAGGCGCCGATGGCGAAGCTGCTCGCCGAGTTCCACTCGCCGAACGCCAGCGCGACCGCCAGCGGGATCAGCTGGAGCACCCCGAGTCCGAGCAGGACCTTGCCGAGGTAGTAACCGATCAGACCGAGGTCGGAGGCATCGGGGCGCAGGGCAGCGGTCACGTCATCACCGTGAGCATCGCTGCAGCCACGAGGGCCGCGACGGCCAGGACCCCGAGCCCGACGGCGACGAGGTAGCCCATACCTCGTGCCCGCTCCCGCCAGAAGCCGCCACGGTGCCCGCGGATCATCGCTTGCGTCCGAGCAGCGCCTCGCTCATGCGTTCCTCGAGCTCGGGCGTGGTCAGCGCCACGACCTCGTCACCGGGTTGCAGTGTGGTCGAGCCCTGTGGGATCACCGTCTCGTTGCCGCGGAAGATGGCCACCACGATCGACTCCGCCGGCAGGTCCAGCTCCGAGAGTGGACGAGGGTGGCGTGCCGGCGCGCCCTCGGGCACGCGGAGCTCCACGAGCTGGACGCGGCCACCCTTGAGGCTCGTGAGGTGGATCAGCTCGCCCACGGAGAACTCGTTCTCGAGCAGCTCGGAGATCAGCCGGGTCGAGGAGACCGGCTCGATGCCGAGCTTGGCGAAGATCTCCACGTTCTTCGGGGTGTTCACACGACTGATCGCGCGCCGCACGCCGAACTCGATCTTCGCGAGCTGACAGGCGACGAGGTTGTCGTCGTCCTCGTGGGTGGTGGCCACGAAGGCATCGGCCCGGTCCGTGTGGGCCTGCTCCTGGTACCGGACGTCGCAGGCGTCGCCCTCGATCACCAGGACGTCGGTCTCCACGACCAGTTGCTCGCAACGGCTGGCCTTGCGTTCGATGACGGTCACCTCGTGACCCTTCTCGAACATGTCGCGAGCGATGTAGCGGCCGATGCGCCCGCCGCCGACGATCACCAGGTACATGGCTCAGGCCTCCCTGGCGCGATCACGGTCGAAGGGCTCGCGGACGAGCCCGGAGACCCGGCGGGCAGCAGCGGGCTTCATCGCCGCGGTGAGCACGTCGTCGCGCTCGAGCCGGTCGGTGCGGTCGGGGACGAAGGTCCGGGTGCCGCGGCGGACGGCGGCGATGCGCAGCAACCCGTCCTGTTCGAACTCCTCCACGGTCATCGCGTGGCCACCGGTATCGAGCTCCAGATCCACCATCACGATGTCGGTGTCGGTGAAGTGCACGTGCAGCGGGTAGCTCTCCTCGCGGAACTCGTTCAGGAAGAGCTTGGCGATGACACCGGTTGAGGAGACGTAGCGCACCCCGAGCTTGCGGTAGACCTCCTCGCGCTCGGGGTTGAACAGCCGAGCGATCGTGCGTTCCACGTCGTAGAGGTGGGTCGCGATCTCCACCGCCATCAGGTTCGCGTTGTCGGAGCGCATCACGGCGATCAGACCGTCCGCCCGGTCGACACCGGCCTGTTCGAGAACGTCGCGGTCGGTGCAGTCACCGATGACCGTCTCGCCGTTGAAGCCGCTGCCGAGGCGGTCGAAGGCCAGCGGATCGTTGTCCACCACGACCACGTCGGTGTCGGCGTCGCGGGACAGCTGCTCCGCGATCTCCGCACCGAGACGGCCACAGCCGCCGATGATGATGTGCACGTCGTCCTCGTCGCACCGGGCGGGCCGCGGCGACCTCCCGGCACCCTCGTGGGGCGGGGTCGAAGCGTCCGGCGCGCGCGAGCCCGGTCGTCGTGTGACCGGGCTCGGCCGTCAGTATGCCGCAGCCGGTGGGTCCGGTGCACGACCTCGGTACCCTCGCCGCATGACTCCTCACACGCTCCTGCTCGCTGCCCCGCGTGGTTTCTGCGCCGGGGTCGACCGCGCCGTGCTCATCGTGGAGAAGGCGCTGGAGGCCTACGGGGCCCCGGTGTACGTCCGCCACGAGATCGTGCACAACACCCACGTGGTCGAGACGCTCCGGCGCAAGGGGGCGGTGTTCGTCGAGGACGAGACCGAGGTCCCCGAGGGCGCCGTGATCGTGTTCTCCGCCCACGGCAGCCCACCGGAGGCCTTCGAGAACTCGCGCCGGCTCGGACACACCCTGATCGACGCCACCTGTCCGCTGGTGACCAAGGTGCACCAGGAGGCTCGTCGCTACGCCCGCGACGCCATGGACATCGTGATGATCGGGCACGCCGGCCACCAGGAGGTGGTGGGCACGACCGGGCAGGCGGCCGACCGGATCCGGCTGGTCGAGACCGCGGACGACGTGGATGCGCTCGAGTTCGAGGACGACCGCCAGGTCACCTACATCACGCAGACGACCCTGTCGATGGACGAGACCGCGGACGTCGTGGCTCGCCTGAACCAGCGGTTCCCCGGGCTCAAACAGCCCAAGAGCGACGACATCTGCTACGCGACGCAGAACCGACAGGACGCGGTCAAGGAGCTGGCGACCCGGTGCGATCTGGTCCTGGTCGTCGGCTCGCAGACCTCCTCGAACTCCAAGCGCCTGGTCGAGGTCAGCGCGGACCGCTCCGTACCGGCACACCTGATCGACGATGCGTCCGAGATCGACGAGGCCTGGTTCGACGGGGTCGGCACGGTCGGGCTGACCTCCGGCGCCTCCGCGCCCGAGGTGCTGGTCGAGGAGGTCATCGACTGGTTCAAGCAGCGCGGGCTGGAGACCGTCGACACGGTGATGGTCGTCGACGAGGACGTGGAGTTCGCGATGCCGGCGAACCTGGCTCGTCGCCTGTCGGAGCAGCGTGCCACCGGTTGAGCCACGTTCCGGGCCTCGCGGGAGAGCTGCCGAGCCCTCAGTCCCCGACGGGGCGATCGCGAGCGGCCACGTAGGCCTCCCACAGCGGCGCCGCGAGCAGGCCGGTCTGCCAGTCGCGCAACCCCGCCAGGGCGCACAGTTCCTGCCCGTCGCTCGGCGCGCCGTCCACCGCGGCCCACAGCACCTTCGACGGGCACAGCACCCCGGCCGGTAGCCCGTGCGCCTCGGCGACCGCCGCACGACGCGTGCGCAGCGCATCGAAGATGGTGCGCTCGGTCTCGCTCCACCGGGCGCTCGGCGGCTTGGCGATCGGCTCCGCCGCCAGTCCGACCTCCACGGCGGCGAACAGCTCGTCCGCGTGCTCGCGCAGGAGGCTCCGCCGCCGGGGTGAGCGGCGCACGAGCTGCGCGGGCGTGCGTGGCGGATCGATCGCGAGGTCGCGCAGGACCTCGTCGTGGACGAGCCGGTTCGGGGCGATGTCGTGGGCGCGGGCCTCGGCCTCCCGTGCCTCCCACAACGCCCGTAGGAGGGCGCGCTGGCGCGGATCGAGCCGGCCGGCGCCCTTGACCCGCGTCCAGTCGCGGGTGTCGCCGCCACTGCGGTCTCTGGTGGCCGCCAGCTCCTCCTCGTACCAGCCACGGCGCCCGGCCTGGTCCAGGCGTGCCGCCAGCGCCGCCCACAGCGCGGGCAGGTGGACCACGTCGCCGGCGGCGTAGGCCGCCATGTCGGCGGGCAACGGGCGCTGCTCCCAGTCGGCGCGCTGGAACGACTCCTTCTCGGTACTCAGCTCCACGCCGAGCACCTCGCTGAGCAGCTTCGACAGCCCCGTCGGCAGGCCGAGCAGCGTGGCCGCGATCGCGGTGTCGGCGACCCGGCCCGGCCTGACCCCGAGGCGGGCCAGCGGCTCCAGGTCGTTGTCCGCCGCGTGCAGGACGGCGAGGTGCTGCTCGTCGAGCAGGGCATCGAGCTGCGGCAGCTCGGGCAGGGCGACCGCGTCGAGCAGCACGCAGTGGTCGCCCGCACCCACCTGGATCAGCGCTGCCCGGCGGAAGTAGCGGTCCGCGTCGGCCCGTTCGACGTCGACACCGACCACCTCGACGTCGACCGCGGCGAGTCCGGCCCGCACCCGTGCGGGTTCGTCCACGAACGTGATGGTGGGCGCGACCGCGGTGCGGGTGCCATCCTGTGCAGCCACGCGCTCGGTCCGGTTCGCTCGGGGGCCCCGCAGGCTAGCCGTGGCTGGCCACCGGTCCGGCCGAGGGGGCCGCGTCGGATCCACCTCGCGCCACGATGTGAGCCCAGGAGCTGCGATGACCACCGCCCGGCAAGCGCCACCGACCCTGCTGTGCGTGCACCCTCACCCCGACGACGAATCGATCGCCTGTGGCGGGGTGCTGGCACGGGCAGCGGATGCCGGGGTACGCACGGTCGTGGTGACCTGCACCGGGGGCGAGGAGGGTGAGAACCTCGCCGGCATCGATCTCGGTACCGATGACCTGGTCGTGCACCGTCGCCGTGAGCTGGCCGCCGCCCTGGCCATCCTGGGGGTCCAGCGTCACCACGAACTCGGGTACCGCGACAGCGGCATGGCCGGCACGTCCAGCAACGAACACCCCGACAGCTTCGCCCGAGCCGACGTCGAGGTGGCGGCGGCGCGTCTGGCGGCGATCATCCGCTCGGAACGCCCGCAGGTCGTGGTCTCCGACGATGCCCAGGGGACCTACGGGCATCCCGACCACGTCCAGGCGCACCGCGTCACCGTCCGGGCCGTGGAGCTCGCCGCCGACCCACACGCGCCGGTCGCCGGGCCGGTGTGGCGGGTCAGCAAGCGCTACAGCCACACCCTGGGCAAGGGGCGGCTGCTGGCTGGCCACCGGGCGTTGCTGGCCGCAGGGCTGCCCTCGCCCTTCGGTGACGCCGTGGTCGACCGTGTGGAGGAACTCCCGCTCGGCACCCCCGACGAGCAGGTCACGACCGAGGTGGACGTCGGGGCGTGGTTGGAGCGCAAGCGGGCCGCGATGGCGGCCCACCGCAGCCAGATCGGTCCCGACTCGTTCTTCCTGAACACCCCCGAGGAGCTGGCCTCCTCGATGTTCGCCACCGAGCAGTTCGTGCTGGAGGACGGTCGACCCGGCGGCGACGGGCTCCCGGAGAACGATCTGTTCGCCGGGGTCGCGCCCGCGCCGGTGAGCGCGGTCACCCCGTCGCCCGCGTCCTTCCGGGCGGCGATGGGCCGCTTCCTGACCGGGGTGGCCATCATGACCACCGAGGTCGACGGTGCGCCGCACGGTATGACCGCCAACGCCGTCAGCTCGGTGTCGCTCACCCCCCCGCTCGTGCTGGTCTGCGTCGAGCGGACCGCGCACATGGCCGATGCCGTCGCCGCAGCGGGGGTGTTCGCGCTGAGCTTCCTCGCTGAGGACCAGGCGGCGATCTCCGACCGGTTCGCGGATCCCTCACGTGGGCAGGGCGAGGTCGAGTTCGACGGCGTGGCCTTCGGCACCGCCGTCACCGGCGCACGGGTGCTGGCCGGTGCGACCGGTTTCGTCGACTGCTCCGTGGACAGCATCACCGTGGCCGGTGACCACCTCATCGTGGTCGGCGAGGTGGTGGCGGTCGGGACGGGGGGCGAGGAGGCCGCGCCGCTGGCCTACTTCCAGGGCGGTTACGGTCGCTATCGAGCCGCCATCGACGTCGACGCGACCTGAGGGGGATCCGATGCCGCGACGGACCTACGAGTTGGACACCACCGGTCGACGGGTCATCGACGTCACCGACCAGTGCGCCCGGTTCGCGGCCGAGCAGGACGGCGACGGCCTCCTCCACGTCTTCCTGCCCCATGCGACCGCAGGACTGGCACTGATGGAGACGGGCGCCGGCTCCGATGCGGACCTCGCGGACCACCTCGACGAGCTCCTGCCCCGCGACGACCGCTGGCGCCACCAGCACGGCAGTGCAGGCCACGGAGCCGACCACGTCCTCCCGGCACTCGTCAGCCCGAGCCTGACCGTGCCGGTCGACGCGGGCCGTCTGGCACTCGGGACGTGGCAGTCCATCGTCGTCGTCGACACCAACCAGGACAACCCACGACGGACGCTGCGGCTCACCTTCGTCGTCGGGTGAGGAACCCCGCGGCCGGTCGCGTGGCGACGCCGCTCAGTGCAGCGTGCCGAACAGACGGTCGCCGAAATCCCCCAGACCCGGCACGATGTAGGCGTTGTCGTCGAGTTCGGGATCGATCGCCGCGGTGACGATCCGCACCGTGGGGTGGTCCTGCACGATCCGGTCGACGCCGGCTCGAGTGGCGACGACCGACAGGACGGTGACCTGCTCGGCGTCGTGGGCATCGAGGGCCGTGATGGCATCGCAGGCCGAGCCGCCGGTCGCCAGCATCGGTTCGAGCACCAGCACCCAGGCACCGCCCAGCGGCGGGATCTTCGCGTAGTAGCGGCGGGCCTGGTGCGTCTGTGGGTCACGTTCCAGCCCGATCATCCCGACCAGTGCGGTGGGCAGGACGTCGTGGAGGCCGCCGAGCAGCCCGAGCCCGGCCCGGAGCACCGGGACCGCGACGATCGGGCGGCCTGGTCCGGTGGTGGTCGCGGTCGCCAGCGGCGTCTCGATGGTGCCGTCGGCGCGGGGCAGGTCCCGGGTCGCCGCGAGCGCCAGGATCGATCCCAAGCGGCGGGCGTGGTGGCGGAAGTGCTCCGGTGTGGTCCGGGCATCGCGGAGCGCGGCGAGCTGGAGCCCGGCGATCGGGTCGTCATCGAGGACGGTGACCTGCGACACGGTGACCTCACGGGGTGGGGAGTGAGCAACGGGTGGGCGATCGACGTGGGTAGCCTAGGTCCGACGTCCCGACAGGCGGGGACCGAGCCGACGGACGGGTGGGGCATGCCGCCAGGTGCGAGCGTGACGCGGCCGGGGACGCTGTGGTCGCCTGGCGCTGCGGCCGCATCGGCCGCCAGGATCGTGGTGTTCCTCGGGGCGGTCCTGTCGCTGGTGTCCTGCACCCCGGGCGCGCCTGCAGAGGCGCCACCGACCGCCGAGGCCCCGCCGATCGAGGAGCCGGTCGCGGCCCCGGCGGGACGTGCGGTCGAGGTCGTGCTGCCCGCACGGGGGAAGCTGGCCCCGCCGGTCGCCGCAGGTCTCGAGGCCCGTCTCGAGGCCCTCGCCGCCGGTCTGCCGGAGGAGATCGACTCGCTGGTGGTGCGAACGCCCGACGATGAGGCGTTCGTCCCGGATCTGCTCGAGCTGGCGGCAGCCGAGGGTGCCGGGCTGGTCTGCGCGCTCGGCCCACAGGTGGCCGACGGGGCCGATCGGACCGCGGTCCGTCACGGCGCGACGCGGGTGTGCGCCATGCCCGTGGCCCTGCCGGTCCTCGACGACGAACGCACCATCGAACCGACGCCGGCGGTCCGTGTCGACGTCCCCGTCGAGGAGCTCGGGTTCCTCGCCGGCGTCGCGGCGCGGACGGCCGCCCGTGGTGCGGTGGCCGAGGCCGACGCCGAGGCCGACGCCGCCGACGAGGAGGCCCAGCCCGAGGGGTCGATGGCCGAGCCGGAGAGCGCCGGGCCCCGGGTCGCACTGCTGCTCGGTGGCGACGAGTTGCCGGGCGCCCGGTTCCGTTCCGGCTTGCTCGAGGGGCTCGGGCCGGTCGAGGTCATCGAGCCGGCGACCTCGAACGCTCCACCGGGGGAGGCCCTCGAGGAGGTCCTGGCGGCCGGTGCCCAGGTCGTGGTGGTGGACGGCGGGTCGGAGGCCGGGCAGATCGTCGCCGCGCTCGACGGGCGGGCCGAGGTCGTCGGCCCGGTCGACCTGTGGGGCGACGACCTGCCGCCAGAGGTCGCCCTGGCCTACCGGCTGCGGTGGGAGGTGATCGTCTCGGTGGTGATCGACAGCTTCGCCGGGTCGGATGAGCTCGCGGGACCGGTGCTGCTCGGGACGCAGGACGAGGTGCTCGAGTTGGCCGCGGGGCCGGGCCAGGTGGCCACCCTCGCGGCGGTGGAGTCGGCACGATCGGAGCTCGCCATCGATGACGATCCCCGGGCACCGTTGCCGGACGAAGGTCCACGCGACGCCGTGCGGTGAACCGACCTAGGCTGGCGGCCACCTACCCCGACCGGCGACCTCTCGTGCATGCCGACGGCCCGTGTCCCGTCCGCGCCCGGCCCGCCGTGTCCGCCGTCTGTCGATGAGGAGCATCGTGCGCCGCGCCAAGATCGTTGCCACCCTCGGTCCGTCCCTGGACGACCCGGCTCGCCTGCGTGCGGCCCTGGCGGCCGGGGTCGACGTGGTCCGCCTGAACTTCTCCCACGGCACCAAGGAGGAGCACCGGTCACGCCTCGAGGAGGTCCGCCGGATCGGCGCCGACATGGGTCGACCGATCGGCAGCCTGGGTGACCTGCAGGGTCCCAAGATCCGGCTCGGTCAGGTCCCCGACCCCGGCATCGAGCTGGAGGAGGGGGCGGAGGTCCTGTTCGTCTCCGGCGCGGAGCAGTTGGACACCTACGAGCAGGATGGCACCCCGGTGCTACCCGTGGTCTACGGGGAGCTGGCCGACGACGTCGAGACGGGCTCGCTGATCCTGATGGACGACGGGCTCCTGCGCACGGTGGTGTCCGAGGTCGACGGCCGTCACGTGCGTGCTCGGGTCGTCGTCGGCGGTCTGGCCAGGTCACGCAAGGGCGTGAACCTGCCCGGTGTCGAGGTGTCGGCCGCCAGCTTGACCGACAAGGATCGCGAGGACGTGGGCACGATGGTCGAGCTCGGCGTCGACTGGATCGCGCTCTCCTTCGTCCGCAGGGCCGCCGATGTCCATCAACTGCGGGAGCTGGTCCGCTCGCACGGCGGCATGCAGCCGATCGTCGCCAAGCTGGAACGTCCCGAAGCGGTCGACAACCTGGACGAGATCGTGGCTGCGACCGACGCCATCATGGTGGCACGGGGCGATCTCGGCGTGGAGATCGGGCCGGAGCAGGTGCCCTCGATCCAGAAGGAGATGATCGACCGGGCGAACCGGTGGTCGAAACCGGTCATCACCGCCACGGAGATGCTGGACTCGATGATCCGCAGCCCGCGCC
This sequence comes from Nitriliruptoraceae bacterium, assembly GCA_041686695.1. GTDB lineage: Bacteria > Actinomycetota > Nitriliruptoria > Nitriliruptorales > Nitriliruptoraceae > T1Sed10-7. Next base: position 24,506 of record JAWLDJ010000009.1, read on the forward strand.
CGACCCGCGCCGAGGCCTCCGACGTCGCCAACGCGATCTTCGATGGCACCGACGCCGTCATGCTGTCGGGCGAGACCGCCGCAGGTCGCTACCCGGTCGAGGCGGTGCGGACCATGGCCCGCATCATCGAGGTCAACGAGCGGGACACGCACTTCAACCAGGTGCTCCCGGAGACCCGCGATGTCGTCGGCTCCGTCGTCGCCAAGGCAGCGGTGCAGATCGCCGAGGATCTCGGTGCCAAGGCGATCCTGGTCTTCAGCTTCTCCGGGGCCTCGATCCAGCTGGTGTCCAAGTTCCGACCGAAGCAGCCGCTCATCGGGTTCACCAGCGAGGAGGTCACGCTCTACCGCCTGCCCCTGATGTGGGGTGTGCGCGGTGAGATGACCGCGGAGCAGGACCAGTCGAACGCGCTGATCGAGGCGGCGGACGAGCTGTGCATCGATCAGGGGCTGGCGGGACACGGCGACACCGTCGTGATCGTGTCGGGCATCCCGGGAGGCCGCGGCGGTACGAACCGCGTCATGGCCCACAGGATCGGCGAACTGGTCGGTTGAGCGCGACCGCGACGATCAGCGTCCGACGTCGATCGGGTCCTTGGGTGGTCCCTCGGTCAGCAGCACACCGAGATGGTGCTCGAGCGTGGCCGGCGCCAGCTCCGCGTCGGTCTCGCGCAGGTCCTGCAGCGACCACCACCTGGCGGTGATCGCGCCGGGGTCGTCCAACGGCGCCGCTTCGGCCTCGGTGGCCGTGGTCCGGGTCAGGAACCACCGTTCGTCCTGATCGATCCAGCAACCTCGGAACGAGAAGGTCACGCGCCGTGACCAGATCCAGGGTCCGGGCTCGTCGTCGATCCCGATCTCCTCCTGCAGTTCGCGGTGCGCGGCTTCGCGGTGCGTCTCGCCGTCGCGGAGCCCGCCCCCGGGGGCGGTCCACACGCGGCGATGGGCATCGGGCGCGTGGGCGACGAGCAGGACGTGGTCATCGGCGTCGAGCAGCAGCACCCGGGCAGCCCGTCGGGGCAGCGGCTGGTCCCGGGTGCCCACCTCGGGCTCGGCGGGCAGCTTCGGATGCGGCGGGATCACCCGCGACGACAGCACGCTGGCCGTGTCGAGCACCGTGAGCTGTCCCTCGCGGTCCACGATCAGCATCGCCTCGTCATCCGCCCCCACCAGCCGCCCCACCACGTCGCTGGGGATCGGGCCGCGATCGGGGTCGTCGAGGAGGTGGCGGACCGAGACCCGCTGACCGAGGTGTTCGGGGGTGACCCGTCGGGCGTACCGAGCCCTCAGTTGGTGGATCCGCGGCGTGCCGCTGCCCGGACGTGGTGGCTGGTCGGCGGCGCCGTCGCCGTTCGGCTGGTCGCTCACTGGGCAGCCAGATCGCGGACCCGGACGTCGACGTCGAAGGTCCGGGCGAACAGTCGCGTCTTGCGTTCGAGCTCGTCGCTCGTCACGTGCAGTCCTCCACCGGTCAGCAGCAGTTCCACCACGTCATCACGACGGTGCACCTCGACACCGGTCACCGCCTGGTCGTGTGCCCGGTCGAGTCCGTCGGCCACCTGCAGGAGCGCCAGCAGGCGCTCGGTACGCCGTCGTTGCCGGGCGGGCAGCCCGGCGTAGGGTGGGTGCGCGGCGGCGATCCCCCGGGATCGATGGAAGCGCACGAGGGTCGCGATCATGGCGGTCTCCTCGGGCTCGAAGCCCCTGAGCTCGGCGTTCTCCACGAGGTAGGCGCCGTGCAGATGCTGTCGCCTGAGGGCCAGCGCCTCCCCGATCGAGTGCAGTTCAGCGGCGTGACGCAGCAGCTCCCGGTCCTTGGCCGCGAGGCCGTGGAGCGCTTGGGTCCGCTCGAACAGCAGGGCAGCGAGGTGGGCGACGTGGGAGGGATGGGGGTCCTCGCCGCTGAAGCTCGAACGCAGTCGCGCGACCTGGTCGGCGCGGAGCTGGAGTGCGCTCGGCGGGGTACTGATCGCGTGGGTGTCGAGCAGCAGCCCCTCGCGCAAGCCCCAGTCGCTCACCACGACGCGCTCCGCTTCGAGCCGCTCGAGCGTGCGTGTGAGCAGGACCGCTGCGACGTGGAGGTGGTCCGCGCGGCGTGACTTCATGCCGGGCAGGCGCCCGCGGGTGACCGTGTCGACCGAGGTCAGGCGGTCGCGGATCCGCTCCAGCTGATCGACCTCGATGCCGAGCTGGTTCAGTGTCGCCGGGAGCCACCGGTCCTCGTCGGCGGCCACGACCCGTGCCAGGGCCCGCACGGTGCCGCCGACCACCACGACGGCGGCGGGTGCCAGGGCCGTGACCCGGTCGAGCAGGGGATCCAGTTCGGTGTCGACCCGCGCCCGCAGCCCCTGCAGCTCCCGGCGCTTCGGGGGGTCGTGCTCGATGTCCGCCGACAGCCGGCTGGCGCCCAGCGGCACCGATGCCGACCAGGCGACCTCCCCGCCGGTCCCCACCGCCAGCTCCATGGAGCCACCACCCAGATCCAGCACGAGCACCGGTTCCGCTGTCACCGCCACCGCCGCGCGCACGCCGAGGTAGGCCAGTCGGGCCTCCTCACCCCCCTCGAGCACGCGGATCTCCACGCCGGCGGCTGCGGAGAGGGCAGCGATGACCTCCTGGCCCCCGTGGGCATCGCGCAACGCCGAGGTCGCCACCGCCAGCACGTCCTCGGCCCCGCTGCGGCGGGCGAGCCCGCTGAGGTGCGCCACCACGCGGGCCGCCTGCTCGCGCAGGTGCGGTGGGATGGTGCCGTGGTGCGCGACGGCACGGCCGAGGTGCAGCATCTCTCGTTCGCGCAGGACGGGGACGACACGGTGGCCGTCGACGTCCGCCACCAGGACGTGGAAGGAGTTGCTGCCGAGATCGAGGATCGCGGTCCGCACCGGTCAGCTGGCCTCCGGCGGGTTCAACAGCTCCACCCGCGCTGGATCCGGCCAACCGTCCACGAGCCAGGTCGCCACCTTCCGGGCGTTCGGTCGGTGTGCGAGGTGGCCGCGCCGCCACAGCGCGGTGAGCGCGGCGCCGATCACGTCGGCGTGGCTGCACAGCAGCACGTCCTGGCTCCCGACGTCGAGCAGGAGCTGCTCCACCTGCTCGAACGGGGTGCCCTCGGTGAGGCTGACGTCCTCCTCGACGTCCAGCCCCAGCGCTGACGCCACCGGTGCCACCGTGTCCACACAGCGCTTGGCGGGGCTCGAGAGGATCCTGGTCAGGTCGTGGCCGGCCAACATCTCGGCCAGCTCCTCGGACTGTCGCCTGCCCGTCGCGCTCAGGGGTCGTGCGAGGTCGTCGCCGGTCCACGCCGCCCGGTCCCCGGCGTCGGCGTGACGGACGAGCAGGAGCGTCACGAGGCACCTCCAGCGGCGCGGTGGGCCAGAGCTTCGTCGAGGAGGTCGACGTCCGCAGCGTAGGTGAGCAACCCCGCTGCCTCCTCCACGGCGACCCAGCGGGCGACATCGACCTCGCGATCGGCAGGTCGGTCGGCCGGATCACCCCCGAGGTGGGCCATCGCGTACCACCGCACACGCTTGGCACCCTCTGGGACCGCGTAGACCACCTGGCTGAGCTCCTCGAGCACCTGCGCTCGCACCCCGGTCTCCTCCTCGACCTCCCGGACGGCGGCGACGACGTGCGGCTCGTCCGGGTCCAGCTTGCCCTTGGGCAACGACCAGTCGTCGTGGCGCACCCGGTGCACCACCAGGACCTCGTGTCCGTCGCTGCCATCGCGCAGCACGACGCCGCCGGCCGCTTCGACCGCCGCGGATCCTGACCAGTCCGGGGTGACGGTGCGCTCGTCGCTCACGAGCCGGCCCGTCGCCGCGCGCGCTCCTGCAGCGTCAGGTGGGTGTCGACGCCCTGCAGGCAGGCGACCCGGCGCCAGCGGCCGTCGGCCCCGAGTTCCCAGGCCAGCACGTCGTCGGCGAGGTTGACCGCGAGGATCTCCTCCAGCCGTCGCTGCAGCCGGGGATCCTCCACCGGGGTCAGGGCCTCGACGCGCCGGCTCAGGTTGCGGGTCATCCAGTCGCCGGATCCGATCAGGTGGTCGTAGCCGCGAGCCGGACTGCCGAACCGGTAGATGCGGGAGTGCTCGAGGTAGCGGCCGACGATCGAGCGGACCGTGATCGTCTCCGACAGGCCCGCGACCCCCGGCCGCAGGCAGCAGATGCCGCGCACGATCAGATCGATCGGTGTACCGGTGGCCGCAGCGTCGTAGAGGGCATCGATGATCTGACCGTCGACCAGGCTGTTCATCTTGGCGACGATGTGCCCGTCCTCGGCGTCCCGCTCGCGAGCGATGAGCTCCAGCATCCGCGACCGGAAGGTGGTCGGGGCCACGACCAGCTTGCGGTACTCGGACTGCTTGGAGTAGCCGGTGAGCACGTTGAAGAGGTCGCTGAGGTCCTGTCCGAGGTCGGGGTCGGCGGTCAGCAGCCCGATGTCCTCGTAGATCCGCGCTGTCTTGTCGTTGTAGTTGCCCGTCCCGATGTGGGCGTAGCGGCGGACCTTGCCCGACTCGCTGCGCACGACCAGCGCGATCTTGGTATGGGTCTTGAGTCCGACCACGCCGTAGGCCACGTGGACGCCGGCCTCCTCCAGCGCCCGGGCCCACTCGATGTTGGCTTCCTCGTCGAAGCGGGCCTTGAGCTCCACGAGCGCGACGACCTGCTTGCCCTCCTCCGCGGCGTCGAGCAGCGCGCGGATCACCGGGCTGCCGGGGCCGGAGGTGCGGTACAGCGTCTGCTTGATCGCGAGCACGTCCGGGTCGTGGGCCGCCTGCTCGATGAACGCCTGCACGGAGGTGGTGAAGGAGTCGTAGGGATGCTGCACCAGCACGTCGGCGTGGGCGATCGCCTCGAAGATGTCGAGGTCGTCCGTCGCAGCTTCGGCCAGCAGCGGTTGTGTCGTGGGTGTGAACGGGCGCTGCTTGAGATCGGGGCGGTCGAGGTCGTACAGCGACCACAGGCCCGACAGGTCCAGGGGGCCGGGGATCACCATGACCTCATCGGCGGAGATGTCCAGCTCCCGGACCAGCAGGTCGACGGCCTCCTCGCTCATGTCGGGGGTGACCTCGAGCCGAACGACCCGGCCGAAGCGGCGTCGGGTCAGCTCGGTCTCGATCGCGAGCAGGAGGTCATCGGCTTCCTCCTCCTCCACCTCGAAGTCGGCGTTGCGCGTCACCCGGAAGACGTGGTGCTCGAGGACCTCGAGGCCCGGGAAGAGCCGGTCGAGGTTCTCCGCGATGACCTGCTCGAGGGGCACGATGCGCTCACCGTCGGGCATGATCAAGAACCGGGGCAGGACCGGCGGGACCTTGACGCGTGCGAAGTGGCGCTGCTGGCTGCCGGGCTCGGCGACCAGCACCGCGAGGTTCATCGACAGGTTCGAGATGTAGGGGAAGGGGTGGGCCGGGTCGACGGCCAGCGGGGTCAGGACCGGGAAGACCCGCTCCTCGAAGATCAGCTGCAGGTGCCGGCGATCGTCGTCGTCCAGATCGGCGACATCGCAGAACCGCACGCCGGCGGCCGCCAGGGCCGGCACCAGCTGCTCGCGGAAGACGTGGGCATGCCGGTTCGCCAACTCGGTCACGACGACGCGGATCGCCTCGAGCTGCGCGGTCGGACTCAGCCCGTCCGGGTTGTTGCCCGAGACCTCGGCGGCCTCCTGCTCCTTCAGGCCGGCCACGCGGACCTGGAAGAACTCGTCCAGGTTGGTCTGGAAGATCGCCAGGAACTTCGCGCGCTCGAGCAGTTCGAGCTCTGGATCCTCCGCCAGGGCCAGGACCCGCTCGTTGAACTGGACCCAGGACAGCTCCCGGTTGAGGTAGCGGACCTGCTCGTGGGGCGTGGGGTGTGACGCCAGGATGTCCAGCGTCACCTCGCGGGGGTGCGGACGGCTCCGGGTCAGCGAGCCGGGCACCACCACGTCGTCGGATGGCGCCTGCGGTGGTGCCGGCGGCGGGACCGAGGTCGCACCACCGGGGCCGCCAGGACGTTGGTCCGCGACGAAGGTGTGGGAGCGCGTGGTCCGCCCGGACCGGCGTCGCGACCACGGCCACCAGCGCCACGGCCCGCGGACCCGTGCACCGTCGGTCATCGCGTCGGTCCCTCCCGTCGTCGTGGGTCGCCGCCGGCCACCGTCGTGTCGCGAGCCTAATGGGCCCAGAGTCCCCCCGTTGCCAGGGCCGATCGCCGGATCGGTGAGGTCACAGTGACGTGCACGGTTCGCGTCCGGGGTCTACAGTCGGGGACAGCGCCTGGGCGGTCGTCGAAGACCGCCGGCGAGGGCGTGGACAGACACTGACCAGGAGGTCAAGGTTGACGTACGTGATCGCTGAGCCCTGCATCGACGTCAAGGACAAGGCGTGCGTCGAGGAGTGCCCGGTCGACTGCATCTACGAGGGTGACCGGATGCTGTACATCCACCCCACGGAGTGCATCGACTGCGGCGCCTGTGAACCGGTCTGTCCCGTCGAAGCGATCTTCTACGAGGACGACGTCCCGGACGAGTGGCAGCAGTTCACCCCCATCAACGCGGAGTACTTCGAGGACGAGGTCACCGGCCTCGGCTCGCCCGGTGGGGCGGCGGCTGAAGGTGCCTCCGGCACGGACCATCCGACCGTCGCGGCCTGGGAGAGCTGACCGCGCGGGCCGTCGAGCGTGGGGGTGCGCGCCCGTGATCGGGTCGCGCACCCTCGCTTGCCTGCCGTCGGGGAGCTGTCGGGACGCCGGTCGCCCGGTTAGACTCCGCGGCCGAGCACGTCCTTTCCCGAGCCGATGAGGAGCCGCCGGTGGCGTACGTGATCGCTGAGCCCTGCATGGACGTCAAGGACACCGCCTGTGTCCAGGAGTGCCCGGTCGACTGCATCTACGAGGGTGACCGGATGCTGTACATCCACCCCACGGAGTGCATCGACTGCGGCGCCTGCGAACCGGCCTGTCCCGTCGAGGCGATCTTCTACGCCGACGACGTCCCGCCGGAGTGGAGCGAGTTCACCGCGATCAACGCGGAGTACTTCGAGCCTGCGGTCACCGGCATCGGCTCCCCGGGTGGTGCCGGGAGCGTGGGTCGCTCCGGGGCGGATCACCCCAAGGTCGCCGGCTACGAGATCGCGTGACCATCAGCCAGCGCCGGGACGGCTCGGGGGCGGGCTGATGCGTCGCCGGCGCAGCCGTACCCGGTTCCCGGCCATCACGCCCGCCACGCCGCCGCTGCCCGAGGAGGTGTGGCGTCCGCTGGTCGATGAGCAGCTGGAGGCTGGTTCCCCCTCCGGGTGGTTCGAGCCGGCCTACCAGGCAGCGTCGGCCCGTGGGGCACGGTTGCCCTGGCAGGAAGGGGCGCCCCATCCCTGGCTCGCCGACTGGCTGGCCGCGCCGGTCCACACCCCACCGGGTGCGCGTGCCCTGGTCGTCGGCTGTGGGGTGGGCGACGACGTGGCACCCCTGCTCGCGAGCGGCTACCACGTCACGGCACTGGACATCGCGCCGACGGCGATCGCGTGGGCACGGCGGCGTGCCGCCCACCGCGGCGATGGCAGCCACGACGCCGTCGCCTGGCACACCGGGGACCTCCTCACGCTCGGGGCGCAGCTGCTGGGCGCCTTCGACCTCGTGGTCGAGATCCACACCGTGCCGTGGCTACCTGGCGTGGTGCGCGATGCCGCCATGGCGGCGATCGGTGGTGCGGTGGCACCCGGCGGGGTCGCCCTGGTGATCACCGAGCTGGCGACCAGTGAGGCCGACCGCTCCCGCCGACCGGGGCCCCCCTGGCCACAGGCACCCAGCGAGCTCGCCGCCTACCGCGCGGGTGGGTTGGTCCGGCTCGCGCTGGAGCACCCACCGGCCCAGGATCAGGCCACGATGGAGGTCCGCGCCACCTGGCAGCGACCCCAGGGCACCGGTCCCGTCGACCCCGCCGCTGGCCGTCTGCCCACGGTCGGGTGAGGACGGGTCACTCGTCGTCACCGAAGAGGTGCTCCGCGCGATCGGTCGCCACCTTGCGTGCCAGCACCACGGCACCCGCGACCAGCGCCGACCAGAGCAGCAGGTCCCGCAGCTCGGCGTCACCGCGGATGCCGTCGGCCGTCGGCGGCGGCTCGTCCCTGGTCAGGGTCCACCCCAGCTCCACGGCCTTGCGGGCCGCGACCGCGGCAGCAGCGGCGGCTGCGGCGGCGGTCATCCTGCGCAGCAGTGCGTTCACGCCCGTCGTCCTCCACCTCGGCGTCGGCGGGCCGGGATCGGCCGCCATCGACCGACGACGCTAGTCGCGCGGTCGTAGATGTGTGGCAGCCTGGCGGGCACCGGCCGGCGCGAAGGCGGCGCCGGTCGGCAGGAGCAGGGTCGGCGCGCGCCTCAGACGAGCAGGCGGGCCGCGGAGCGCTCCGTGGTCGGGGCGTAGACCGCCCAGGCTGCGGCCAGCCGGCGCACGCCCTCACGCAGGTCCCGCTCGGGGGCCGTGAACACGATCCGCAGGCAGCGCCGGTTGCCGTCGTCGACCGAGAGTGCGGGGCCAGGCACGACCATCACGCCATGTCGGAGGGCGACCTCGGTCAACTCGTCCGCGTTGCCGTGCGGCAGGGTGAGCCAGAGGGAGAGGCCACCGGGCGGGCACGTGAAGGTCCAGTCCGGCAGCGAGGCACCGATCAGCTCGCACAGCAGGTCGCGTCGGGGCCGCAGCTCGGCTCGTCGCTCCGCGAGCACCTCGTCGGCGCGTGCCAGCAGCGAGACCGCGATCAGCTGGCTGACCAGCGGGGTCCCGAGGTCGGCGACGGTCTTGGTCGCCAGCATCCGGGCCCCCCAGTCGGCCGGAGAGCGGATCCAGCCGACCCGCAGCCCTGCCCAGAACAGCTTGGCGGTGGAACCGATGGTGTGGACCGCGGCAGTAGCGGGGGCGAGCGCGGCGATGGGGGGTGGCAGGCTCTGCTCGTCCAGGGCCACCTCGCTCATGGCGAGGTCCTCGAGCACGACCGTGCCGTACTCGGCGGCCAGGGCTCCGATGCGGGCCCGACGGTCCTCGCTGAGCACCGCCCCGGTGGGGTTGTGGAAGTGGGGAGAGACGTACAGCAGCTTGGGTTCGGCGCGTTCCATCAGCTCCGCGAGCACATCGGTGCGTGCACCATGCTCGTCGACCGGCAGCGGGAAGGTGCGGGCACCGAAACGCCGGAACACGTCCAGTGCTCCCGGGAAGGTCGGACTCTCGACGATCACCGGATCGCCCTGGCGCAACGTCTGGCGTGCGACCAGTGAGATGGCCTGATGGGCCCCGGTGGTGATCACCAGCTGCTCCTCGCTGGTCGGCAACCCCATCGCGGTGAAGCGGCGGCTCACCGCGTCACGGAGCGCGCGGAGCCCGTGGGGGAGGTAGCCGTGGTGCTCGGTCAGGCTCTGGATCTGCTCCAACGTCACGCTGCTGAGCAGCCGGTCGACCGTCGGGGTCCCGGCCACGGCGGCGACGGACAGGTCGATGACGTCGTCCTGCTCACCCACGTGCTCGCCGGGACCGCTGCGCTGTACCAGGCCATCATCGGAGAGGAAGAGCCGGGCCGTGGCCACCGCGTCCACGCCGACCGGGGTCGCTGCCGGCTGCGGGGCACGGACCCAGGTCCCCGAACCCCGGCGGCTCTCCAACCAGCCTTCCGACTTGAGGCGGTCGTAGGCCGAGACCACGGTGGCGCGACTGACCGACAACGCACGCGCCAGCGTGCGCTCGGGTGGAAGGACGGTGCCGAGCGGGACCTCGCCGCGGTCGATGGCGCGCTTGAGCGCTGCCGCGAGCGAGCGGTACAGCGGACCGTCGTCCTGGAGGGCAGGAGCGAGCAACTGCGCCAGATGCGGTCCGCTTTCGCGGATTGGCTCTTCCAATAGCAGTCCAAAGTCCAGGGACCATGCGGTTGGACCGGTGCGGTCGGGGCTGGTAACGTAGCATCCAGCAGGCCAACCGGATCGGCTCCTCCCAAGCTGCCCAGGTTGGCCCGGTTCCACTCCAGGGCCATCCGGTGGGAGCAGCTGCTCCGACCTCCCGGTGGACACGACAACTGCAGACCGGCGCTCGACCCCCCTCCCAGGGGTCACGCGCTCCGCTCGGATCGGTCGGGCCCGCATCCTCTCCATGACCTGCGGCTCTCCCACCGCAGGCGAACGGATGCTCTCCCCATCCGCTCCCGCGAGGTCCGTACCTCCGAGCGAACCACGTCCCCCCGGCCCTCCCACCGGGGGGACGCCTCTTTCCCCCCGCTTTCTGCGGTGCGCGAGCCCGTCTGCCGAGGTCACCACGACGTCAGGTGAACCGCAGGCTGGGAACCCCCTCGAGGCCGTCGAGGACCCGCACCCGTACGCCGCAGGTCCGCAGAAAGTCCCGGACCTCGTCCGAGCCCTCGTAGCGACCGCCCGCTGCCACGACCTCAGCCACGCCCGCGTTGGCGATCAGCTTGGCACAGTCGAAGCAGGGGACCCCGGTCGCGAACAGGCTGGCGCCGTCGCGCTCCTCGGGTGAGGAGAACAGCAGGACGTTGGCGGCGGCGTGGATCGCGATGCACTCGCCGTCGTCGAGTGCCGCCCCGTCCGGAGCCGAACGCGGGCACCCGCCTTCGTCGCAGTGCGGGTACCCCGAGGGGCCACCGTCGTACCCGGTCGCCACGATCCTGCGGCCGTGGACGAGCACCGCTCCCTGGCGGCGGCGCACGCAGGTCCCACGCGTCGCGGCTGTGGCCGCCAACTGCAGGGCGTACTCGTCGAAGCTGGCTCGGTGTGTTCCCTGGCTCGCCACCGTCGCCACTCCCGTCCTCGCCGCACGGCCACGCCACCACGGACCGCCGGGGCGACCCTACCGCTCGCCGGCGGGGCGGCGAGCCCCGACGAGCAGCTCCAGCACCGTGTGGGCGCGCAGTGAGGCCACCAGGAGGTAGACGAACAGCGCCAGGCTGCCGGTGACCACGGTCGCCAACGCCCACAGTCCCCCACGCACGGCGGAGCGCTCGCGCCAGGCGATCCAGAGCCAACCGAGCAGGAGGGCGAGGTAGAGGTCGATCAGGGTGACCCGGCCCCAGGCCAGCGCCACCAGGGCCGCGCCGTCGTCGGCGAAGGAGGCCACGCTGAAGGCGCCGAGGATCGTGGCGAGCATGGCGGCGGTCCCGAAGGCCGCCACGGCGCGTAGCGTCGGCAGCAGCCAGCGTGGCTCGTCGGCGGCGCTCACAGGTTGCCCCGGCGAGCCTGCTCGCGCTCGATGGCCGCGAACAGCGAGCGGAAGTTGCCGACGCCGAACCCCTGAGCGCCGTGGCGTTGGATGAGCTCGTAGAAGAGGGTCGGCCGGTCCTGGACCGGCTCGGTGAAGATCTGCAGGAGGTAGCCTTCCTCGTCGCGATCGATCAGTATGCCGAGCTCGGCGAGGTCGTCCCACGACTCGTTCACCTCGCCGATGCGCTCGCGTGCCTCCTGGTAGTAGGTGCCGGGCACGTTCAGGAACCCGATGCCCCGGGCGGTCAGAGCGCGGACGGTGCCGACGATGTCGTCGGTGGCCAGGGCGAGGTGCTGGACCCCGGCACCCCGGTTGGCATCGAGGTACTCCTCGATCTGGGAGCGCTTGCGACCGGGGGCGGGTTCGTTGATCGGGAGCTTGATGCGCCCTCGACCGTCGGTGAGCACCGTGGACATCAGCGCCGTGTCCTCGGTGGAGATCGCCTCGTCGTCGAAGTGACGCAGCGGCGAGAACCCCAGGATCCGCTCGTAGAACGCCGACCAGGGTTCCATGTCGCCGAGGTGGACGTTGGCCACCACGTGATCGATGGTGTGGAGCCCGACCTCCGGGTCCGCGTCGACCAGCGGTTCCGGGACCGCGACGTACCCGGGCCGGTGGACCCCGGAGTAGTCGTCGCGTTGGACGAGCGAGTGGACCGTGTCCCCGTAGACGGCGATGACTGCCACGGTCAGCTCGCCGTACTCGTCGGTCAGGACCTCGGGTTCGCGCACGGGGACGGCGCCACGCTCGACCGCGAGCGTGAAGGCCGCGGTGGCGTCGGGCACCTGGAAGGCGACGTCCCGGATCCCGTCACCGTGACGGAGCTGCCACTGGGAGACCGGGTGCTCGGGCGCGAGCCCAGCGGTCAAGACGAAGCGGATCCCGCCCTGCTGCAGGACGTAGGACGCGCGGTCGCGCACCCCGGTTTCGGGCCCGGCGTAGGCGACGAGACGGAAGCCGAGGCCCTGCCGGTAGAAGTGGGCGGCCTGGCGGGCGTTGCCCACGTGGAACTCGATCGCGTCGTAGCCGACGATCTCCAGCTCACGCATACGCACCTCACCTCCAGGCCGACCCCGCAGCGGACGAGCTGCCCCGGCGGCGCCTGCCGCCGGCTCGTTCACACGGGCGGGATCTCGCCCGGGGGGAGGTCGCTGCGGCCCGCCAGCGGCGACAGTTCGAACTCCGGCCGTCCGATCCGCAGGAACTCGACCGGTCGGTCGTCACGCAGATGCTGCTCGACGAGCAGCGGCACGTCCTCCAGGGTGACGCCCCCATACCAGACGTCGTCGGGCGCGACGTAGATCGTCGGGCCGACCATGCACGGCTCCAGGCAGCCGCTGGCCACGATCTTGACGTCGACCAACCCCTGGGCGCCGGTCTCCTCCCGTAACGCCTCGAACAGCCCGGCGCTGCCGCGTCGGATGCAGGAGGGGCGGGGATGTTCCTCGGGCCGCTCGTTGATGCACACGAAGACGAATTTGCGGGGCATGCCGGCGCGGGCCATGAACCGCTCCTGGTGCCGGTGGACGATCGGACGATGGCGCCACCGTAGCCTGCGTGCGACCGGCCAGCCGGAGCCATGCAGGCCGCACGCCGATGGAACAGGCCCGTGGGTCCTGTTCGACCTCGACGGGACGCTCTTCGACTCCGACCGGGCCGAGGCCGACGCGGTGGCCAGCACCCTCCCAGCCACCTGCTCCCCGGGGCCGAGGAGGTGGTCGCGCAGCTGGGGGCCTCGCATCGCATCGGCTTCGTCACCAACGGGTTGGCCGACGTCCAGCGGCCGCGACTCGCGTCCTGCCCGCTCGCCGGTGTGGCCGGAGGGCGGGCCCACGGGCTGACCACGGTGTGGGTCGCGCCACGCACGGCCCCCGATCCGGAAGATCCCGGGCTGCGACCCGATCACCGGATCGGCACGCTGGACGAGCTGCCGGGCCTGCTCGGATCCTGAGCGGCGTCCCACGGCGATCGGGTCATCCTCGCGCGCCGTGGCGTCGTACCGACCGGAGCGGTTCCCCGCCGAGCTCCACCACGCTGCCGCGACCTGGCGGTACCCCCCCACCAGCGACGCTCGACCCGCTGCCCATCGTCGCTGCCACCCAGCTGAGGTCCTCCGTGAGCCTGTTGACCACCGCCGCTGCCGCCGCCGACCTCGCCGCGCCCGTCGATCTCCAGGCGGGGGCCCACACCTTCCGCCTGCGGCCCGGTGCGCCGGCGGTGATGGGCATCATCAACACCAACCCCGGTTCCTTCTCCGACACCGAGCACCTGGCCACCACCGAGGACCAGCTGGCCACGGCCATGGCCATGGTCGAGGCCGGTGCCGACATCATCGACGTCGGCACCGACTCCGGGGTCACCCACGGTGAGCCGATCGACGTCGACACCCAGATCGCGGCCGCCGTCCCGCTGGTGCGGGAGTTGGTCGCCCGCGGGGTCGCGGTCTCCATCGACACGCCCCGACTCGCGGTCGCCGAGGCCACTCTCGAGGTCGGTGCGGTCATGATCAACGATGTCTCCGGTCTGGCCGAGCCACGCATCGCAGCGGCGTGCGCCGATCACGGTGCCGCGCTGGTGATCCTGCACACGCGGGTCGAGCACAAACGGGAGGCCTTCCTGTCCTTCGAGGACGTCGTGGCGGATGTGGAGCAGTTGTTCTCCGAGCGCATCGCCGTGGCCGAGGCCCAGGGCCTGCCACGCGGATCGATCGTGCTCGACCCCGGGCTCGGCTACGCGAAGCACCCCCATGATGACGTCGAGGTGCTGCGTGCCTACCCGCGGTTCGCGGCCTACGACCTGGCGATCCTCACGGGTGCCTCGCGCAAGTACTACACCGGCGTCATCACCGGGGCCGAGCCGCCCGAGCGCTTGCCCGAGACGCTCGCGACCGTGGAGGCGGTCCGGCCCTACCCGGGCTTCGTCCGGGTGCACGACGTCGACGAGGTGGTGCGCTATCTCGCGGTGATGGAGACGCTCGAGGGACTGCGGCCCCTGCCCACGGTGGACACCTCGGTCGCACGCCTGAAGTGGGTCACGCCCGCGGGCTGACGCACCCGAGGGCGCCCGGCCACGCGGATCACCGGGGGATCGGCGGTGGTGGCGCTGGTCGCGTCAGGCGCGCCGGTAACGCAGCAGGAGATCGCCCTCGTGTTCGTGCACGCTGACCAGCACCAGGTCGGTGGCCGCCTCGTGCTCACCGCTGACGATGCGCGGGACGGGACCGCCGACCAGGGTCGGCGCCAGGGTCATGAACACCTCATCGATGCGGCCGCCGGCCAGCATGACCTGGTTGAGGCGGGGCCCACCCTCGCACAGCACGCGCGGGAGGCCGAGCTCGACCAGCGTGGAGACGATGACCGCAGCCGTGAGCTCACCATCGGCGACGACGTGGACCTCGGCGCGATCCTCGATGGCGGCGAGCGCCTCGGGGTCCCCCTGCCGTGAGGTCAGCACGATCGGTGGCTGGTCGGGGTCGCTGAAGACCGCCAGGTCAGGGGCCAGACGCCCCGAGGTGGTCACGATGGCCAGGCGGGGCGCGGGCCGCAGGCCACGAGCGGCCCGGTCGGCCTGACGCGCGGGTGTCCCGGTGAGCGGGACGTAGCCCTCGTCACGCACGGTGCCCGCCCCGACCAGAGAGACGTCGTTGGCGCCGCGCAGACGGGAGAGCGCGCGCCGGTCGGCCGCACCGCCGAGCCCGCCGGACAGGCCCTCCACCGCGACCGCGCCATCCGCCGAGGACACCATCGACAGCGCCACGAACACCCCACGCTCGGGGCGCGGGTCCTCCAGCGTGAGCCCGGCGTACAGCTCGTCCAGCTCGAGGGTCCGTGGGTCCGGCAGGAGTCGGCGCAGCGTCATCAGGTCAGGAACTCCAGGATCGCCGCGGCGATCGCGTCGGGATCCTCGAGCGAGGCCCAGTGGCCCACGTGAGGGAGCACCTTCACGCGGCTGACCGGGATCGAGGCCTTCAACTCCTCGGCCATCGCCAGCGGGGTGGAACGGTCGTGGGCGCCGGTCAGCAGCAGCGTGGGCTGCCCCAGCTCGTCACGGCGGATCCTGGGGGCCTCGGCCAGCGCGCGACAGGACTTCGCGTAGTTCTGCGGCTCGTTGCGCAGGAACAGTTCGCGCAGCAGCCCCACCATGCCTGCATGGACCGCGTGCGACTGGGGTGAGACGGCGCCGGCGAGCCAGGGGTCGACCAGCCCATCCAGTCCCTCCTGCTCCACCAGTTCCGCGCGAGCGCGGTAGGCGTCGGCGGTCGGGGGCTGGAAGTAGGAGATCCCACCGAGCAGGATCAGCTGGTCGACGCCGTCGGGCGAGCTGTGGGCGAGCTGCTGGGCGACGAGGGAGCCCATCGAGTGACCCACCACCGTGACGGCCGGCAGCTCGAGGTGCCGCAGCAGCTTCTGCACGTCCTTGGCCCAGCCCTCGATGCTGAACTTGCCCCGGCCCTGGCTGCGACCGTGGCCGCGGAGGTCCAGTGCGACGCAGTGATGGTGCTGCTGCATGGCCTGCATCACGCCGTGCCAGACGCTGGCCGAGCCTCCCAGGCCGTGGAGGAACACCACGGGTGGTCCCTCCCCGTAGCTGACGTAGTGCAGGGTGTTGCCGTCGATGTCGGCGAACATCTGTCGACTCCTCGAGGTCGTGGAGACCGCGGGGTCGCAGCCGGTCGGCGCGCGCACGGACCGCGGTCGTCGCGCCCAGACTAACGGTCCGGATCGTGGCCGTTCCCCCCGGTGCGGGCGTGGTCGGAGCGCGCGCAGCGGCAGCCCTCGGTTCGTCTAGAGCCCGGTGCAGCCGCGAACATGGGAGGACACCCCGAGGAGGTCGTACCGTGCGTCTCGAACTCGTCCAGTCCGTCGCTGCACCACGGGACGTCGTGTGGTCGGTCCTGACCGCCTGGGAGCGTCAGCCGGACTGGATGCTCGATGCCAAGGCCGTGCACGTGCTCACCCCTGAGCGCACCGGTGAGGGGGTGACGCTGCGGTGTCCCACCAACCTCCTGGGTGTCACCGTGCAGGACGTCATGCGCGTGACCGGCTGGCAGGAGCCCTCCTATCTGGAGGTGACCCATCTCGGCCGGATCATCACCGGGACGGGCGCGTTCGAGCTCGCCGAGGACGGGCCGGACGCGACCGTGGTCACCTGGTGGGAGGAGGTCGACCCACCGCTGGGCGCCCTGGGGGAGTGGGGCGCGTCGACCCTGGTACGCCCGATCCTGCGGCGCATCTTCGCGCGCAGCCTCGCCAACCTCGCGAGGTTGGCCGAGCAGGATGCCGCCAGGATCGCTGACTGAGGCCGGCGAGGCGCCGATCAGGGCACGTCCGTCTCGGCGCTGCAAGCGCCGAGCACGGGCCTGCTCACCGCGAGCCGCGTGTGCCCAGCAGGGTCTCCACGGCTCGACGGATCGCCCCCGGCTCCTGTCCTCCCAGATGCACGGCGGCCGCGACCGCGTCGGCATCGGCGCTGGTCGGATCCTGCGGCGCGTCGCCGGGTGGCCCCACCGCCGCGATCACGATCAGCGGGTCGGCGGCCCGGTTGTCGATCCCGTGGACGGTGTCGGCCGGGACCAGCATCGCGCCGAGCGGATCGAGGCCCACCTCGCCGTCATCGGTGACGAACCACGACCGGCCGCCGATGACGGTGTAGGCGACGTCCTGGTCAGGATGGTGCAGGACACCACTCGAGGCGCCCGGTGCCAGACAGAGCAGATCCAGCGCGAGCTGCTGTGAGGCGAACACGCGCACCCGGGTCGCGGGACCGCGCCGGAAGTCGGCGTAGTCCCGCAGGTCGACGGGGCGGACCCGTGGCAGGTCGTGATCATCCATGGGGCCAGACGGTACTTCCTGCGCCGCCCGGCGTGGTCGCGCCGAGGGCGACCAGCGGGCGGGCCGCACTCAGTAGGCTCAGCGGGACCGACCCGAGGAGCCGCCGTGCCCACCGTTGACGTCGTCACCGCGCCGCTGGAGGCCAGCGCCGCCGACCTGCTGGCCGTCGGGGTCTTCGCGCCCGCGTCGGGCGAGCGCACCGACCCCGTCGAGCCCACCCCGGCAGCCATCCGACTCGCTGCGGCCGCCGGGTTCGACCTGGTCGAGGAGCTGGCGACCGGCGGCTTCGACGGCTCCGTCGGGTCGAGCCTCAGGGTGCCCACCCGCGGCGCGCTGCCCGCCACCAGCCTGCTCGTGGTCGGCCTCGGGCCGCAGACCTCGGCGACGACCGCGACGCTGCGCCAGGCGGCAGCAGCCGCTGCGCTCGCCTCGGAACGGGTGGAGACCCTCTCGCTCGCGCTCACCGACGCGATCGGGTCGGTGGACACCGAGGCAGCGGCGCAGGCCGTGGCCGAGGGCGTCCTGCTCGGCGCCTACCGGTTCGCGCGGTACCGCTCGGAGCAGCCGCCCGTGCACCTGACCACGATCGGGATCCAGGCCGACCACGCCACCGCCGCCGCCGCCCACAGCGGCGTGGCCGTCGCCCGCGTCACCGCCGCGGCCCAGTGCCTCGTGCGCGACCTGGTCAACACCCCGCCGCAGGACAAGCGCCCGCCCGCCCTCGCCGAACGCGCCGTGGCGGAGGTGGCCGGGCTGCCGATCACCGCGAAGGTCCTCGACGTGGAGGCACTGGCAGCCGGCGGCTACGGCGGCATCCTGGGTGTGGGGCAGGGCTCCCAGGCGCCACCTCGCCTGGTCGAGCTGCGCTACGCCCCGGAGGGCGTGGCACGGCACGTGGCGCTGGTCGGCAAGGGCATCACCTTCGACACCGGGGGACTCTCCCTCAAACCCTCAGAAGCCATGATGACCATGAAGATGGACATGGCGGGAGCGGCCACGGCTCTGGCGGTGGTGAAGGCGGCGGCCGAGCTCGAGCTCCCGGTGGCGGTGACCGCGGTCCTCGCGTTGGCGGAGAACATGCCGTCCGGCTCGGCCACGCGGGTCAGCGACGTGCTCACGGCCAGGAACGGCACCACGATCGAGGTCACCAACACCGACGCCGAGGGACGCCTGGTCCTGGCCGATGCCCTGGTCCACGCGGCCGAGCTGGAACCGGACGCCATCGTCGACATCGCGACCTTGACGGGCGCAGCGATCGTGGCCCTGGGGGATCGCATCGGGGTGCTGATGTCCTCGGACGACCACCTGGCCGACGCCCTCACGCGGGCGGGGACGGCCGCGGGCGAACCACTGTGGCGGCTGCCGGTGGCGACCGAGGCGTACGGCGAGCGCCTGGAGGGTGCGATCGCGGACGTACGCAACACCGCCGGCAAGGAAGCGGGCACGATCTACGCCGGGCTGTTCCTGCACCACTTCGTGCCGGACGGTCTGCCGTGGGCCCACCTCGACATCGCCGGCACGGCCTGGACCGACGAGGCCCGCGCGGAGTTCAGCAAGGGCGCCACGGGCATCCCCGCCCGCACCCTGCTCGCCTGGCTGCAGACCCCGTGACACCGGTCTCGTGGGAGTGGGTCCCGGCCGGTGGTGACCAGCGGCGAGAGGCAGGTCCGCAGCCCTGCCCGGTGCGGGCCGTCAGCGTCTACGGTGCCTCGCGACGACGGACGGGAGCAGGCCGTGGGTGAGCAGGTGCATGGAGGGCGACTGATCGCGGATCACCTCGCCGATGAGGGCGTGGACGTGCTGTTCACCCTGACCGGTGGGCACATCAGTCCGATCTTCGATGGCTGCAAGGACCGTGGCATCCGCGTGATCGATGTGCGCCACGAGCAGGCCGCCGCGCACGCGGCCGATGCCTACGGGCGGCTGACGTTCCGGCCAGGGGTGGCGGCCGTCACCGCTGGTCCGGGGGTCACCGACGCGATCACCGGGGTCACCAACGCCCTCTACGCCAACGCCCCGCTGGTCCTGCTCGGGGGGCGCAACCCGCTGGCGCTGGAGGGCATGGGTGCGCTGCAGGATGCCCCCCAGCTCGAGCTCCTGCGGCCGGTCACCAAGCGCGTCGACACCGTCCTGGAGACCCGACGGTTGCGTGAGGTGCTGGACGCCTCCTTCCGGGCCGCGCTGGCGCCACGGATGGGACCGACCTACATCGACCTGCCGATGGATGCGCTCATGACCCCGGTGGACCGCGACCAGCTGGCTCGGCCCGGCGGTCAGCGGGCGACGGTCCCGCCAGGCCCGGATCCCCACGCGGTCGAGGCGGTGGCACAGCTGCTGGCAGGTGCTCAGCGTCCCGTGGTGCTGTGCGGCTCCGGGACCTACTGGTCGCAGGCCTGGCCCGAACTGGACGCGCTGGCACGCACAGGCCAGCTGCCGGTGTTCGTCAACGGCATGGCCCGGGGCGTCCTGCCCTCCGGCCATCCGCACCTGCTCGGCCTCAGCCGCAAGCATGCGCTGCGCCAGGCCGACGTGGTCCTCGCCCTCGGTATCGACTTCGACTTCCGGGTCGGCTACGGCCGTCCTCCGGCGTACCACGATGAGGTCCAGGTGGTGCACGTCGACCCGCAGCCGGACCGGATCGGCCACAACCGCCCCGTGGCCCACGGCATCGTCAGCGATGTGGCGAGCTTCCTGCGGGCCCTGCTGGCCCACGACGCGGCCTTCGGTCGTTCCGGTAGCACGCCCTGGCTCGATGAGCTGCGTCGTGAGGAGGGCCGTCGTGGTGACGCCCGGGATGCCGCCGCGGGCTCCGACGCCAGCCCGGTCCACCCCCTGCGGTTCGCCCGGGAGGTCGCTCGCTGGGTCGATCCGGACGCGATCGTCATCGGCGACGGTGGGGACATCGTGGCGCACACCGCCGGACAGGTCCGCGTGGACCACCCCGGTCACTGGATGGATCCCGGTCCCTTCGGGTGCCTGGGGGTCGGTGCACCGTTCGCGCTGGCGGCGGCCCACGTCCACCCGGACAAGCAGGTGCTCGTGGTCTACGGAGACGGCTCGTTCGGGTTCAACGCGATGGAGTTCGAGTCGGCCGCGCGCCAGGGTCTGCCCTTCGTCGGCATCATCGGCAACGACGGGGCATGGGGGGAGATGAAGGCCTTCCACGAGCGCGTCTACGGCGCCGAGGGCATGGTCGCACAGGATCTCGACCAGGCCGTCGGCTACGAGGGGGTGGTCACGGCACTCGGCGGCTACGGCGAGCGCGTGGAACGGCCGGAGGAGATCGGGCCCGCCTTGGACCGCGCGGCAGCCAGCGGGGTGCCGGCGCTGGTCAACGTGATCCTGGACCGCGGGTTCCGCCGCGAGTCCGCGGCGGCCTACGGCGCCTGACGGCCGGTCCGGGCGGCCGGCCGCGTCGGCGGCCGGATCGCTGGCTCAGACCGACAGCTTCGCGAGGAAGCGTTCCCGGTCGACGAGCACGCGACGGTGTTTGACCAAGGCGACCTGCTCGCCGTCCTGCTCCACGGTCACGCGGAACTCGAGGCGGCGGCCGTGGTGGCCGATGAGCGTGGCATGGGCGCACACCGTCGCGCCGACCGGCGCCGCCTTGACGTGCTCGACGTCCGCCCAGGTGCCGACCGAGGTCTCACCATCCACCATCTGGTCGTCGATGGCGTCCACACAGGCGCTCTCGGCCAGGGCCAGCAGCGCCGGGGTGGCCAGCACCGGCACGTCGCCTGAACCGAACGTGATCGCGGTGTGCTCGTCGGCGACCGTCAACGTGCGCGCGAGCTTGAGGCCAGGGTCACAGCGGCCCATGGTGCACCACCCTTGTCTGAGACGTCGCCGTAGGGAGGTGCTGTGCTCCCACGGCCGTGGAACCCACGACCGGTCAGGGTAACGACCTTGCGGCCAGCGGTCCCAGCGGGGACGGGCAGCCCCATCCGTGTGGTGTCGGTGCCGGTGGGTTCGCCAGGACGACCACCGAGGTGGCACCCTGTGCGCCACGCTGGTGTGCCGAGCCGAGTTCGTCCCTTCGGTGGCGCGCCGTATCGCGCGCGGACCACGGTCGGTGAGACCGAGACGCGCCCCGATCGTGAGGAACGCCGACCGTGACCGCCCCTGCTGCCGTGCTCGCCATCGTGCTCGCGTCGACCGCCGTGGGGAGCTCGGTGCTGCTGTGGTTCGGCCCGACCTTCGGCGAGTTGCGCCGTGGGTACGAGCTGCTCACCGGCGCCACGATCGTCCTGCTCGGGCTCGGGGCCTGGGCTGCCTTCGGTGGTCCGATGGTCTCGCTGGAGGGCACGGATGCGTTCGCCGACGGGCAGTTGGCCCGCACGCTCCTGCTGGCCTTCTCCGGTGTCACGGCCGCCGCGGTGCTGACACGGGGGCTGCGGTCGCCCGATGGGCTCGTCCGGGTGCTGGGTGGACTCGCCACGGTGCTCGGTCTCGCGGCGCTGTGGCCGCTGGCCGTGCTGCGCGCCGAGCGCGGGGGAGCGGGAGGTGTCACGCAGGGGCTCGCGGAACTGCTCCTCGGCAGCGTGCTCATGGGCGCGATCTGGGTCGGGCTGATCCTCGGGCACTGGTACCTGGTCGAGCGCCGCCTCTCCAACCGGTACATGGTGTGGATCGCCTGGGTGAACGTGGCCGCGATCGTCGCCGGGCTCGGCTCGGTGCTGCTGTCGGGCCGCAGCCCGGCACCCTGCGAGGGGTTGCCGGCGGGCGGCGAGTACGAGCAGTGCTCGATGATGTTCTCGCCGATCCTGTCGATCGGCTCGATGACCATCATCCTCGGGCTCGGGGTGTTGGCGCTGTTGGCCCTGATCGCCGGGTTCAACGTCAAGCTCGCTCGGGAGGGCGGCCGGTCGATCCAGGCATCGACCGGCATGTTCTACCTCGCGGTCATCCTGGCCCCGGCCGTGGAGTTCGCCGCCAAGGTCAGGTTCTTCTGAGCCGCGCCGGGCCGGCGGCAGCAGGACAGGCCCGCGCCCGCACCGGCACAGACAGGCCCGCGCCCGCACCGGCACAGGGCAGGCCGGCACCGGTGCCGTCACCCGCCGGCGGATGGCTCCGGG
>JAWLDJ010000010.1:0-46505 GCA_041686695.1 Nitriliruptoraceae bacterium
GCCGGCGCCGGGGCGCGTGAACGACCGGCTCAGACCTCGTCGAGCATCGCCACCGGGATGCGACCCCGGTACCCGTCCTGTGGCCCGTGGTAGTAGCCGATGGCCTGCTCGTCCTCCCGCCAGCACAGCAGGACATCGACGGCGACGCCGTCCTGGATGGCGCGGGACGGGAAATCGAGCAGGACGGGACCGAGGTGCTTGACCTGGATGCCGTGTGCCTCGAACCAGCGGAAGGCCGCGTCCAGGGCGAGCTCCAGCTCGTTGGCCCGCACGAGCACCTCGGGGTCGGCGGCGCCGTCCTCGACCTCGAGCTGCAGCAGCCGGAGCTCGTCGACGATCCGGCCGGCAGCGGTCGCCTGCTCGCGCGCCTCGGGGAGCAGCGCCTGCGCTTCGGTCAGGGTGTAGCGGGGCGAGGCGCTCATGACGGTGACCGCCACGCACCGGTGTCGACCTGCGGGTCCATGCGCTGCAGCGTAGGTCAGGCGAGGACGTCGAGGTCCAGCTCCAGACCGACGACCCAGTTGGGCGCGTCCACCACCTCGAGGAGGCGGAGGTGGCCCGCGACCGAGCACAGGGCGTAGGCGTCGGCCGGCGCCAGCCCGTGCCGGCCGAGCAGCTCGATCATCGCACGCGTGGCATCGCGAGCACCGGTCAACAGGTCCGGCCCGACGCCCATCGTGAGACGTCGGTGTGCACCCTCGCGCCGCTCGGCGGCCGGCTCGGGAGGCAGCTCGAGCTGCGGCTGGTCGATCACCCAGCCGGGCCGCAGGTCCACGCGCAGCCGGGCGCGGGCGGTGGTCTCCACCGCGGTGCCGCACACCTCGCCGTCGCCCTGTCCGCCGTGCGGATCCCCCGCCGAGAGCAGCCCGCCCTCGACCTCGACGGGGAGCAGCAGGGTCGCCCCGGCGCGCACGTCGCGGCAGTCCATGTTGCCCCCGACCCGCCGCGGCGGGATCACGCTGTGGAGACCGGGTGCCGCCGGTGCCAGGCCGATCGTGCCCAGGAAGGCGCGCACCGGCAGGCGTGCCAGCGACCCGAAGGCGACCTCGTCCGCGGCGATGGACGAGACGATGACGTGCGGCTCGGGGAAATCGTCCGCCAGCAGGCCGAAGCCCGGGATGAGCGCGGTCCATGCGCGCGCACCCACCTCGATGTCCTCGAAGGTGATCGCGAGGGTGTCCCCCGGCCTGGCGTCGGGCACGGTGATGGGCCCGGTCAAGGGGTTCGCCTGGTCGAGGTCGAGAGCCGCCACGTCCTCCGGCCCGGCGTGCTCGTCGAGCTGTCCGCCGAACGCGTCCTGGAGGACCACCTCGATCGTGTCGCCGGGTGTGAGCTCCGCGACCGGCGGGAAGTCCGCGTCCCAGCCCAGATGTCGATGCTCGCGATGGTGCAGGGTGCGCACGTGCAGCTCCTGAGACGTCGAGGTGCCACCCGTCGAGGTGGGCTCCGTCGAGGTGGCCTCCGTCGAGCTTCCATCTTCGCACGCGCGCGAGCCCGACCACAGCCCACCCCTGTCCCGTCGGTACCCTGGCCGCGTGCTCTCGACCCTGCTGCGCCCCGCCGCGATCGTCTCCCATCTGTTGGTGCTGACGGTCGTGGTCACGTGTGTCGCGCTGGGGCAGTGGCAGCTCGACCGACTCCACTTCGTCCGTGAGCAGAACGCCCGGGCGTTGGACCGGATGGCGCAGGCACCCGCCGACCTGGCGGGGCTCGCCGATCCGGCCAACACCGCGGCCGTCGACGAGGCCGAGCTCGAGTTCCGTCGTGTGGAGGTGACCGGGCAGTTCCGGCCCGGTGAGGAGGTACTGCAGCGCAACCGGCAGTTCCGCAACCAGGCGGGGTTCCACGTCCTGACCCCGCTGGAGCTCACCGACGGCGGGGTCGTGCTGGTGCGTCGCGGTTGGGTCCCGGCCTCGCTCGACCAGCCACCCGTCGCCGAAGCGGCGCCACCGGCCGGCGAGGTCACCGTCGTCGGGGTGCTGGAACGTCCCGTGCCACAGCCGTCCTTCGGGCCGCAGGACCCGGACGAGGGGCGCCTGGACCGGGTCTTCCACACCGACACCGCCCGACTCGACCGGCAGGTGGACGGCACCCTGTTCCCGATGGTGCTGCGGGTCGACACCGAACTCGACAACCCGTCCGAGGACGAGCTCCCCTTCCCGGCGGGACCACCGGAGCTCGATGAGGGCAGCCACCTCTCCTACACGGTGCAGTGGCACATCTTCGCGGCGCTCGCGCTGCTGACCTACCTCGCCTGGTGGTGGCGTCGCCTCCACAGGGACGACGAGGTGGCGGACGGTGACCACGGCCCGGGGACACCGCCCGGCGCCGGCGCCTCGCCCGATGACGAGGTCATGGTCCGTCCGGCCCGTCCCTGACGGGACCATCCGCTCTGCCTCCAGGCCCTACGCCAGGTGCAGTCTGGATCCGCACGGGTCTGCGCCACGGCGGGAGGCCGAGCGATGAGCCAGGATCGGGTACGGGACGTACTGATCATCGGCGGTGGGGCGGTCGGGGCCACGCTGGCCCGTGCCCTCTCGCGCTTCCACCTCGACGTCGCCCTGCTGGAGTGGCAGGCGGAGGTCGCCTTCGGGGTCAGCAAGGCCAACAGCGGCATCGTCCACTCGGCCATGCACGCCTCACCCGACACGCTCAAGGGCAAGCTCGAGTACCCGGGGAACCTCGGCTGGCGGCGCTTGCAGGACGAGCTCGGCTTCGGTCTCAACAACGTCGGTGAGGTGCTGGTCGCCCTCGACGACGAGCAGCTGGTCAAGATCGAGCAGATCCGCCAGCAGGGCATCCGCAAGGGCATCCCGGGCACGCAGGCCTGGACGGCCGAGCGCACCCTCGATGCCCAGCCCAACCTGACGCGGGACGTCAAGGGCGCCGTCTGGGCCCCGACCGCGTGTGTGTTCAACCCCTACGAAGCGGTGATGCTGGTCGCCGACGCAGCCCGTCGCAACGGGGTCACGATCGCCGAGGAGCAGCGGGTGGTCGCGATCGACCCACGGGATCTCGACGACCCCGACGCGCCCCTGACCGTTCGCACGGAGACCGACGTGTGGCGGGCACGGTTCGTGATCAACGCCGCCGGTCTCTTCGCCGACGACATCGCGGAGCTCGCCGGCGTCCGGGACTTCCAGATCCTCCCGCGCAAGGGCGAGGAGTACCTGCTGGACAAACGCCTGTCCGGCATCGTGACCAGCATCATCTTCCCCTGCCCCTCCCCCGTGTCCAAGGGCACCCTGGTCAACCCGACCGTCGACGGCACGATCATGGTCGGCCCGACCGCGCAGACCATCGACGACAAGTTCGACACCTCCACCACCGAGGAGGGGGCGGCGCAGGTCTTCACCAACGCGCGCAAGCTCGTCCCGACGATCAGTGAGCGGGACATCATCGCGGAGTTCGCCGGGCTCCGCCCGGTGTCCGACACCGAGGACTTCATCGTCGGCCCCACCGAGCGGCGCGGCTTCCTCAACGCCGCCGGCATCCAGTCCCCCGGGCTCACCGGCGCTCCGGCGCTGGCCGAGCTGCTGGTGGATCTGCTCGCGGACGAGGGCCTCGAGCTCGAGGAGAAGACGGACTGGGACCCGACCGCACCGCACCCGGTGAAGTTCGCGCAGCTCTCCACCGAGGACCAGCAGGCCCTGGCGCGTCGGGACCCGCGTTTCGCCCAACTGGTCTGCCGCTGCGAGATCATCACCGAGGCCGAGATCCGTGATGCGATGGACCGGGGAGCTCGCACCCTCGACGGGCTCAAGTTCCGCACGCGGGCCGGGATGGGGCGCTGCCAGGGCGGCTTCTGCACCTGGGGTTGCATGGCACTGCTCGCCGAACACCAGGGCATCCCGATGCCCGAGGTGACCAAGCGCGGCAGCGGCTCCTGGATCGTCTGCGACCGCGACGATCACCCCGTGACCACCGCCCGCATCGGAGGTTGATCCCGTGCCGATCACCGAGCAGCCACGACACCTCCTCAGCCGGTACGACGTCACGATCGTCGGCGCGGGACCCGCTGGCCTCGCCGCCGCCGTGGGCGCGCGGGACCAGGGAGCGGAACGGATCCTGCTGGTCGACCGCGATCCCGACCCCGGCGGGATCCTCCTGCAGTGCATCCACTCCGGCTTCGGGCTGCACACCTTCAAGCAGGACGTCACCGGGCCCGAGTACGCGCACCTTGCCCTCGAGCAGGTGGTCGAACGCGACATCGACGTGCTGACCAACACCTACGTCACCGATGTGAGCCGTGAGCTGCGGGTCAAGCTGATGTCGCCCGACACCGGGGTCTCGACGCTGGACACGGGCAGCCTGGTGATCGCGACCGGGGCTCGCGAACGCACCCGGGCGGCGATCAAGATCCCCGGTCGGCGACCGGCCGGTGTCATGACGGCGGGGCTCGCGCAGAAGATGGTCAACCTCCACGGCTACCTCCCCGGCCGTCGTGCGGTGATCCTGGGCTCAGGTGACATCGGCCTGATCATGGCGCGGCGGCTCACCCTGGAGGGCGTCGAGGTGCTCGGGGTCTTCGAGCTCCTGCCCTACGCGAGCGGGCTCGGACGCAACGTGGTGCAGTGCCTGCACGACTACGACATCCCGCTGCACCTGTCGACCACCGTGGTCGACATCCACGGCCACCAGCGGGTCGAGAAGGTCACGGTCGCACCCGTGGACGAGGACCGGATCCCGCAGCTGGACAAGGCCTGGGACCTCGACTGCGACACCCTGCTGCTGTCGATCGGCCTGATCCCCGATGCCGAGCTGGCCCGGCAGCTGGAGCTCAGCCTCGACCCCCGCACGGGTGGGCCGGTCGTCTCCAGCACGATGGAGACCTCGATGCCGGGGGTGTTCTCCGCGGGCAACAACCTCCACGTCAACGACCTGGCCGACTGGGTCAGCCAGGAGGCCAGCGTGGCCGGCGCCGCAGCCGGCGATGTGGCGCTGGGCCGCCACCGGGCGCGGCAGGACGTCACGGTCACCCCGGGTCGCAACGTCACCTACGTCGTCCCGCACACCCTCTCGACGGAACGCTCACAGACGGTGTCCTTCCGGGTGAAGGCACCGATCTACGGCGACACCAAGCTGCAGCTCGGTGACGCCTACACGCGCAAGGTCCGGGCGGTCGTGCCACCCGAGATGGCCACCATCAAGGTCAGCCCCAAGCTGCTGGACGGGTTCGCCGGGGACACCCTCCGGGTGGACGCGATCCCGGCCGAAGAGGAGGAACGCTGATGGGCGAGCGGACGCTGCCGCCACAGGAGCACACCTCCGACGAGGTGGAGACCTACACCTACCTGTGCACGAGCTGCCCACTGGGCTGCCGGCTCGAGGTGGACGCCGTCGACGGCGACGTGATCGAGGTCCGCGGCAACAGCTGCAAACGGGGCGTCAGGTACGGCACACAGGAACACCTCGATCCCCGCCGAGCGGTGTCCACGACCGTGTGGCTGCACGGTGGACCCTGCGAACGGCTCCCCGTGCGCGCCGCGGAGCCGGTCCCCAAGGACGAGGTCCGGGCCTTCGTCGATGCCCTGCAGGGGTTGGTCGTCGAAGCCCCCGTGCCCTTCGGGGCGGTGCTGCTCAGCGACGTGGCTGGCACCGGTATCGACCTCATCGCGACCCGCGAGATCGCGGCACCGAGCGCAGCGACGACGGGCGACTGAACGACCGTTCAGCGGTCACCGCTCCCGAACAGGGCCGCGGTCCCCTTGGCGTCCATGGCACGGCTGAGTCGCTCGATGGCGTGCACGTAGGCGGCGGTGCGCAGCTGCAGTCCGCGGTCGTCCGCCAGGGCGACGACCGCCTCGGTCTCGGTGACCATGCGCTCCTCCAACCGACGGCGCACGGTGTCCTCGGTCCAGCGGTCGCCGGTGCGGTTGGCGACCCACTCGAACCAGCTGACCGTCACCCCGCCGGCGTTGACGAGGATGTCCGGAACGATCTCCACCCCGGCCTCGTCCAGGATGCGGTCGGCGTCGGCGGTCAGCGGGCCGTTGGCCACCTCGAAGACCGTCTTGGCCCGGATCCGGTCGGCGTTGTCGCCGTGGATCGCGCCCTCCAGTGCGGCCGGGATCAGCGCGTCGACCGCGAGGCAGAGCAGCTCCTCGGCGCCGATCTCCTCCCCGACGGGCGGGTCGGCCAGGGACCCGGTCGCGGACTTGTGCGCGCGCAGGGCCGCGATGTCCAGCCCCTCGGGGTCGTGGATCGCGGCGGAGGAGTCGCTGACCCCGACCACCCGCCACCCTGCCGCCGAGAGGCGGGCAGCGAGCTGGGACCCGGCGTTGCCGAAGCCCTGGATCGCGGCACTGGGATGCTCCACCCCCGGCAGCACCCGCGCCTGCACGGTACGCATCACGTGGAAGGCACCGTCGGAGGTGGCACTGCTGCGACCCGGTACCCCGCCCAGGGCCAGCGGTTTGCCCGTGACCACGCCGGGATGGTGACCGCGGTGGATCTTGGCGTACTCGTGCGCCATCCACCCCATGACCAGCTCGCCGGTGGCGACGTCGGGCGCCGGGACGTCGACGTCGGGGCCGATGACGTCCGCGATGGCCGCGAGGTAGCCACGCGACAACCGCTCGAGCTCGGTCGCCGAGAGCTGCTTGGGGTCGACCGCCACGCCGCCCTTGCCGCCTCCGAAGGGCAGGTCCAGCAGCGCGGTCTTGAACGTCATCCAGAACGCCAGCGTCGTCACCTCCGCGGCGGTCACCGACGGGTGGTAGCGGATGCCGCCCTTGGCCGGTCCGCGGGTGTCGTCGTAGCGCACCCGGTAGCCGGCGAAGAGCCGCAGGCTGCCGTCGTCCATGCGGACCGGGACCGACACCTTCAGCGACGAGACGGGAGCTCGCAGGCGGTCGTGGGCGTCCTCGGACAACTCGGCGTGCGGCAACGCCTCCTCGAAGCGGACGATCGCATCCTGCAGCAGGTCCTCGGTCACGCTGGCGCTTCTCCGGTCGTGGCTGGACTCAAGCGGCCCGGACGAAACGGTAGTGCGAGACGTGCCAGCGGTCGCCGCCATCGGCCGCGAACAGCTCCTCGCAGGCGATGGTGAAGACCCGCCAGCGGTGGAACGACGCCACCGGTGCGACCGGGCCGGGGGTGTCGGCGAACAGTTGGAGGACGCGGTCGCGGTGGGCGTCGAGCCGATCGAGCCAGGCCCGCAGGGTCCGGGCGTAGTGGGTGCCCGAGACGACCCAGCGGTCCTCGACGGCCAGGTCGCGCACGCTCAGCAGGAGCAGGTCGTGGGAGGGCATCAGCCCCCCGGTGAAGAAGTGCCGCGCCATCCAGTCGGCGTCGCCGCCGGTCTCGAAGGGGTAGGCGTCGGTGCGGTGCGCGAACACGTGCACGAACAGCTTGCCGCCGGGACGCAGCCAGCGGGCGATCCGCTCGGTGAGCACCCGGTGGTTGCGGACGTGCTCGAACATCTCGACCGAGACCACGCGGTCGAAGGCGGCGTCGTGGACGAGGTCCGCATAGGCCCCGGGACCGCCGTCGGCACCGGCGCCCGCACCCAGCCGGTTCACATCGCAGGTCAACACGGTCAGGTTCTCCAGCCCGCGCCGGGCCGCCTGCTGCTCGATGTGCTCACGCTGACTCGCGGAGTTGGAGACCGCGGTGATGCGCGAGCGGGGGTAGCGCTCGGCCATCCACAGCGAGAGCGAACCCCAGCCGCACCCGAGCTCGAGGACGTCCTGGCCGTCGTCGAGCTCCGCGCGATCGCAGGTCAGCGCCAGCATCGCCTCCTCGGCCGCGGCCAGCGACGCGACCCCGAGCGGCCACCACGCCGAGGAGTACTTCAGCCGCGGTCCGAGCATCAGCTCGAACAATTCGGTCGGGACCTCGTAGTGCTGCTCGTTGGCCTGGTCGGTGTCGATGGCCACCGGCGCCGCAGCCAGCGCTGCCAACAGCTCGCGCTGCCGCTGCCCCCGGTCCTCGACCGACCCTCGGGTGATCGCCGCGTGTCGCTGCCGCAGCAGACGACGGATCACCCGCCGCAACAGCGGATCCGGCAGCCAGCCACGATCGATGACGGCATCGACGGCACGGGCGGCCGGGCGCACGCCGCTCATGCGCTCGCCCGGCTGCGCGCACGGGCGGCCTCACGGTCGGCGGCCACCAGGTCGCTGCGTCGCGGCGGGAGATCGGCCTCGCGCACCTCCACGAGCTGCTGGCCGTAGGGGTGGGTCCCCAACGTGCCGTTCATCGGCCGGGTCAGCACCACCTGCAGGTCGCTGATGTAGCGGGCGAGGAACGCCCCCTCGCAGTAGGCGAGGTAGAACTCCCACATCCGCACGAAGCGCTCGTCGAACCCGAGCGCGTGGACCTGGTCGACGTTGGCCAGGAACCGCTCGCGCCAGCGTCGCAGCGTCTCCGCGTAGTGGACGCCGATGTTGTCGACCTCCTCGACGTAGAGGTCGCCGCTGCGTCCCATCGAGCCGCTCATCGCCTCCAGCGACGGCAGGTGCCCGCCCGGGAAGATGTAGCGCTGGATGAAGTCGGGGCGCCGCTTGTAGTTCTCGTAGCGCTGTTCGGGGATCGTGATGACCTGCACCGCGGCCAACCCGTCGGGCGCCAACAACCGGTCGATCGTGGCGAAGAAGGTGTCGAGGTAGCGGTGCCCGACGGCCTCCAGCATCTCGATCGAGACGATCCGGTCGAACCGGCCCGTGACCTCGCGGTAGTCGGTCAGCTCGATCGAGACCAGCTCGTCGAGGCCGGCCTCTCTGACCCGCTGTCTGGCCAGCGACGCCTGCTGCTCGCTCAACGTGATCCCGGTGACGCGGCAGCCGTAGGTGCTGGCCACGAAGATCGCGAACCCGCCCCAGCCACAGCCGATCTCCAGGACGTGGTCGCCGGGTCCGATGCGGGCCTTCTCGGCCAGGCGACGGTACTTGGCCTCCTGGGCCTGCTCGAGGGTGTCCCCGGGCGAGGTGAAGTAGGCGGCGGAGTAGGTCATGGTGTCGTCGAGGAACAGCGCGTAGAGCTCGTTCGACAGGTCGTAGTGCGCGGCGATGTTGCGCCTGGAGCGCCCCAGACGGTTCGCCCGCAGCGCGTGGATCAGCTTGTCGGAGGCGATGTTGGCCAGCGCTGCCGGCGTGATGCGCCGCAGTGCCCGACGGTTGGCGATCACGATCCGAACGAGCGAGACGAGGTCGGAGGAGGACCACTCCCCCTGTAGGTAGGACTCGCCGACGCCCACCGTCGCCCCGTGCAGCAGGCGGGTGAAGAAGCGCCAGTCGTGCACCTGGATCCGCGAGCCGAGGGGGCTGGCGCTGTCACCGAACACCCGCCGTCGCCCATCCGGCAGCACCAGCTCGACGCGACCGACCACGAACTGCTCC
Source organism: Nitriliruptoraceae bacterium (assembly GCA_041686695.1). Lineage (GTDB taxonomy): Bacteria > Actinomycetota > Nitriliruptoria > Nitriliruptorales > Nitriliruptoraceae > T1Sed10-7. Next base: position 9,342 of record JAWLDJ010000010.1, read on the forward strand.
AGCATCGAGGTGATGGTGTGCTGGGCCCGACGCTCCGCCTGGGTCGCCGCGCGGACGATGTCGGGGGCGGCTGGTGCGGGGGGCTCGAGGTCCACGGCGAGGCTCCTGGTGGTGGCGGTTGCGCGGTGCAGGGATCAGGCGCTCGAAGCGTGTTCGTGGGCGCGTTGCGGCGGGATGGACCCCGCCTCGGTCGCGTGGTCGGGGACAGCGGGCTCGCGCTGGTCACGTACCACCGCGCCCGGCGGCGGCTCGGGCTTGCGGTGGAACCGGACACGGCGCACCAGCAGCCGCAGCGCCTGGAGATGGATCAGCGCCACGGTGCGCAGGGGCAGCAGCGGGTTGGCGAGCAGGACCGCCAGCAACGACCGGGTCGTGAACGGCCGGCGGCGACCGGTCTGTGTGGCGTCGAACACCGTCTCTTCGCCCTGCAAGACCTCGATGTGGGCGACGACCCGTTCCGGACGCAGGACGAAGGTGAAGCGGTAGGTCAGTCCGTCGATCGGCAGGAACGGGCTGACGTGGAACCGCTTGGGCGCGCGGGCCCGGACCACCCCACCGCCGCGGTCCTCGAGCTCGTCCAGCAGGTACCAGTAGGACTCACCGAAGGTGTTGCGCACCTCGGCCACGACCAGCGCGAGCGAGCCGTCGGCCCGGTGACAGAACCACCAGCTGACGGGATCGAACACGTGACCGAGGACCCGGAGGTTGGCGAGCACCCGCACGGGGCCATCGGGAAGCTCGAGGCCCTGCGCACGCAGCCACCGGGCGAGCTTGGCCTTGACGGGCGTGTCCCCCGCCCCGAGGTGGTCGCGATCGCGGAACCGGACCGGCGCCGCACGCCGGTAGGCGAACCCGGCGACCTCCCGCTCCAGCGCCGGTAGCTCGTCCACGTCCAGCAACGCATGGAAGGTGCGGTAGCGGAAGGTCCGCTCGACCGGGGTGACCCGCCGGTGGCGGGTCCAGCCCACGTACAGGCACGAGGCGCGGGGGCCGGTCACCAGGGCCACCGGACGCCGAGGTGGTGCACGGCACGCACGGCCGACCACAGTCCGTCCTCGTGGAAGCCATAGCGGTGGTAGGCCCCGACGTAGAAGGTCCGGCGCACCCCGTTGAGCTCGTCGAGGTGGTCCTGGGTGGCCACGCTGGAGCGCGTGTACACCGGGTGGGTGTAGGACAGCCGCTGGAGGACGGCACCGGGAGCGGGCGGTGTGCCCGGGTTGAGGGTGACGACGTAGTCGAGCGGTTCGTCGAGCGTCTGCAGGCGGTTCATGTGGTAGCTGAGACTGACCTGTTGGGTCGGGCGCCGACAGTCGTCGAGCAGGTAGTTCCAGGAGGCCCAGGCGGCCCGACGTCGCGGCAGCAGCGTCGTGTCGGTGTGGAGGTAGGTGTCGTTCTCGCTGTAGGCCCAGGGCCCGAGCAGCTCCCGCTCCCGTGGGGTCGGGTCCACGAGCAGGGCCAGCGCTTCGTCGGCGTGGGTCGCCAGGACCACGGCGTCGAAGGTCGACGTGGTCCCATCGGCGAGCGTGAGCGCAGCCGCGTCCCGGTCACGACGCACGGCCACGACCGGGTCGCCGGTGTGGACCCGGTCCCGGTAGGGCGCGGTCAGGGGCCCGAGGTAGGAGGAGGTGCCGCCCACCACCGTGCGCCACTGGTGGTGGGTGGTCACCCCCAGCAGGCCGTGGTTGTCGAAGAACCGCAGCAACGTCGCGAGGGGCAGTTCCTCGATCACGCCGGTGCCCGACGACCAGATCGCCGCCGCCATCGGGAGCAGGTAGTGAGCGCGGAAGCCGTGCCCGAACCCGGCCACGTCCAGGAACCGGCCGATGGTCAGCGACGAGGCACGGTGGTCGGTGACGATGCGTCGCGCGAGGCGGTTGAAACGCGCCAGGTCCGCCAGCATCCGTAGATACGCGGGTGAGGCCAGGTTGGCCGGCTGCGCGACGATGCCGCGCGCGCTGCCCGCGTACTCGACGTCACAGCGCTCGCAGCGCAGCGACCACGACATGTCGGACGCCTGGGTGGCCACCCCCAGTTCGTCGAACAGTCGCACCAGCAAGGGGTAGGTGGCCTCGTTGTAGACGATGAAGCCGGTGTCCACCGGCAGCGTGGAGCCGTCGGGCCGGGCCGCGGCCACGGTGTGGGTGTGCCCCCCGAGGCGCGGCTCCCGCTCGAAGAGATGCACCTCGTGGGACCGGGACAGCAGCCACGCGCTCGCGGCTCCGGAGATGCCGCTCCCCACCACTGCGATCCGCACCAGGCGCCTCCTCGGTCGAGGCCCCGGCGGGAACGCCGGGTGCCGAGCGCGCAGCCTACGCACGCGCGAGAGCTCGTTCGGACCGGCAGCCGCGGGCGGTTCGGTGACCGGTCGCCGTCCCACGGGCGGGTCCGGATCGCGGGCCGGCCCCGCGGGCCGCCGGCGACGTCCCCGCTTCGCCCGCACGCCGTCCGGGAGGTCCGCCCCACCACCCCGCACATGGCGACGCTCCGGGCGCCACGGCCACCCCCCGTCGGGCCGTGATGCTCGGAGCGTCGCCCGCATCATGCCCCACGCCGAGGACCGACAGAACCATGAGACCACCGCTCTTCGCAGGGTGGTGCTAGCACCACCCTGCGCCGAGGTGGCGTCGGTCTACCCTGCGACCGGACGCTGCTCGCACCGTGCGTCTGGAGGGGCAGCCGTGAGCCGGGCTCGCATCACGTTGATGATCGCGGAGGACGACTACCTCGTCCGGGAGGGCGCGCGGGCCGTGGTCGCGGCGGACCCACGGATCGAGGTCCTCGGGACCGCCAGCGACGCTCCCGAGCTGCTGGAACTGCTCGAGGGCGCGGTCCCGGACGTGGTCCTGCTCGACATCCGGATGCCGCCGAGCTTCACCACCGAGGGCATCGAGCTCGCCCATCACGTCCGGAGCCGCCACCCCGGGATCGGTGTCGTGGTGTTGTCCCAGCACGACGATCCCGAGTACGCGTTGGAGCTGCTCAAGGACGGGTCGGCCGGGGTCGCCTACCTGCTCAAGGAGCGGCTCGGAGACGCGGACCGCCTGGTCCAGGCCATCGACGAGGTCACCGCTGGCGGCTCGATGCTCGACCCGCGCATCGTCGAGGCGCTGCTGGAGGCGCAACGACGGCGCTCGGCGTCACGCCTGGCCGGGCTGACCCCACGCGAGTACGAGGTGCTCGCACTGATGGCCTCAGGCCGGGGGAACGCCGCGATCGCGCGCGAGCTCACCATCACCGACCGGTCCGTCGAGAAGCACACGAACGCGATCTTCCGCAAGCTCGGCCTCGCCGAGGAGATCGACCTCAACCGGCGCGTCGCTGCGGTCCTGTTCTACCTGCAACGCGCCCACGACTGACGCGCCGCTGGTCTCGAGCGGGAAGGCCGCGTCGACGCGTGTCCCCTCCCCCGGCGCCGCGGTGAGATCCAGGGCCCCGCCGAGCGCCTGGACCCGGTCCGCCATGTGGCGCAGCCCGCCACGATGTTCCTGGCCGTGGGGATCGAAGCCGATCCCGTCGTCGTGCACGTGGACGTACAGGTGTGTCTGATCGACGCTGACCTCCACCTGCAGGCGGCCGGCCTCGGCGTGCTTGACGGCGTTGACGACCGCCTCGGAGACCAGGAAGTACGCGTTGACCTCCACCTCAGGCTCGACTCGAGGTAGAGGGTCAGGGATGAACCTGAGGTCCACCGGCAGTTCCAGCCGGGCGGTCAGACTGAACAGGGCGGGACCGAGCCCACGATCGCGCAGGATGGCAGGGAACAGCTGTTGGCCGGTGGAACGCAGCTGATCGAGCAGGTGATCGATCGACTCCGCCAACCCGCTGGTCACCTGTGCCACGCGCTGCGGATCGGCCTCGAGCTCCCGCTCGGCGGCACCGACCTGCATCCGCAGCACGACCAACTGCTGCTGGATGCCATCGTGCAGGTCCTGGGCGATCCGCTGCCGCTCGGCGTCCTGGACCCCGACCATCCGCCGGGCGGCATCCTGCAGCGCGGCCGCCTGCCGCCGGATGACCAGCAGCTGGGCGCGCAGTCCTCGACGCATGCGCTCCAGGGCCTGTGCGAGTCGACCGATCTCATCGCTGCGATCGATGTCGAAGGATCGGTCGAGGTCACCGGCCGCGATCGCGGTCGCGGTGGCGGTCAGGCTCAACAGCGGTCGGGTCATCACCCGCGCCAGCAGGAACGTCATCGCACCACCGACCACCAGCAGCAGCACGACCATCAGGATCCGGGTCCGCGACAGCGCCGCGTCCAGCGCGCCGAGAGGATCGTCGGTGATCAGCCCGACGGCGGCGGGGGTGTCCCAGGCCCGCTCGGCACCGAGCGTGACGTAGCGGACCAGCCGCCCGTCAGCCAGCCGCTGGGTCGCCCGGTCGCCTTCCCAGCGACCGATGGGCTGTCCGCCGATGCGGTCCCGGCTCGTGGCCGCCACGACCCGGCCGGCGACCACGAGCTCGATCTCGTCCACCCCCGTCTGCTGGAGGTAGCGGCGTGCGGCGACGCCGTTGAGGGGGAAACCGGTCACGAGCAGGCGGGCACCGGACGCGAACCGCTCGGTGGCCAGGGCGTACACCAGGCCGAACCCTCCGCCCTCGAGCGGAACCACCCGTTGGCTGCTGCTCGCCCGACGCGCCACCTCCTCAGCGGCGGCAGGATCAGGCGGCAGGACCGCGGCACGCGAGGGCAGCCCGAGGGTCCGGACCTCACCGGTGCCCACGTCCACCACCCCGGCGATCTCCAGGGGTGCGTCGGAGGTCCGCACGACGGACAGGGTCCGGCGCGCCAGCTCGTCGGCATCGACGTCACTGCCGGGGCTCGCCGCGAACACCTGCTGCGACACGGTGGACATCAGCTGGTTCGTGCGCACGGCGTTGGCGGCGATCCGCGCCTCCAGCACGTCCCCGGCCTCCCCGAACAGCGTCACGGCCTGGTCCTCGAGCTGCTGGCGCGTCAGGCGGGTCTCCAGCAGCAGCGTGACCAGGCTGGCCACCGCCAGTGCGGCGAGGGAGCCGGCCAGCACCTTGGGAAGCAGACCTGCCCGCCGCACCCAGGACCCGCGTCTCCCGCTCATCGTCGCGCATGCCACCGGTCGGCGGTCTCCTGCACACGCGCCATGGCCTCGGCCGCGCTCATGCGGCCCCCGAGGGCGGCGTCGAGGCCGTCCCGGAACGCGATGGCGATCTCCGGGTAGGCGATCAGCGGCATGACCTGCGCATGTTCCAGCTGGTCCACGAAGGCCGCCAGGTCGGGGGTGGCATCGAACAGCGGTGCCTCGTAGGCGGCCGCCCGCGCCGGCAGCCGCCCTTCCTGCTCGGCCAGGGCCAGCCCGACCTCCGGTTCGGTCAGCGCCAGTGCGAGCTCGAAGGCGAGTTCACGTTGCGGTGCCCCCTCGGGGACGAAGAGGCTGGACCCGCCGAGCACGGTGCGGGGCCTGGTGGGATCGAGTTGCGGGAGCGGGAGGACCACGACGTCCTCGGCCGTCACCTCCGCCTCCACCGCCCGGGCGATCGGCAGGTCCCAGGAGCCCGAGGCGTGCAGCGCGGACCGCCCGTCGGCGAAGGAGGCGATGGCGTCCATGGCGAGATCGGGGGCCAGAGGCGGCGGCGCGGCACCGCTGTCCACCAGCGACACCAGGGTGTCGATCACGGCGATCGTCCTCGGGTCCTCGAAGGTGAAGGTGGGCCGCCCACGCTCGTCGAGCACGGCCATCCCGTCAGCATCGGTCTCCAGCAGCTGACCACCGCCGGCGACGATCCAGCCGTAGGCCGCCCAGCTGCTGGCGGTCACGGCCAGCGCATGCTCGGTAGCGTCCAGCGCCGCCAGCTCGGCGGCATGGTCGGCGAGGTCGTCCACCGAGGCGAGGTCGTCCGCGGCGAGACCGGCGGCCGCCAGCAGGTCCCGGTTGGCCATCAGCACCAGGGCGTTGACGTCCAGCGGGACGCCGTAGCGGGCCCCGTCCCAGGTGACGTCCAGGACCGCGCCCGGCAGGTAGTCCTGCTCGGTGAGGCCAGCCTGCGCCCACAGCTCGTCGAGGGGCTCGGCGAGTCCCGCAGCCGCGGCGGCGAAGGCGTGCCAGTGCGCGAGATCGTAGGGCTGGGAGAGCTCCTCGGCGCTCTCGACCAGTTCGGGGATCTGCGAGAAGGGCGAACCCTGGACCTGGACACGGACCCCCGGGTGTTCCTGCTCGAAGTCGGCGATCACCTCACCGACCAGCGGCACGGCAGCCCAGTCGTCGGCCATGATGACGCGCAGCGTCGTGGGCTCCGCCGCGTTCGACGTCAACGCACAGCCGGCCACCAGGACCGCCAGCAGACCGACGAGCAGGCGTCGCAACCCCGGCACCTTCCCACGCCGCGTCTCGGGGATCACGCGGCCCGAACGCGGATGGTATGCCAGCCCTCGGCACCGTTCGGTGCAGGCGGTGCCGGACCCTGCGGCTGCCGCCTGCCCGTGCCATCGATCGCGCGGACCGTCAGACGGTGGTCCCCGGGTGCCAGGTCCACCTCCGCACGCCACTGGACCCAGGTCGCCGCGGCCAACGGCACGGACAGGTCCGCGAGCGTCGCCGCGACCCCGTCCACGAGCACCTCGACGTCGCCGATACCGCGGGTCGGAGCCCAGGCCACGCCGGCGATCACCACCTTCCCGGCGGCGACCTCACTGTCCCCGGTCGGGACATCGATGCGCGCGGAGGTCTTGACCGGGGCCTCCTTGGACCAGCCACGGGGGATCCAGTACCCGTCCACGCCCTCCCAGGCGGTCAGCTCGATCGACGACAGCCACTTGGTCGCGGAGACGTAGCCGTACAGGCCCGGCACGATCAGTCGTGCCGGGAACCCGTGGCGTTGCGGGAGCACCTGGTCGTTCATGCCCACGGCGACCAGGGGCTGTCGGCCGTCCAGCGCCACCTCCAGGGGGAAACCGGCGGTGAAGCCGTCGATCGAGCGCCCGAGGACCTGCTGGGCGCCGGCGGTGGGACCTGCCTCCTCGAGCAGCTCCTCCAGCGGGACACCGGTCCAACGCGCGGTCCCGATCAACGAGCCACCGACCTCGTTGGACACGCACGCGATGGTGGCGTCCATCTCGACCAGGTCGCGGGCGAGCAGGTCGTCGTAGGACAGCACGAGTTCGCGCTGCACCGCACCACCGACCCTCAGCTGCCAGGTCGCGAGGTCGGCTCGGGGCAGCAGCACCGCGGTGTCGATCCGGAAGAACCGGTCCACCGGGGTCAGCACCGGACTCACCCCGTCGAGCGTGCGCGCCAGATCCTGCGCCGAGGTGATCGGTGGGAGGGGCACGTTCGCGGCCGGGGCCGGACCGTCAGGCACGGTCGGCATCGCCGCGCCATCGCCAGCGCGCCGGGCGAGCCCACCGACGACCGCGGCTCCGAGTGATGCGCCCATCCCGAGCCGGAGGAACGCGCGCCGATCGACCGGCGGATCGGTCGGGGTGGGCACGGTCCCGGTCGAGCGGCCGGAGCGCGGACCGAGGTGGTGGAGCAGTCGGGCCAACAGCACGCTCGTGATCGTGCCGGCGGCTGCCAGGGTGAGCAGCACCAGGGGGAAGGCGGCCTCGGGCCGGGTCAGGCTCGCGATCGCGGTCCCGAGGGCCACCAGCACCACCGCGGTCACGGCACCCGGCCAGCTCCGCGCGGCCAGTCGGCCCACGAGAGCACCGAGCGCCAGCGCCACCAGCAGGGAGGCAGCGGTGAGCACCAGGCGGTTGGCGCTGCCGAAGAGCCCGATGGCGCCGGTCACCAACGCGCCGGGAAGGGCCGTGATCACCAGTTGCCCGAGCACGTCGACGGGCGAGGGCACCAGCCCGGTCAGCGCAGCGATGCCCTCGGCGGTGGCCACGCCGGCAGCGGTGGCGATCATGCCGGCGGCGGCCGCTTCCGCCGACGAGGGCCCGGCGGGTGACGGTGCGATCGCGGGTTCCTGGACCACCGGCACCGGACCTCGCTTCCTCGCTCGACGTTCCCGGTTCGCAGCCGGAGGCTGCCGGGACTGGCGCGGTGGGCGGCCCGAGCCCCACCGTGGCGGTGGGCTCAGCGCTCGCCGGTCACGACCACAGGATCCACCAGGCCATGACCACGGTCAGGATGACCCCGACGAGGGTCGCCCCGGCGAGCGCGAGCAACCACTGCGGTCCGGTCATCGGGGGCCTCCTGCACGGTCGTGGGGTGAGCGCAGGCGGAGCCTAGACGGCCGTACCGTCTCGCTCCACGTGGGCGCTACCGTCGCTGGCAGACGGTTCCTGGAGGGCACCGATGACCGGACCCCGAGCGGCCGACCGACGCGCACCACCGGAGCCCGAAGCGCCACAGCTGGTTCTGGAGGGTGAGTGGTCCTCGCGGGCCGAGCTGCGCGATGGCCGGGAGATCCTGCTGCGCTCCATCCGGCCCAGCGATCGTGAGCGCCTGATCGCCGGGTTGCGCCGGCTGTCCCCGGCCTCGCGGTACCTGCGCTTCCACGCCGCCGTGCACGAGCTCTCCGACGCCCAGCTCGACTACCTCACCCAGGTCGATCATCACGACCACGAGGCGATCGTGGCACTCGACCTGGCCGATCTCGACGTCCCCGGCGTGGGCGTCGCCCGCTACATCCGTGAGCCCTTCGAGCCGACCGTCGCCGAGGCCGCGATCACCGTCGCCGACGAGTACCACGGGCTGGGAGCCGGCACGATCCTGCTGGGTGCGCTGGCGGCTCGCGCGCGTGAGGCCGGCATCGAGGTCTTCCGCAACTACGTCATGGACGGCAACCACGCCATGCTGGAGGTGTTCGACCACCTCGGGGCCGAGCGGGAGCTCGAGACCGACGGGCTGTGGCGGGTCGATCTCGAGGTGCCGGAGGGTCCGGAGGACGTACCGGACTCCCGGGCCGGACGCGCCTTCCTGGAAGCCGCACGGTCCGAGAACCTGCTGGCCAGCATCATCCCGCCGATCTGGAGCCGCTGGCGACGCCGTCACGGGGATCACGACCGCGCTGGGGACGCCGATCTCGACGACCTCGTCGAGGCCGAGCTGCTGGAGAGTCAGGAGGACCTCGAGCGGTGGCTGCGGTCCCGGGAGGAGCGATGACCGAGGCCTCCTCCGGGACCGGCGCCTTCGCGGCCCGGGGCACCCCTCGGGGCCAGACGAGCGGTCGGCGGGCGAACCACCGACCCGAGCAGCTGCGACGGCGCCTGCCCCGGCTGCTCCTCGGACTGGTCCTGTGCGGGGTGGGCATCGCCTCGATGGTGGCGGCCGACCTCGGACTCGGGCCGTGGGACGTGCTGCACCAGGGCGTCTCGCGGCTCACCGGCATCCCGATCGGCATGGTCGGGATCCTGGTCGGCGTGGTCGTGCTCGGCCTGTGGTTCCCGTTACGGGAGCGGCCGGGTCTGGGCACGGTGCTCAACGTCGTGGTGATCGGCGTGGTGATCGACCTGACGCTGCTGGTGCTCGCGACCCCGGCGGCGTCGTGGGCGAGGATCGTGCTGATGCTGCTCGGGCCGGTCCTGTTCGCGGTGGGCTCGGGCTACTACATCGGCGCCGGGCTCGGCCCCGGCCCCCGGGACGGGGTCATGACCGGCCTGGCACGCCGCGGCATCCCGGTCGGCGCGGCGCGCGCGCTCATCGAGCTGAGCGTCCTGGTCGGCGGATGGCTGCTCGGAGGGACCGTCGGCGTGGGCACGGTGGTGTTCGCCTTCGGTATCGGACCGATGGTCCACGTCCTGCTGCCGCGGCTCAGCCTGGCCGATGCCGAGCCGCACCCCGGCTCCGGCCGCGCCGTGTGATCAGCCGCACACGGGGCTGATCGTCGGCCACGGGTTGACCCACTGGCCCCCGGAACGTCGGCCGAGGTGCAGGTGCGGCGGGGTGGTCCGGGCGTTGCCGGTGTTGCCCACCGTGCCGATGATCTGGCCCCTGGACACGCTCACGCCCGGCTCGATCCCCTCGGCGACGCTGTCGAGGTGGGCGTTGTACCACTCGCTGCCGTCGGCGATCCGGTAGGTCACGGTGATCCCGCCGAGCCCGGTGGGTGACGAGGGTGGGTTCCAGCGCACGATGGTCGCGTCAGCCACGGCCACCACCGGGGTGCCGGTACCGGCGAACAGGTCGTTGCCCTGGTGGTAGCGGCCACCCGATCTCGGGTAGCCCCAGTCGTTGCTGAAGTCCCGGCCTGCGACCGCGCCCTGGACGGGGCAGACCACCCCGGGCACCGCCGGACCACCGCCCGCCCCGGGAGTGCCCAGCCGACCGGTCCCGGTCGTGCTGCTGCTGCTCCTTGCACCCTGGCTCGCGCCGCGCGCGGCCGCGGCGGCCGCCCGCGCCGCCGCCGCCTCCGCCGCCGCGCGTCGTTCCGCCTCCCGACGGGCGGCCTCCTCGGCGGCCCTGGCGCGCGAGAGTTCGGTCTGGAGCGTCTCCTGACGGGCCTGCACCCGCTCGAGCATCGCTTCGGTCTCGGACGCGGTGCTGCGCAGCGACCCGACGAGGACGCGCTGGGCTTCCTCCGCCTCGGCGACCTCCTGTGCCAGCGCAGCGGCCTCCTCGCGCAGCTGTTCGACGGTGCGCAGGGTCGCCTCGGCGAGCGCCTCCGCCTGGAGCGCATCGGCCCGGGCGACCGCGGCGTCGCGCGAGCGCTGCTCGCGGGCCTCACGGAGCTCGAAGATCGCCTGCACGGTCGTGTCCTGGACGTCGACCACGGTCTCGAGCTGCTTCATCCCCACGGAGAACGCGTTGGGGTCCTCCGCCCGGCGCAGGATCTCCAGCGCGATGGCGCCCGCCTGGGCACCGCTCGATCCGTGCTTGAAGGTGTGGACGAGCTGCTCGCCGAGCAGCCGCTCCTGCTCGACGAGCTCCTCCTCCGCCGCCGCGAGCAGGACCAGTGACCGCTCGTGGGCCCGCTCGGCCCGGTCCCGCTCCTCCTCGGCGTCCTGCAGGCCCATCTCCGCCAGCGCCACCTGGCCTTCGGCCGCGGTCAGCCGGGAGCGGGCGTCCTCCAGACGCGCCCCCACCACCGCCAGCTCCTCTTCGGCCCGGTCCAGCTCCCCCTGCACCTCACCGAGCTCGCCGGCCAGGCCCTCGCGTTCACGCGCCGTCGCCTCGAGCTCACGCTCCACCTCGTCGCTGGACCGCTCCTGGGCCAGACCGGGTGCCGACGGCGCCGCGAGTCCCAGCAGCGGGGGCAGCAGGCCGAGCACGAGCACCGCCACGACCAGCCGTCGCACGATCGTCAGCGACGTCCCGCCCCCCTGCTCCATCGTCACGTCGGTCACCGCTCCCACCGCGTCGGGCTCCGCCTGCTGTTGCTGGTGTACACGACCGTGGCTCATGTTGCCAGTGTGGCACCGAGAAGACCACCGCCCTGGTCATCGGCAGGGCCGTCCGCGACCTTGATGCGCGTGCTGCGCAGCCATCGATGCGCGTGCCGCGCTCTGCGCCGCGGCGACACGCCAGCACGCCCGCGGGTGCACCGGACCCTACCGGCCGGCGCACCCGCGGCACGACATCCGGCTCGACCCCGACGACCCGGCCCGGCCGCACCGGCGACCACCAGCCGGCGACGCCGCATCTCGTACGGTCGTGACGCTAGGTTCCCCCGGCGCGACGACGGCCGGCAGCCCGGGAGGCGAAGGTGGACGGCGACGAGGTCCTACGGGTCGGCAACGGCTCGGGCTTCTACGGCGATCGCTTCGAGGCGATGGCCGAGCTCGTGGAGGGTGGCCCGCTCGACGTCCTGACCGGTGACTACCTCGCCGAGCTCACGATGCTGATCCTGTGGCGGACCCAGCAGCGGACCCCCGAGGCCGGCTACGCCCGCACGTTCCTGCGCCAGGCCCGGGAGCTGCTGGTGCCCTGCCTGGACCGGGGCATCCGGATCGTGGTGAACGCCGGCGGCCTCAACCCGACCGGCCTGGTCCACGGGCTCCGCGAGCTGGCCAATGAGCTCGGTCGCGACCCGGCGATCGCCGCGGTGACCGGCGACGACCTCCTGGGGCAGCTCGACGGGTTGACCGCGGCGGGCGCGGCGCCGGTCCATGCCCGCACCGGCGCCCCACTGGCCGAGCTCGGGGTGCCCCCGCTCACGGCGAACGCCTACCTCGGCGCCCGAGGGATCGCCCGCGGCCTGGCCGCCGGTGCCGACATCGTGGTGACCGGCCGGGTGACGGACGCGAGCCTGACGGTCGGCCCGGCGCTGTGGCGGTTCGACTGGTCGGCTTCCGACCACGACCGCCTCGCCGGCGCGATGGTCGCCGGGCACGTGATCGAGTGCGGCGCACAGGCCACAGGCGGGAACTACCCGTTCTTCCAGGAGGTCCCCGGGCTGGAGCACGTGGGCTTCCCCATCGCCGAGCTCCACCCCGATGGCTCCTCCGTGATCACCAAGCACCCGGGGACGGGTGGGATGGTGACGGTGGGCACGGTCACCGCCCAGCTGCTCTACGAGGTGGAGGGCCCGCGCTACCTCGGTCCCGACGCCGTCGCCCGGCTGGACACGGTCGAGCTGCAGCCCGACGGCCCCGATCGGGTGCGCATCGATGGTGTCCGGGGTGAGCCACCGCCTGCCACCCGCAAGGTCGCCGTCAACACCTTCGGCGGGTTCCGCAACCGGGCCACGTTCCTGCTGACCGGTCTGGACATCGAAGCCAAGGCCGCACTCGTGCAGCGGCAACTGGCCCGGCGCGTGGACCTCGATGCCATCGACCGGGTCCACGTCGACCTCGTGCGCTCGGATCGACCGGACGCCCCGACCAACGCCCAGGCCGTGGCGACCCTCACCGTCACCGTGGAGCATCACGAGCCCGAGGCCGTCTCGCGCCGCCGGTTCGGGGACGCCTGCGTGGCGATCGGGCTGGCGAGCTACCCCGGCTTCACGTTGACGGCACCACCGGCCGATGCCGAACCGTTCGGCCGGTACTGGCCCGGCCTGGTCGCTGCCGACCGGGTCCCCGAACAGGTGCTGCTGCCCGACGGGGACCGGGTGGAACTGGCACCGATCGACCCCGGCCCGACCGCGTCGACCCCGTCGGCGTCCGCAGGGCCAGCGTCGGCCCTGCCCGGCGTCCCGGTCGGTCCTCGCCTCCAGCGTCCTCTGGGCCTGCTCGCCGGGGCCCGATCGGGCGACAAGGGTGGGGACGCCAACGTCGGGCTGTGGGTCCGTGATCCGGACCACCTCGGCTGGCTGGTCGAGGTGGCCGGCGACGTCCCGGCCGTCCGGCGCCTGCTCCCGGAGGCCGAGGGGCTCGACATCGAGGTCCACCTCCTGCCCCGGCTCGCGGCGGTCAACGTCGTCGTCCGTGGCCTGCTCGGGGAAGGTGTGGCCTCGGCGGTGCGGCCCGACCCCCAGGCCAAGGGCCTCGGCGAGTACGTGCGCTCACGCCGGGTCGCGGTCCCCGCTGCCTGGGTGGCACCGGATGGAGGTGACCACCCGAGCTAGCCGACGCCCGCGAGCCTCAGCCGGCGGCGGCTCGGTAACGGGTGCGCTCGCCCGACCCGGTGCGCAGGACCTCGCCGCGGGCGAACAGCGCCTCCAGGACATCGCCGACCGCCGCCTCCTCCCGCCCGAGCGCGGCGGCCAGGGACGCCGCCGTCGCGACCCGCTGCGCGCGGAGCTCGGCCAGCAACGCCTCCTCGTCGGCGGCCTCGGCCCCTTCGCCCGCGGCCAGGCGCCACGCGGTGGCCGCGGCCCGTTCGATCAACACCGCGATCGGCTCGGCGTCGTCGACCCCGGGTGGCGGGCCGAGCTGGCGCAGCAGCGCCGCCGGGTCATCGACCTCGGCCGGATGCAGACCGATGGCGTCCAGTTCGCCCCGGGTCTCGGTCAGGCCCACCGTCGGGTCGAGGATCCGTGCCGGGGTCGAGGCCGTGCTGTCGCTGCGCCGCAGCGCCGCGAGCAGCGCCTCACGGGTCCGACCCCGCAGCGTCAGCAACAGGGTCGGGTCACGGTCGATCTGGACGCTCGCCAGGGTGTGGACCGCGGCGGCATGCCGGCACCAGCCACCCCGTTGCCCGCAGGTGCAACTCGGGCGCAGCTCCGCCACCGACGGGATCAGCACGACACCCGCGGACGCCAGGGAGCCGACCAGGGCCGGGGCGAGCTGCCCCTCGAGCAGGCTCGCCGTGGGTCGCAGCGAGGCCGCCAGTTCCGGGACCGCCCGGGCCCACGCCGCATCGTCGCTGACCGGCCAGGCGATCTCCACCTGGTACGGGCTGACGCGGTCCTCCGCCACGTTCCCACGGATCCGTCCCGGCCCGATGTCCAGGCCCTCCACCGCACCGCGGCGGGCGAGCGCCTGACCCCGCTGGACCTGTCGTGCCGCCGCCGGCCCGGCCTCGTCGAGCACCCCCATGACCTGCTCGCCCCACCAGTGCCGAACGGCGGTGGGCATCCCGGCTGCGCTCACGACGCACCCCCCGGCAGGGCGACCAGGTGCGGACGGCCGGCAGCAGCCGGTCGGTCCGCCGGCTCCGAGGCCTCGTCGTCGAGGTCGTCGTCGGTGCCGTCCAGGTGGTCGGAGGACAGCGCCACGAGTGCGCGCAGCTCGTCGTCGTCGAGCTCGGTCACCCAGGCCTCGCCGCTGCCCACCACGGCGTCGGCCAGAGCCCGTTTGCGCTCCAGCAGCTCGGTGATCCGCTCCTCGAGCGTCCCGGCGGTGACCATCCGGTGGACGGTGACCGCCGAGGTCTGCCCGATCCGATGGGCACGGTCGGTGGCCTGGTCCTCGACCGCCGGGTTCCACCACCGGTCGAAGTGCAGCACGTGGCTGGCCCGCGTGAGGTTCAGGCCGGTGCCACCGGCGCGCAGGGAGACCAGCAGGATCGGTGGCGCATCGTCATCGGTCTGGAACCGGTGCACCAACTCGTCCCGGCCCGTCAGGGACACCCCACCGTGGAGGAAGGGCACCTCCGGCAGCCCGAGCCGTGCTGCGAGGTGGTCCTGCAGCAGCTCCCCCATCTCACGGAACTGGGTGAAGACCAGCGCCCGTTCCCCGGCATCGACGATCTCGGCCAGGATCTCCGAGGCCCGCGCCAGCTTGCCGCTGCGGCCCGGTAGGGGCCCGTCGTCGCGCAGGTACTGCCGGGGGTGGTTGCAGATCTGCTTCAGGGCCGTCAACAGGGCCAGGATGCGGCCTCGCCGCTCGAAGGCGGTGCCACCGAGGCCGTCGGTGGCGAACGCCTGCTCGACGGTGGCCTGGTAGAGGGCGGCCTGCTCCCGGGTGAGGGCGCAGGGCACGGTCAGCTCCTGCTTGGGCGGCAGGTCCACGGCGACCTCGGGGTCGTCCTTGCGGCGTCGCAGGACGAACGGCGCGATCAGCCGGCGCAGCCGGTGCGCCGCCGCTTCGTCGTGCCAGCGTTCGACCGGGACGGCGAAGCGCTCGTTGAACGCGCGCTGGCTCCCGAGCAGGCGCGGGTTGGTGACATCGATGATGGACCAGAGCTCGGCGAGCCGGTTCTCGAGGGGGGTCCCGGTCATGGCGACCCGGGCGTGCGCCTGCAACGCGCGCGCCGCACGGGCTCCCTTCGACCCGGGGTTCTTGATCTGCTGAGCCTCGTCGAGGACGACGATGTCCCACGGCACGTCCTCGAGCAGGCCGATGTCACGGCGCAGCAGCGCGTAGGAGGTGACCACCACCGCCCCCGGCGAGAAGGCGCGTGCGGTGACCGGCCGATCGGCGCCATGGTGGCGGATGACGTGCAGCTGCGGCGCGAAACGTGCGATCTCCCGCTCCCAGTTGCCGACCACCGAGGTCGGGCACACCACCAGGTGCGGGCGGTCCTGTGACCGGGAGGTGAGCAGGGCGATGGCCTGGATCGTCTTGCCCAGACCCATCTGGTCGGCCAGCACGCCACCCATCCCGAGCTCGGTGAGCCGCTGCAACCAGGCGACCCCCCGCTCCTGGTAGGGCCGGAGCTGCCCGTCGATGCCGACGATGCGGGCCGCACCGGGGGCGTCGGTGCTGCGCAGCCGTTCGAGCAGCTCGGCGATCGCGCCATCCGCCACCGTCTCCACCGGTCCGAGATCACGCACGTGCAGCTGGCCCGAGAGCGCCGCCGCCAGGGCTTCGGTGAGCTCCAGCGACGCCGAGCCGCCCGCCAGGGCCGCGATCCTGGCGGCATCCGAGTGGTCGACGTGCACCCAGCGTCCCCGCCACCGCACCAGCGGGGCCTGGAGGCGCACGATCCGGGTGAACTCCTCCTCGGTCAGGGCGTCCTCACCCAGGGCCACCTCGTACCGCAGGTCGGTGAGGGAGGCGGCACTGAGACCGTCCTCGACCCCGCTGCGCAGTGCCGACGCCGAGGTGGCTCCGATCCGGGCACGCAGCCGCAGACGGCGCGTCGAGGCATCGATCAGCTCGCCGGGGACCGCCACGACGACCCCTGCGGCGCTCAGCGCCTCGCGAGCCTCGCCCAACAGCAGCGCCACCTCCTGCGGGGCCAGCTCCAGCCGGGTGGGTGCGCGCTCGTCCAGGGCGCGGTCCAGCGGGGCGAACAGGCGGGCAGCGGACGCCAGGCCCCGCACCAGGGTCGCCTCCGGATCGTCGAGCTGGCGCCCCCCCAGGGCCATGTTGCGGCCCGCTCGCGACCACACCTGTCCCGCGGAGACGCGCTGTTCGGGGTCGGCCGCGGCGCAGAGCCCGATCTCCAGGTGCCAGGCCCCGCCGTCGACGTGGGCGGCCTCCTCCGGTCCGTCGTCAGCCGGTGGCGGTTCGAGAGCGAGGGTCAGCCTGGCGACGGTGTGACGGGTGGCGCCGAGGATCGGTGCCGCCCACGCATCGACGTCCTCGACGAGGTCCTCGGCCGCGACCCGCAGGTGGCTGACCGTGGGGTCGCTGCCGCCGAGCGCGTCCGACCACATCTCGGACCAGGGTCGTCGGGGGCCACGCCGCCGGGGATCGAGCTCCGGACGCCGGCCCTCGCGGGCGCAGGCGTCCGCCACCCCGTCGAGGAAGGCCAGCAGGAGCTCCTGGGCGCCCCACGGTTCCCCACTCGGCAACTGCAGCGCATGGGCGGCGACCGGCATCGCCGTCGCCAGGAGCTCGGGCCGTCGGTCGGAGCGGGCGACGGCGCGCCACACGGCGCGCACCTCACCGGGGGTCTCGGTCGCGACGGCGCCGGGCAGCAGCCGACCCGCGGTCACCAGCTCCAGCGCCAGCTTGGCGGCCACGCTCCACGCCAGCACCGAGGTGGCCGGCCTGGCCCACGCCGGCTGGTCCGACCCGGGCGGCATCGCCGCCAGCACCCGCAGCGCCGGCAGCATCGGGAGCCGGCGCGCTGGCACCGTCGAGGCGACGAAACCGTTCGGCGCGGCACGGAAGGTGGGCAGCTCCATGGGGGCGCCGGCGGGGAGCCCGAGCAGCTCCCCCGCCGCGGTCAGCTCGTCCGCCCCGACCTCGGTCCCGTCGTCGGCGGGCACCGACCACAGGGCGAAGCTCCCCGCGGCCGGCACCAGGTCGCCCGGCACGAAGGTGAGCTGGGGACGAGCGGTCACGAGGGCTCCCGGACGACGGTGGACGACGGGACAGCGTAAGGGTTCGTGGCCCATCCGCCGTCGGGCGGGTCCGGTGTCGGCGCTGTCAGGCAGGTTGCGTCCCCCGGCAGCAGGTCATGGACAGCGAGGACGGGCCCGGTGCATCCTGAAGACGTCGGGCACCGAACCCCATCGGACGCCGGGCTGCCCGACCACAGGCCTCGCCGACAGCGTCCGGACCACCCGTCGCAGCACCGAACGCTCCCTTGCCCCCATCCCGTACCCTCTGCTCCCACCCCCCCGGAGGCGATCGTGTCCCACACCACTCACGCGCCCGATACCGCGGTGGCCAACCCGGATGCCGCCACGGAACGCGCTATGGCCTGGCTGCACGACGAGTTCCCAGGCTGGACGATCGACATCGACGAGACTGCCACCTGGGAAGGTGACCTGCGCTCCCTGTGGATCGCCCGCCGGGAAGGACACCACCCCCAGGCCGAGCTGTCCGCCGCGAAGCTGCACAGCCGACTGAGTGACTACCTCCAGCGCGAGGAACGTCGCCGGGCGTTCTCGAACTGAGCGACGCGCGGCGGCCGCACGAGACGCGGCTCACCACCCCGGTGACCCGGCTGGCTTCCAGCCGGGTCACCTTCGTGCGGACGGGCACCAGGACGGACACCGGGTGACCCTGCTCGATCTCGTCCTGCTGCTCGCCCTGGTGACCGCCGTCGGGTCGGGGTGGCGCGCCGGGCTGCTCACGCGCGGGGCCGTCTGGGTCGGGCTGGGGCTCGGGCTCGTCGCCGCCGCCTGGACGGTGCCGAGCGTCCTCGACCTGATCCCGGCAGCCGAGGCGACGACGCGGTTCCTCGTGGCCGTCAGCACCCTCGCGGCGACCGTCCTGCTGCTCGCCACGATGCTGGGTCAGTTCGGTCGCCGCCTCGGGCGCCGCATCGGCACCACCTCGCTGGCGGGCCTGGACCGCCTCGGTGGAGCGCTGGCCGGCGCGGGTCTCGTGCTCGTGGGCGCCTGGCTGTTGCTGCCCGTGACGGCGGAACTGCCCGGGGTCGTGGGTCGTCAGGCGGTCGACGCCATGAGCACCCGGGTCCTGGCCGAGCACGCCCCGAAGCCGCCGCAGCTGGGTGAGGCCGTGCGCCGTCTCGTGGCCGAGAGCCGCTTCCCGGAGGTCATCGCCGAGCTCGGGCCCGTGCGCACCGCGGGGCCACCACCGGAGACCGTCGAGCTCGAGGAGGACGTCCTCGCCCGTGCCACCGCGGCGACCGTGCGCGTGACGGCACGTGGCTGCGGCGCCCGGTACGACGGGTCGGGGGTGACCATCGCCGGTGGTCTGGTCCTGACCAACGCCCACGTCGTGGCGGGCTCGGACCAGATCCAGGTCCGACGTCCCGACGGCGCCGTGCGGACCGGGCGGGTGGTCAGCTTCGACCCGGAGCGGGACCTGGCGTTGGTGGAGGTGGCCGATCTCGGGCAGCGGCCGTTGCCGCTCGGCAGCGCCCGGCCCGGCGACGAGGGCGCGGTCATCGGCTATCCCGGTGGCCAACCCGAGCCCCGGGCCGCGGCCGTGCGGGTCCAGCAGCGCCGAACGGCGGTCGGCCAGGACATCCATCGCCGCGACGAGACGCGCCGCGAGATCCTCTTCCTGGCCGCGACCCTGCGCCAGGGCGACTCCGGGGCGCCGGTGATCGACGGCGACGGCAACGTCGTCGGGCTGGTGTTCGCGGTGAGTCCGGACCAGCCGACCACCGCCTACGCCCTCGACCGCACGGAGATCGACGCGATCCTCGTCGCACCACGGCTCACGGGAGCCACGGGACGCTGCCTCGCGACCGCTCCACTGGCGCAGACCGCCGCACCGGCGCTGACCGCCGCCCGCTGACCACGGCCACCGCACCGGCGGACACCGCGGCGGGACGGGCGTGTCACACCCTCGTCGTAGCGTCTGGTGTGCGGCCATCGACGACCCCGACGCCTGCCGCCACCCGTTGCGGGCGTCACCGACGACGCGAACGCGCGGTGGCCGAGGAGCCCACCATGCCTGCGCTCATCGCCCCACTGCTGCCGATCGCCGCTGCCGCGGCTGGCGGCCACGCCTGGGAACTCTCGGCCCTGGCGGTGGCCTGGGGGACCACCACGTGGTGGGCGGCGAAGTGGCTGACACGAGGCGAGCCCTCGCATCGGACCCCGCCGCCAGAGCCGCGGCGCGCCGACGGGGACCCCCCGCCGCCGCCGAGCTCCTGGCAGGAGCAGGCTCAGCCGATCGTGCGCCGGGCGAAGCCGCGCAGGCCGATCAGCGCGAGCAGTCCGGTCGAGAGCGCCAGCGCGGCCAGGACGACGGCTGCGGGCATCGTGGGGATCGACGGTGTCATCGCCGCCCGCAGCCCCTCGCTGACGTACACCAGCGGGTTGGCCAGCACCAGCCACTGCAACCAGGGCACGGCCTCGAGCGCGGTCCACGGGTAGTACACCGCCCCGAGGAAGGTCAGCGGCAGCACCACCACGGAGAACATCAGGCCGATCTGTCGTGGGCTGACGTAGGTACCGAGCGCGAGGCCGAGCGCACCCGACAGCAGGGCCGAGAGCACGACCACCACCGCCAGCAACGGGACACTGGTCACGGTCAGGGCCACGGGCGTCGACGGGATCGCCGCCACCATGGGCAGCACGAGCGCACCCGCGGCGACGCTCTGTACGGCACCGAACAGGATCTTCTCGACGGCCACGGTGGACACCGGGACCGGTGCCATGATCCGGTCCTCGATCTCCTTGGTTCCGCCGAACTCGTTGGACAGCGGCAGCGCGACGGCGATGATGCCCTGGAAGATCACCGCCACCGCGACGAGCCCCGGAACGAGCACCGTGGCGAACTCGGCACCACCCCTGGCGCCGATGCCCTGCCCGATCCGGGGGAACAGGTAGGCGAAGACGAACACGAACAGCAGCGGCTGCATGACCGTGCGGGTGAGGAACGCGGGCAGCTCCCGGCGCAGCACCCGCAGGTCGCGCAGCATCAACCCACCGACCGCGTGGCGCCATGCCCGCAGCGGCGTCGGTTCCCGCTCGAGCGGCGCAGCGGCGGGGTGTGGTGCCGTCTCCCTCACTTGCGTGTCACTCACGCAGATCCCTTCCCGTGAGGTTGATGAACACCGCTTCCAGGGTCGAGCCCTGCACCGACACGTCGCGGACACCCGCCGAGCCGGCCACCTGGATCACGGGGGCGAGCAACCCGTCGCCGGATGCTCCCATGACCCGCACACCATCGGCGGTCGACTCGACGGAGGTCACGCCTGCCAGGCCGGCCAGCTCGGTACAGAGTTCGGAGGTCGCGGGTCGTTCGAGGGCCAGGTCGAGCACGGCGCCGGCGCCGTGCTCCTCCTTGAGCGCCTCCGGGGTGTCACACACCAGGACCTCGCCGTGGTCGATGATCGCGACGCGGTCGCACAGCTGATCCGCCTCCTCCATGTAGTGCGTGGTCAGCACCACGGTGAGGCCGTCCTCACGCAGCTCGCCGACCAACTCCCACAGGGCGATCCGACTCTGCGGGTCGAGACCCGCGGTCGGCTCATCGAGGAACAGCAGCTGGGGACGATGCGCGATCGCGCGCGCCACCTGGAGCCGCTGCGCCATACCACCCGAGATCTGGTTCGGGAAGGCGTCAGCGCGATCGGCCAGGCGGAACCGCTCCAGGAGCTCTCGCGAGCGCGCCATCGCGTCCCGTCTCGACCACCCGAAGTAGCGGCAGTGGTAGTGCAGGTTCTCCGCCAGGGTGAGGGACCGGTCCAGGGTGTTGTCCTGGGTCACCACGCCGAGCCGGCGCTTGACCCGCGCCGGTTCGGCCACGACGTCGGCACCGAAGACCGCGGCGGAGCCGCCGGTCGGGCGGATACGCGTCGTGCAGACCCCGACGGCCGTCGACTTGCCGGCGCCGTTGGGTCCGAGCAGGCCGAACAGTTCACCCGAGTCCACCTCGAGGTCGATCCCGGCGAGCGCATCCACCACCGGTGGCCCCGGATAGCGCTTGGAGAGCGCCGTCAGCCGCAGTGCCGAACCCGTCGAGGTGGCCTGGGCGAGCGGTGCGGCGTAGGCGACCGTCATCGGTGTCCTCCTCGGTGGTCTCATGCGCAGGCGGGTACGCAGCGGTTCGGCGCCCGAGCCGACCTGGACCGCCGTCGTTGCACGGCTCACGCCGGCCCGAGGGCACGGATCAACGTCTCGACCATGACCGCGTGCACGACGACCGCGGCGATCACGAGCAGGTGGAACACCTCGTGGTAACCGAACCAGGTGGGTGACGGATCCGGGCGCCGGAGGCCGACGACCGTGGCGCCGACCGTGTAGAGCACGCCGCCGCCCAGCAGCAGGGCCACCACCATGGGACCTGCGCTGAACCACAGCCAGGGCAGCAGCGCGACGGGCAGCCACCCGAGCGTGAGGTAGACGGCACTGTTGAAGCCCTTCGGGGGAGCGAAGGGGAGCCACTCGACCACGATGCCGAGCAACGACCCCAACGCCATCCCGACCAGCAGCGCGACCGATGCCCAGCCCTCCAGTCCGAGCAGGGCCACGGCGACCCCGGTGCCACCGATGGCCAGGTAGATGCCGCTGTGGTCGAGCCGGAACAGCCGCTCGTAGGTCGCGGCATCCCAGCGCCTGAGGTGCAGGACGGCGCTGAAGCTGAACATCGCCGCCATGCCGAGGCTGAAGACGGCCACCGCGACCCGGCCGCTGGGCGGTGTGGTCGCGGTCCACACGACCGCTCCCGGGATCGCGACGAGCGCGGCGAGCAGATGCGAGCGGCCGCGGAGCCGGGGTCGCGGCAGGGTCAGCGCGCGTTCGGTGTTGACCGAACGCTCGAGGATGGGACGCTCGTCGGCGGGCTGCTCGACCACGGGGCAACCCTACCCGGCGCTCGGCTCGCTCGGCCCTGCCCACCGGGCCGGGGAACACCCTCGACGGACTCGCACATCGTCCTAGACTCAGGCGGCATGAGCCCTCAGATCGCCACCACCGACCGCATCGACCGCGCCGCGCTCGAGCGCTTCATCGCCGATCGGCACCACCACGTGCTGGTCACCTGGCGCCGGGACGGCCGTCCGCAGCTGTCACCGGTCACCGGCGGGTTGGTCGATGGCCGGATCGTCGTGGCGACCTATCCCGAACGGGCCAAGGTGGCCAACCTGCGCCGCGATCCGCGGGCCACGGTGCTCGTCCTGTCCGACGACTGGGACGGTGCCTGGGTCCAGGTGGAGGGCACCGCCGAGGTGCTCGACCTCCCCGAGGCGGTGGAGCCGCTGGTGGCCTACTACCGCGCCATCGCCGGTGAACATCCCGACTGGGACGAGTACCGCGAGGCGATGCGAGCACAGGGCAAGTGCCTGCTGCGCGTGGCCGTCGACAGCTGGGGTCCGATCGCCACCGGCGGCTTCCCACCACGTCTCGCGAGCGGATGAGCGGCGTGGCGACCAGCGCCCCGACCCGCCTGCCCGCGCTCAGTCGGACCCAGTCGACCGGCCTGGCCGTCGGGCTCCTGGTGTTCGTGGGCACGCTGGTGCTGGAGCTGCCGGGCATCGAGCCGGCCGCCCAGCGCATGCTGGCGATCTTCCTCCTGGCGATCGTGCTGTGGATCACCGAGGCGATCCCGCTGGTGGCGACGTCGCTGGTCGTGATCCTCCTGCAGGTGCTCCTGCTCTCCGACCAGGCCCTGGTGCCCCTCGAGGAGTCCGTGGTGGGCGCCGGCGAGGTGTTCGCGACGCTGGCGGATCCGGTCATCATCCTGTTCATCGGTGGGTTCCTGATCGCCGATGGCGCCGCCAAGTACGACGTCGACCGCAACCTGGCCGCGCTGTTGCTGCGCCCCTTCGCCGCTGGTGGCGCCCGACGCACCGTGCTCGGGCTGATGCTGATCACCGCGCTGCTGTCGATGTTCGTGTCCAACACCGCCACCACCGCCACGATGTTCGCCGTCCTGCTCCCCGTCCTGGCCGGGCTGCCCGCGGGCACGGCGCGCACGGGACTCGCGCTGTCGATCCCGATCGCGGCCAACATCGGCGGCATCGGGACCCCGGTCGGCACCCCCCCGAACGCCATCGCCCTGGGCCAGCTGTCCAACCAGGGGATCTCCGTCTCCTTCCTGGACTGGATGTTGCTGGCCATGCCGCTGATGCTGCTGCTGCTGCTCGGCTCGTGGTGGCTGCTCACCCGACGCTTCATCCCCGCGGACACCCCGCTCGAGATCGACATGACGGCCAGGTTCAACCGGACCCCGCCGGCCATGCTGTTCAGCGCCGTCGCCGGCCTGACCGTGTTGCTCTGGTTGACCGAGCCGCTGCACGGACTGGCGTCCTCGACGGTGGGGTTCATCCCCGTGGTGCTGCTGCTGGCCACCGGGGTCCTCGGCGCCAAGGACCTCCAGGGGCTGCAGTGGCACGTGCTCTGGCTGGTGGCCGGCGGCATCGCGCTGGGTGGCGGCATCGGCGCTTCGGGCATGGACGTCTGGCTCCTGGAGCTGGTCGACTGGGCGGCGCTGCCCGCCACGGGCCTGATCGCCCTGCTGGTGCTGGCCGGGCTCGCGATGTCCACGGTCATCTCGTCCTCGGCGGCCTCCAACCTGCTCATCCCGCTCGCCCTGAGCCTGGCGGTCGGCCTGTCGCTGAACGCGGCCCTGGTGGCCGTGCTGGTCGCGTTGGCCTGTGGCCTGGCCATGTCGCTGCCGATCAGCACGCCACCGAACGCCATCGCCTACGCGACCGGTGAGGTCCCGCAGTCCGCCATGATCTTCACCGGGCTGGTCATCGCCGCGGTCGCCTTCGCCCTGCTGTCGTTCGTGATGCCGACCTGGTGGACGTGGCTGGGCCTGCTGTGACGAGCCCGACCGCATTGGCGGTGCTCGTCGCCGGGCCCGAGGGCGCGATCCGCGACGCCCTCACCCGCGAGCTCGTGGATGAACTCGACGACCTGGCCACGGTCCATGCGGGCGTCGATGCCCTGTCGGTGGCGCGCACACTCCCCGACGACACGGTCCTCGGCCTGATCTGCCTGCTCGACGACGGGACCTCGGTGGACAAGCGCATCGCGACCCTGACCACGCACCCGCACGCGCGGACCGCGACGACGATCCTGGTGACCGAACGCGCCCGGCACGACGACCTGAGTCGCTCGGTGGATGCCGACGAACTGGCCGCGGTGGTCGCCGTGCCCTGGTCCCCGGGTTGGCTCGGAGCCCACGTCCGCGCGCAGCTCGGGCGCTGGCTGCGCTCCCGGGCGCCGGAGGATCCGCGGCTGGCTGCCCTCGAGGTGGCCGCCCTACCCGACGACCTCCCCGCGAGCGAGCTCCTGCAGGACCTGGAGCTCGACGAGGAGGCGCTCGCGGGCCGCCTCGTCGACGCGCTCGACCGGGCGCTCGGAACCCGACCACGGCTCCAGCTGCAGGCAGGGACCCGACTGACCCACCAGGGCACGGGCGTCGACGGGCTGTTCGTGGTGCGCAGCGGGTCCGTCGCACTGGACCGCTCCAGCGAGATCGGCGAGTTGCGCCTGCACCACGCCTCCACCGGACCGGTCGTCGGGTTGCTCTCCCTCACCCAGCAGCGACAGGCCTTCTTCACCGCGCGGGCGACCAGCGACGTGGAGCTGATCCACATCAGCCTCGAACAGCTCGAGCACGCTCTGGCCGTCGAACCCGAGGTGGGTTCGGTCATGGCCGCCGCGACCGCACGGGCGCTGGCGACCCGTCTGCGCCGCTCGGAGCAACTC
The DNA here is from genome assembly GCA_041686695.1 of Nitriliruptoraceae bacterium. GTDB lineage: Bacteria > Actinomycetota > Nitriliruptoria > Nitriliruptorales > Nitriliruptoraceae > T1Sed10-7. Next base: position 34,566 of record JAWLDJ010000010.1, read on the forward strand.
CAGGTGGAGAAGGTCCGACTCAACACCGAGCTCGACCGTGAACGTCAGCGGCTGGCCGACGCCCTCGAGCAGCTCGAAGGCGCCCGGCTGGAGCTCGTCGAGTCGGCGCGGATGGCCACCCTCGGTGAGCTGTCAGCGGGCGTCGCGCACGAGCTGAACAACCCAGCGGCCGCCGTCGCACGGGCCGCCACCTTCATCGCCGACGACCTCGCCCGGTTGCTGGCGGCGCACCCTCGTGGCGCCGCGCTCCAGGAGGTGCTGGACGCGGCCCGACAGCGCTCGCCACTCGGCACGGCACGTCAGCGCCAGCTCCGTCGCGAACTCACCGCGAGCCTGGGCTCGGAGCAGCTGGCTCGCCGGCTCGTCAGCGCCGGCGTCGACGACCCGCAGCGCACGGCGGCCCTGGCGAGCGGGCTCGCGCCGGCTGAGCTCGAGGAGTTCGTCGTGGCTGCCGAGCTCGGCGGCGCGCTCCGCAACCTCACGCTCGGCACCCACCACATCACCGACCTGGTCGACAGCCTGAAGAGCTACGCCCGCCCCGGCGAGGCCGTGGTCGACGACCTCGATGTCACGGCCACCATCGACGACGCCCTGCAACTCGTCGCGCACCGGCTCGACGGCATCGACCTCGAGCGCCGCGATGCGGCGGATCTGCCGACGATCGAGGGGCACCCGGGACCCCTGGGGCAGGTCTGGACCAACCTCGTCCTGAACGCCGTCGACGCGATGCAGGGCCGGGGTCGCCTCGAGATCGTCACGCGGCACGAGGACGACGAGGTCGTGGTGGAGGTGATCGACGACGGACCGGGGATCGCCCCCGAGGTGCTGCCCCGCCTGTTCGAGCCCCGCTTCACCACCAAGCACGGGCGGATCCGCTACGGCCTCGGGCTCGGCCTGGCCATCAGCCAACGCATCATCCACAACCACGGCGGCACCATCACGGTGACCTCCGAGCCGGGACGTACGGTCGCGACCGTACGCTTGCCGGCGGCCTGACCGCGGGAAAGGCGACGACGTGCAGCTGGCCGTACTGGTACTCGAGGACGAACCCGAGGTCCGCGACGCGCTGGTGCGCGACCTGGACCCCTTCGCCGGCACGATCCGGGTGGAAGCCGCCGAGGACGTCGCCGACGCCCATGAGGTCCTGGACGAGCTGCAACGGGAGGGCGACCCGCTCGCGCTGGTGCTGGCCGACCACCGGCTCCCCGGCGTCACCGGCGTGGACTTCCTCGTCGAGCTGTGCCAGCAGGCCGATCACGGCCGCAGCCGCAAGGTGCTGGTCACCGGCCAGGCGGACCAGCAGGACACGATCCGGGCGGTCAACGAGGCCGGACTCGACCACTACGTCACCAAGCCGTGGGACGCCGACGAGCTGCGGGTGTTGGTACGGGATGAGCTGACCACCTACGTGCTCCAGCAGGAGATCGACCCGCTGCCCTTCCTCGCGGTGCTGGATGCCAGCCGCGCCATGGCAGCGCTCCGCGATCGCGGGGACAGATGAACGGCGCGACGCACCGCACGATCGGCATCCTGGTCTACGAGGGCTGCGACCTTCTGGACGTCGGCGGTCCCTACGAGGCCCTGGTCACCGCTGCTGACCTGCGGGCTCGCGCCGGTCTGCCCGTCCCTCTGGAGTGGGGCGCACCGTGACCGAGGACCAGGAGCCACACAGCGCCACCGAGCGGCTCTACCTGCTCCTGGTGGACGACGACGAGGACCACGGCCACGGCCAGCTCGACAACGAGGTCGCCGAGGCGGTCCCCGGCAACGCCGGCCGCCAGGTCCTGGCGACGACGCTGCAGAAGATCGGCGACCTGATCGTCGATGCCAAGACCGTGCTCAGCTGGCTCCTGGCCGCACTCGGGGCACCGGCCAGCCTCGCCGGACTGCTGGTCCCCATCCGGGAATCCGGGTCCATGCTCCCCCAGGCGGCGCTGGTGCCCTGGGTCCGGCGCCAGGCCATCCGCAAGTGGGTGTGGGTGCTGGGCGCGCTGTTGCAGGCGACCGCGGTGGCGGGCATGGCCCTGATCGCGGCCACGCTCGAGGGGGCCGTCGCCGGTGTCGCCGTGCTGGTGGTGCTGGCCCTGTTCAGCCTGGCACGTTCGCTGTCGTCCATCGCGTCGAAGGACGTGCTCGGACGCACGCTGCCCAAGGGCACCCGGGGCCAGATCACCGGGTACGCCACCATCGGTGCCGGCCTCGCCTCGATCACCGTCGGGCTGGGCCTGCGGCTGTTCGGCGGCCAGGATGCGGCCCCCTCCACCTTCGCCTGGCTCCTGGCCGGTGCCGCCGCGGCCTGGGTGCTCGCGGCCGCGGTCTTCGCCCGGGTCCAGGAGGCGCCGGGCGAGCAGGAGGCGGCCGGCGGCGACGGTGGCACGACGGCCCGGGCCGTCACGCTGCTGCGCGACGACGCCCCGTTCCGCCGCTTCGTGATCGCACGGACCCTGCTGCTCGTCTCCGCGCTCAGCCCCCCCTTCATCGTCACGCTGGCCACCGAGCAGGGGGGCGCGGGACTGCGGGGCCTCGGCGCGTTCGTGATCTCCAGCGGGATCGCGGCGCTGATCGGCGGCCCCGTCTGGGGACGGCTTGCGGACCGGTCCTCCCGGAAGGTCATGATGCTGTCTGCTGGCCTGGCCTCGGGCGTCGTGCTCGTCTTCCTGGGCGCGCTCACGATCGACGGCGCACGCGAGCTGACGCTGCTCTACCCGCTGACCTACCTGCTGCTGGCGTTGGTCCATCACGGCGCACGGATCGGCCGCAAGACCTACGTGGTCGACCTCGCCGAGGGCAACAAGCGCACCGACTACGTGGCCGTCTCCAACACCACGATCGCGGTCCTCCTCCTCATCGCCGGTGGGCTCACCTCGGCGCTCGCCATCATCGGTCCCGAGGCCGCGCTGGCCGCGCTGGCCGCCCTCGGGCTCCTCGGCGTCGTGGTCAGCGGCGCGCTCCCCGAGGTGAGCGAGCCGACCGGCGGCTGAACCGGTCCACCGGGAGGCCCGGCGACGGCGGAACCGCCCCGTCGACGCCCGACCTCCGGCGCCGGCACGTCCTGCCGGTGGCCGCGATGCTCACCGGCGTCGCAGCGCCGCCAGACACAGGGTCCCCGCGGTCGCCGCCGCCAGTGCCACCCCAGCCGAGACGCGTGCTCCGGTACCGCGCCGTGCGGATACCAGCACGCTCACCGCATCCGCGCCGTCGGCCACCACCGAGGCAGCCACCCACCGCGCCAGCTCATCGTCGTCGGCATCGGCCGCCAGCGCGGCCAGCACCCCGACACCGGCGACCAGGTCCCGGATGGCGACGCCCTGCACCGCGATGCGGCCACCCGGCGATGTCACGACCTTCCTGCCGAGCCAACCGGCGGCGGTGCGCTCGGGGGCGCCGAGCAGCCCCAGGCCGACCGCCACCCGGGTCGCTGCCAGCCACCCTGCCGCGGTCCGTGCGTCCACCTCGCGTCCTCCCACTGCGCTGCCACGGGCTCTGCCGGCCGCTTCACACGGTACGTGCGATGACCGCCGCGAGCCAGGACCCCACCATGGTCAGGCCGAGCAGCAGCTCGATCAGTACCCCCAGACCGTAGGCCCGCAGCACCGCGAAGGTCGATCCGCGCGCCGCGTCCCACTCCCCCAGCCGCGCGCGCTCGCCGACGGTCAACCCCACCAGGAAGCCGATCAGGAAGCCGGCGACGGGCAGGACGAAGAACCCGACGACCGCACCGAGCAACCCGCTGGCGAAGGAGGCGCTCGTGGCCCCGAGCTCCCGCCCGCGGCGGGTGGGCAGCACCACGGTCACGAGCGTGGCCAGCGCGAACAGCCCGGTCAGCCACCAGGCCACCAACCATCCCGTGGTGTCGGTCCCCTGCCACAGCACCGACGCCACGCCCGCAGCCCACACGATCAGCAGGCCCGGCAGCACCGGCACGAGCACGCCGACCAGGCCGACCAGCATCAGCAGGAAGGCGAGCACCAGGACGGCAGCCTCCACACACGCCTCCGGGGTGGTGGTGGAGTGGGCCGGGCGGGGCTCGAACCCGCGCCTGACGGATTATGAGTCCGCTGCTCTGACCAGCTGAGCTACCGGCCCGTGGGTCCGCGAGCCTACTGTCGCGGACGCCGGACCCGGTACGGTCCGCCGCCCGAGTGAGGAGCACCCGATGCGCATCACCAAGTACCCGCAGTCCTGCCTCGTCGTCGAGGTGGAGGGGGCACGCCTGGCGATCGATCCGGGCACCCTGGTCACCGCCCGCCACGACGTGGCCGAGCTCGGGCCGCTCGACGCGGTGCTCTACACCCACCGGCACCACGACCACCTCGACGTCGAGGTGGTCGACCGCCTGCTCGCCGAGGGCGTCACCCTCTTCGGCAACGCCGACGTGGTCGCACTGCTCGGGCAAGCGCGTTGCACCCTCGTCGAGGACGGCTCCCCCTTCACCGCGGCCGGCGTCCCGATCACCCCGCACGACCTGCCGCACGTGGTCATGGTCGATGGCTCGCCGGGGCCACCCAACACCGGCTTCGTCATCGCCGACACGCTGTTCCACCCGGGTGACGGGATCGAACTGGCGGGCCTCGAGGTGTCGGCAGCGGCGATCCCGATCGTCGGGCCGTCGATCAGCTACCGCGATGCCTACCGGTTCGTCCAGCAGCTCGGCGCCGACCACGTGATCCCGATCCACTACGACGCCCTGGTCGCCGACCCGGAGCAGTTCGCCGCGGTGTGCGACCTGGCCGAGGTCCACGTCCTCGGCGACGGCGAGCAGCTCGAGCTCGCGACCGTCTGACCGGACGCTGTGGGCGCCCCGGCCCTGCCGTTCGGCACGCCCTGACCCCGCCGCGAGGCACGCCCTGACCCCGCGGGAGGCACCGGTGGGAAGCCTGCTCGCCCTCTTGGCCGCCGCGGGCTTCGGCATGTCCGACGTCACCGGAGCGGTGGCGGCCCGCCGGGTCTCGGCGCTCACGGTGACCCTGGCGATCCAGACGGTCGGTCTGGTCCTGCTCCTGCCCGCGGTGCTGGTCGTCGCCGGTGCGCCATCACTGCGGGCCTTGGCCGTCGGCGCGCTGGCCGGCGGCTTCGGCACCGTGGGGCTGGTGATCTACCTGCGAGCGATGGCCATCGGTCCGATCGGGGTGATCTCACCGGTCTCGGCGCTGGTGGGAGCGGGGGTCCCCGTCGGCTGGGGCATCGTCCTGCTCGGGGAGACGGTCGGTCCACGCGAGCTCACCGGGATCGCCCTCGGCCTGCTGGCGGTGGTGGCGGTCGCCTACGTCCCCGGCAGCGCCGTGCGGGCCAGTGGCGCCCGCAGCGTCGCACAGGCGCTGGTCGCCGGGGCGGCCTTCGGGCTGTTCTTCGTGGTCCTGAACGCCTCCCCGGCCGACTCCGGGCTCTGGCCGCTGCTCGGTGCCCGCGCCTCCTCCATCACGATCCTGCTGTTCGCCGTCGCGGTGCGCCGACGCGCCTTCGTCCCTCGCGGGGCCGGCGGGCTCGTGGCCCTCAGCGGGATGGGCGACGTGCTCGCCAACATCCTGTTCCTGCAGGCCACACGCGTCGGTCTGCTCAGCCTGGTCTCGCTGCTCACCTCGCTGTACCCGGTGGTGGCGCTGCTGGTCGCGAGGTGGTGGTTGCACGAGCGGCTGACGGGCAACCAGGCGGCCGGCGTGCTGGCGGCCCTGCTCGCGACCGCCCTGCTGGCGGGCGGCGGGTAGGCTCGTGGGGCGTGACGGGAGGTGCGGCATGGACCGGGGTCCGATCGAGGTCGTGGTGCTCTCCTTCCCGGGCGAGGGCCGCCCAGAGGGCGTGGACGTCGCCATCGAGGCGCTGCGCGAGGTCGGCGACATCCGCCTGATCAGCGCCATGACCATCACCCGTTCCGGCGACGGTGCCGCAGAGGTCGAGCAGCTCGCCGCCTACGACGATGTCGGTGATGTGACCGCGGACCTGCTGGGCTACGCGGCGGTGGGCTTGCCCAACGCCGAGGCGGTCGATACGGCGATCGCGACGGTGGAACCGGACTCCACCGCGGTGCTGTTCGTGGTGGAGCACGTGTGGGCGATCGGCTTCGCGGCCGAGGTCCGCGCGGCCGGTGGCAAGCTGATCGACGCGGTCCGCCTCACCCCGGATCTGCTCGAGGCCGCCGAGCGGATCCTCGGCGAGGACTCCCCCTCCCGTCCCGGCTGACCACCCCGTCGACCGGACGGTTCCCAGCGCCCCGACCAGGCGAGGGGTTGGTTTAGGCTGCTGGCACGGCCCGTCCCCTCGATCTGCGAGCACGCCCGTGACCGAACAGTTCAGTACCTCCCCCACCAACCACATCACCGCCATCGCCCGCGACACCGAGGTGGTGCTGCAGGCGCGGCGTGCCATCGACGCGGCCGTCATGAGCGGGGTGACGGTGGACGTGGTCGACCCCGACGAGCGCGACGACGCCACGATCGACCCCGACGAGGACGGTGCTGCGGAGGGGCTGCTGACCGGGATCCGCAAGATCCTGGGCGACGAGACCCCCCACCTCGAGCACCTGGCGGATGCCCTGGAGGCCGGGGCCCACGTGGTGTGCGTCGGGTTGCCCGATCCCGACAGCGTCGACGATGCCACCCACGAGGACGTCAAGCGGCGCACGGCCACGATCCTGCGCGAGGCCGGGGCCACGGCAGTGACCTACCACGGCCGCTGGGGCATCGAGAACCTGGCCATGCCCACGTGAGCCGATGGTTCCCGCCGTCGCGCCGCGGCGCCGGTGGTCACGCTGCCGCGAGACGACCGAGCAGGCCCACCATGTCGAGGTCGTCGTGGAGTTGGTGCTGGAGCATGAAGCGGGACACCCCGGCGTCAGTGAAGGCCGTCAGACGCTCGGCTGCCTGCTCCACGGTGCCGATCACCCAGGCGGGCCGCAGCTCGTCGAGCCAGGCGTCGAACGCGACGTCGGTGCCCGAGCGCTCGTGGAGCAGCGTCGCCCGATCACGGAACTCGGCCTCGTCGCGACCGATCAGGCAGCCCGTCATGATCGAGAGCGGGAGCGGTGCTCGGCCCACCGCAGCGCAGGCGGCGTCGAGGTTGGACTTGCGCTCGGCGACGGCATCGAGCGTCGGGAAGACGGTGTTGTACTCGTCGGCGAAACGGGCGGCGAGACGTGACGAGCGCGGCCCGGCGACACCACCGAGGAGCAGCGGCAGGCTCGGCGTCTGGACCGGCTTGGGGTTGGCCTGGCAATCCTCGAGCCGGTAGTGCGCTCCGTGGTGGTCGAAGCGTTCCTCGCGGAACTGCCGGGTCACGATCTCCACCTGCTCCTCGAGGACGTCGTAGCGGGTCCCGAGGTCGTGGAACGCGAACCCGTAGGTACGGTGCTCGAGCTCGTGCCAACCCGCGCCCATGCCGAGTTCGACCCGCCCACCGGAGATGTGGTCGGCGGTGACGGCGTTCTTGGCGAGGATCGACGGGTGCCGGAACGACGTCGGCGAGACCATGGTCCCCAGCCGCAGCCGCTCGGTGATCGCTGCCAGTCCTCCGATGGTGACCCAGGCATCGAGGGCCGAGCGCTCGGTGCGGGCAGCGACCGACTGGTAGTGGTCGGAGCGGAACAGGCCCTCGAGGCCAGCAGCCTCGGCGAGCTCGGCCAGTTCGACCCACTGCTCCCAGGTGACCGATTCCTGTCCCTCGATCATCAGGTTGACGCGCACGCTCAGTCTCCGATCACCGGTCCGGCCACCGACGCTACTCGCCCCCCGCGGCGGATCCCGTGTCCCATCGGTCAGGGGTGCTCGGGCAGCTGCAACCCGTAGGGCAGCTCCAGGCGATGGGCCGCCAGCAGGTCCGCATCCGACAACAGGCCCGTGGTCGGCCGGTCGGCCACGATCCGGCCGCGGTCCATCAGGACCGTGCGGGGGCACAGCTCCAGTACCAGCGGCAGGTCGTGCGTGACGATCACCTGGGCCACGTCGAGGCTGGCCAGGGTGGTGATCAGCTCCCGGCGCCCGGCCGGATCGAGGCCAGCGGTCGGCTCGTCGAGCACCAGCACGTCGGGACGCAGCGCCAGCACCGTCGCCAACGCCGCCCGGCGACGCTCCCCGCCGGAGAGGTGGTGGGGGGCTCGGGCCGCGAGATGGCCGATCTCGAGCGAGGCCAGAGCGGCTTCGACCCGCTGCTCGAGTTCCGCACCGGCCAGACCGTGGTTGGCCGGCCCGAAGGCGACGTCGTCACGGACGGTGGCCATGAACAGCTGGTCCTCGGCGTTCTGGAACACGAACCCCACACGTCGTCGGATCTCGCGCAGGGTGGCGGCCTCCAGGGTGAGCCCCGCGACGGTGACCGTGCCCCGCTCCGCGCGGAGCAACCCGTTGGTGTGCAACGCCAGGGTGGTCTTGCCCGCCCCGTTCGGCCCGATCAGGGCGACGCGTTCGCCGGCGGCCACCGACAGCCCGACCCCGTCGAGCGCCGGTGTGCCGTCCGGGTAGCGGAAGTGCACGTCGGCCAGCGTCAACGCGGGCTGCCCCGTCTCGCTCATCCGACACCCCCACCGATGCCGAGGTCGCCGAACCCGGCCAGCAGCCGTACCAGCCCGGCGATCCCAGGCACCACCAGTGCCACCAGCCACGCCGACCGGGGCGTCGGTCGTTCCTCGACCAGTGCAGGGAGCTGTCCGGTGAAGCCCCGGGCGAGCATCGCGGCGTGCACGCGTTCACCCCGCTCGTAGGACCGCACGAACAGTACCCCGAGGCCGGCGGCCAGCGGCTTGAGCTGCCAGAACCAGCGTGGATCGTAGCCGCGGGCGGTCATGGCTCGCCGTTGGCGGGTGACCTCCGCCACGATGACCTCGAGGTAGCGCACCATGAAAGCGGCGATCTGGGTCAGCAGCGCCGGCACGCGGAGTCGTTCGAGCCCACGCAGGAGCTCGGGCACCTCGGTGGTCGCGACCAGCAACAGCGAGGCCGTGGCGCCGAGCAGCGCCCTGGCGGCCAGGCCGAGTCCGCCCCACAGGCCGGCTTCGGCCACGGACACCCCCAACACCTCCACGCGTGGGCCCGACGCCACGAAGGGCAGGAACAGCGCGGCGAGCAGGAAGGGCGCGACGACCACCAGTCGGGCCAGCAGGAAGCGGGCCGGGATCCGTGACAGGCGCGCGACCGTGGCCAGCAGGACGGCGAACCCGGCGAAGGCCAGCGCCTGGCGGTTGGGGGTCGTCGCGATCAGGACCGTGACCGCGAAGGTCGCCACGATCTTCACGTGCGCGGGCAGCCGGTGGGCGACCGAGTGCTCGTGCACGTAGAGCGCGTGGGTGTGACCGGCGCCCATCCTCAGGCCACCGGAGACGGTGACACGTCGCGATGCGCGTCAGCGCCGGAGCCGGACGCGATGACGGGGAGGATCACGTGGCCGTCTGGTCGGCTCGCGCGGGATCGCGGCCGCGCCGCTCGCGGATCGCGAGCAGCAGCCCGGTGCCGACCGCCAGGGTCAGCAGGGTGCCCGCGATCCCGGCCAGCGCGAGGCTGACCGGCTCACTGGCCACACCCGTGGTGGCGTAATCGCTGAACACGCTGTTCGCGAGGAGATGTTCCCGACCGGCCTCCTCGAAGCCGAGGTCCTGCGCCACCCGCTCGAGCCCGTCGGGCTCATCCACGGCGAACTGCGCCACACCCACCGCCACGACCAGCGCGGTCAGCAACCCGATGACCACGAACCGGGTCCGTGGCAACCGCGCCCGCTCGGCACCTGGATCGACCCCGTCCGCGCCACGGACCAGGTCGGGACGCACCGCGAGCACCGCGGCGACCACACCGGCGGTGATCAACGCCTCCCCGACCCCGATGATCGCGTGGACCCCGACCATCGCGGCGAAGACCCGGTCGAAGGGCACGGCTGCCGACGCGCCGAACAGCCACATCAGGCTGAACGAGATGGCCGAGAGCAGCACCGAGGCGAAGCCGGCGACCGCGGCGGCCAGCGTCACGCCGGTGGGCGAAGCCGGCAGCAGGCGCCGAGCCCCGCGGAACACCGCCCAGCCGCCCAGCGAGGTCACCACGGCCATGTTGAACAGGTTGTAGCCGAGCGCGGTCAGACCACCATCCGCGAAAGCCAGCGCCTGCACCAGCACGACGACGGCAACCACCACCAGCCCCAGGGACGGTCCGAGCAGGACCGCGGCCAGGGCGCCGCCGAGCAGATGCCCGGTGGTGCCCGCCGCGACCGGGAAGTTCACCATCTGAGCGGCGAAGACGAAGGCTGCTGTGACCCCGGCCAACGGGATCCGGTCGTCGTCGAGCTCCGGACGCGAGGCCCGCACCGCACCGGCGATCGCGCCCGCGCTGAGCACCCCGGTGGCGATCGCGGTCGGTGCGGTCAGGAAGCCGTCGGGCGCATGCATGCTGCTCTCCACCGGGATGCGGGCGGTGCTTCCGGGGTCGGCCGCTCATCTGCGAACGGCTTGCAGGAAGCGTAGCGGCCGTCGACCGCGGATGTCGGGGGTGCGTCCACCCGCGCTCGAGGTACCGCTGGCCCCGGTCGGCGCGTGGGCTCAACCCCGCTCGAGGCGCCGGACGCTGCCGCCGAGATCGAGCACGTACACCTCGCCGTCGGCGTCGGTGACGAAGGCCACGACCTGCCCACCGTCGACCCCGAGATCGGCCTGCTCGACGACCTCGCCATCCGCGTCGACCAGGAGACCACGCACGGTGCCGTTGCAGGCGTCGGCGTACAGGTAGACGCCGTGCAGCTCCGGGATCTGCGTCCCGCGGTACACCACCCCGCCTGTGACGGCGCACCCCTGCGGCCCCCCGGTCTCGTACTCGTAGACCGGTGGGACGTGATCGTCCGGAGCGCTGCCGGCGAACGAGGTCGTGCCCTCCATCAGGTTCCAGCCGAAGTTCGCGCCGGCGGCCTGTGCGAAGGCGACACGGTTGATCTCCTCGCGGGCGTCCTGGCCGACATCGCCGATCCACAGCGCATCGGTGACCGGATCGAAGGAGAACCGCCACGGGTTGCGCAGGCCGTAGGCGAAGATCTCCGGCGCCGCCTCCTCGACGTCGACGAAGGGGTTGGTGCTCGGCACGCCGTAGGGATCGCCGGCCTGGGGATCGATGCGCAGGAGCGCGCCGAGCCGGGTGCTCAGGTCCTGGCCCGACTCCAGCGGATCACCGGCGCTGCCGCCGTCGCCGAGTCCGAGGTAGAGCAGCCCATCGGGGCCGATGTGCACATCGCCACCGTTGTGGTTGGCGTAGGGCTGCGACAACCGGAACACCGTCCGGCGCTCGTCGCCGCGCACCTCGCCATCGACGACCGAGACCGCGCTCAGCGTGCTCGCCCCGTCGCGGTCGGTGAAGGACAGGTACAGCTCGCTGCCGTCCGCGGCGAAGGCGATGCCGAGCAGCCCCCGCTCGCTCTCCGTGGTGGTCTGGTCCGAGATGTCGACGACCGCTTCCCCGACCCCGTCACCCGTGAACGGGTGGACCGTTCCCGCCCGATCGGCGAGGTGGAGGACGCCGTCCGGACCGACGGCCCCGGCGATCGGCCCGTCGAGGGTCGCGACCTCGCTGAGCTCCAGTTCGACCGAGAGGTCCGGCTCGGGCGTCGGCGCCGTTGCGGACTCGCCGTCACCGTCCTCGCCCTCGGTGGCGCCCGGGTCGTCCTCGCCCTCGGTGGCGGCCGACCCATCCTCGTCCGCGGTGGCGGCCGACCCATCCTCGTCGGAGGGCGCCGGGTCCTCAGGTGACGGTTCGACATCGACGATCGGCGGTGGGCCGTCCGGGACGTCCTCCTCGCCAGTGCCGCACGCCGTGACCGCCAGCGCGAGCACCGCCGCGGCCAGCAGGCCGCGACGCCGCCGGCTGATCGATGCTGGCCTCGGGTGGGGTGCGCGCCTCATGCGCTCCAGCGTACGGTCGATGTGCGATGGCGTCGCGGGGTCACCGGCCACGCGTCACTGGCAGGAAACAGCAGATAGCCGCTGCA